>JBFWQT010000024.1:2419-29975 GCA_050249295.1 Planctomycetota bacterium
ACCACGTTGCGCCGCGTGCCGTCGGCGGCCTGCACTACCAGCGTGCGGCCGTCGTGCACACCGGCGAGCAGCAACGGCTTGTGATTGAGCGCCATCGCGTCCTGCCGGCGACGGGCCTGCTCGGCGGCAATCGCCTCGGGGGTGCGCGGATCACCGGGCGCTGTCGTGGACCCGCTGCCGCCAGTGTTGGTGCTGTTGCTGCTGCCGCCACCACCACTCTTGTTCGCGGCGCTGGCCATGCCGCCGGTGATTTCCTTCCACAGCGTCTCGAACGCCTGCACCGGCGTGGGCGGCGGGCCCTTCGGCGTGCCGTCGGGCTTGTTCGGCCCGGTGCCGGGAATGATGCCGGGCGGCAGGAATGCGCCGACCGCCACGCCCACCACGAAGGCCACCACAGGAAACACGGTGCCAAGGATTGTCGGCCGCATTGTCGTCGCCCTCTTCGAGTCGTCGTGAGCCAGCGTCGTTCAACTTCAACTTCACATGGTCCGCACCGGAGCCGCAAGTTCGGGTGTTCCGATTCCGGGCGAGCCGGGGACGTAAGTCCCCGGAGGGGAGTGTCGAGGGCCGCCCGCATTCGTCACACGCTTCGTCGGTGTACCCCTCCGGGGACTCACGTCCCCGGCTCGCCCGGAATCGCGATTCGCGGGCAGCCACTGCGCGCGTTCAGACGCTCAGAGCGTACGGCGCCACGCGGCCAGCTTGCTCATCAGCTTGCGCGTGGCCAGCACCAGTCGCGACTCCACGGTGCGCACCGGGATGTCCATGATCTCGGCGATCTCCTGGTACCGCAGCTTGTGATGCCGCGACAGGATGAACACCTCGCGCTGCTCGTCGGGAATCTCGCTCAGCGCCTTGTCGATCAGCTCGCCCAGCTCGCGCCGGACGAGGTTGGTCAGCGGCTGGTCGTCGCGATGCTCGCTCTCGGCAAACGGCAGCACCGTCTCGAGGTTTGCGCCGCGCGGGCGGATGCTGCGGCGCTTGAGCTCGTTGATCCAGTAGTTGCGCGCGATCTGGTAGAGGTAGTTCGTGAACTTGCCGGTCGGCTCGTAGAGGTGCCGGCTCGACCACAGCCGCGTGAACACATCCTGCGTGTAGTCCTCGGCGCCGACGCGATCGGACGAGAGCCGCGCGAAGTAGCTGTAGATCGGCCGCTCGAAGCGACGGAACAGCGTCTCGAACGCCGGCAGGCTCTCGGCCTTCACGAGCAGCATCAGCTCGTGGTCCTCGAGCTCTTCGAGCGGCCGCGAGTCGTCCGGGGCAGCAGCCCTGGCAGCGGCCTCCTGCGCTCGGCGGGTAGCGGTATCGGCAGCGTCCGGCATGCAACGGGCGTTGGCGCGGGTAGTCGATGCAATCGTAGACAGCGGCCCTGCGGTTTGCACGCGAAACCCGGCCCGTCACACCGGTCGCGATCAGTCGGTCAGGTCCAGGTCCGCGTCGGTCCGGTCGGACGTCTTCAGGGAGGCGCCCTCGGCCCGCGCTGCCACCTTTGCACCGGCCGACCGACCGCCCTTCTTCTTGCTGGCCGGCGTGGTCTTCTTCTTCGCCGCGGCCTTCGTGGTGGTGGACTTCGTCGCGGCGGCCGCCTTCGTGGCACCCTTGCCACCCAGGGCCGAGAGCGCGTCGATGGCGCTCGTGCCGAACTCCAGCGTACGGGTCGGGAAGGCCATCGCCACGCCGAGCTCGTCGTAGAGCGCCCAGATCGCGAAGTTCAGATCCTGCACGATCGACATGTACTTCGCGTAGTTCAGCTCGGTGATGCTCGCGCGAACCAGCAGGTTGATCGACGACTCGCCGAACTCGGTGAAGTAGACGGTGATCGATTCCTTGTCCACCGCGTCGATCTTGTTGAGCAGCACGCGGATGCCGTCGACCAGCAGGGTCATCTGCTCGCGCGTGGTGTCGTAGGTGCAGCCGAAGTTGGCCGTGAAGCGGCGCACCTTGCGGCGCGTCAGGTTCTCCACCCGGCTGTCGGTGAACTGCTTGTTCGGCATCGTCACTTCAGTCTGGTCCCACGTGCGCACGCGCGTGCTGCGGAAGCCGATCGACTCGACGGTGCCCTTCACGTCGCCGACGGCAATCGTGTCGCCGATGCGGAACGGCCGGTCGGCAAACACCGTGATCGACCCGAACAGGTTCTTGATCGTCTCCTGCCCGGCCAGAGCGAACGCGATGCCCCCGAGGCCGAGGCCGGCGAGGATCGCGCCGATGTCCCAGCCGACCGACTGGATCAGCATCAGGCCCACGAAGATCGCGACGGATGCTCGCAGTGTGCTCTTGATCGGCTGCACGAGTTGATCGTCGAACTTCGTCTCGGTGGACTGGGCGATCTCGGTGAGGATACCGACGATGAAATCGGCGAACTTCCAGAGGAATGCGCCGGCCACGAGCCACATGCAGACAAAGAAGAACTGGACGATGATCGCGTAGACCAGGTTGGTCGGATCGCCCTGGTGGATCGGCCATGCCCACCAGTAGGCGGCGATCGAGACGCCGACGACCTGGAAGAATTTTTCCAGCGGGTACTTGATCGCGCCGATCAGCAGGTCGTCCTGCTCGTTCTTCGTCATCTTCGCGAGCCGCGTGAGCAGTGGATGGATCACGGTGATCACGATCAGGCCGAGCAGGAAGCCGCAGAACAGCAGGCCGAAGCCGATCAGGATCGTCACCCACCACGCGTTGTGGCCCTCGGTGCCGTTGAAGTAGAGGTACCACTCGCCGATCTCCGCGCTGATCGGCTCGATCAGCTTGTCGTAGAACTTCGGCTGGTAGGCGGCGGGCGCAGCAGCGACACCGGTGCCGGCACCCGCGGCCGGCGCAGCGGTGTCGGCGTGTGCAGCAGGCGGTTGCGTTCCACCGCCGGCGACCAGCGTGAGCAGCGCGCGCAGGCGGGCGGTCTCGTCGGGCGTGAGCGGCGGAGTGTTGTCGGGCGCGGCGCCGACGGAGGGCGAGGTCTGCGCGTTGGCGGAGTCATCCGCGGCGGGCGTGTTGTCGCCACCCGCCGGCTGCGCGAAGACCTGTTGCGCCCCGGACAGCAACAACAAGACGAGGGTCAGCAATGTGAGGCCGGGCAGCGGGAACAGACGCCGGGGCGCACGCATGCGGATCGACATAGGTCTTCGGGGCGACGGGTTTTCCGTTTGAACGTCCGCACGTTATCACAATTGCCAACACATATCCACCGGATGGCGGAAAAGCCCGCCACCGATGCCTTCCACATCGTCGTCGTCGCGCGCTCGCCGCTATGCCCCTGCCTGCGCGTGGCTCTCCACAAACTGGCGATGCGTGCTCACCCACGCCGCCACGGCCACGCCCACGCCGCCGATCAGCACGGGTACCAGCAGCGCCACCATCAACGGCGCGTCGCCCACCATGCGGTTCGGCGGCTGCCCGGCATTGCCGAACATCTCGACCATGATCGAACGTTGATAGAAGTTGATCGTCAGGTAGTTCACCAGCGCCGGGATCAGCGTGAAGACCAGCTCCATCACCAGCGCGTAGACAATGCCCACCGGCACCGCGTGCTTCGGCACGAGCAGGCCGACGGCGGCGAAGATGCCGGTCCAGGCGATCAGGCCGACAGCCAGCTGGATCACCAGCGCGCCGATGCCGACGATGCCGCCCGGCATGCCCAGCACCGACCAGGCGATGCCGAGGCTGATCATCATCGGCAGGCCGATGAAGCCCACCGTGGCAACGTACTTGGCGACGACGACCTTCCACTTGGGCACCGGCCGGGTGAACAGATAGACGAGCGTCTTGCCGTCGATCTCGGCATGCATGATCGAGGTGCCGTAGACGAGGCTGACGAGCAGGCCCATCAGGTACGGATAGATGCCGAACAGGAACCACAGGTTGACGGCCGGATCGGTGGCGCCGCCGGTCATGTAGAGCGCTGTGATGCCGATCGGCATCAACGCGAGCACAAGCAGCATCATGCCCTTGCGCCCGTTGGTGAGCTGGCGAACGTGAAGATGGGCGAGCGGCTGGAACATGATCGGTCAGCGTTCATCCACGAGGTAGCGGAACACGGCGTCCAGGTTGTCGTCCTGCGAGGTCATCTCCTCCACGGCCTGCCCGCTGTCGAGCACCACCGCCGGGAACTCGCGGTAGAACCGGCCGGGGTCGAGCGTCTGCACCGAGAGGCTGCGATTGTCGGCCGCGACGTCCACGCCGGTCACCGGCAGATCGCGCATCAGCTGCCAGCCGAGGCGGCGCGCGTCGGCGCACTTCACGCGGATGTGATGCGGGAAGCGGTCGAGCAGCGAACGGATCTCGCCGACGTTGCCCGACGCCAGCACGCGGCCGTTGTAGATCAGCGTGAACTCCTCGGTGACCGACTGCACCTCGTGCAGCACGTGGCTCGAGATCAGCACGCTGCGGCCCTCGCGGCCGAGCTGCACGATCAGGTCGAGCATGTCGCGCCGACCGACCGGGTCTGTGCCGTTGAGCGGCTCGTCGAGCACGACGAGGTCGGGCTTGTGCACGATCGCCTGCGCGACCTTGGTGCGCTGGCGCATCCCCTTGGAGTAGCCGTTGATCTTGCGGTTCATGAACGGCGTGCAGCCGCAGCGGTCGAGCGCTTCCTCGGCGGCGCGCGTGGCGGCGTGCGGGTCGAGGCCGCTGAGTCGCGCGAGCGTGGTGACAAACTCGAGGCCGGTCATGAAGCTCCAGAACGCGTCCTGCTCGGGGCACACGCCGACGCGGCGGAACAGGCCGGGGTGGTTCCACGGCGCCTCGCCGAGCACGCGGATGCTGCCTTCGCTGGGGCGGATCTGGCCGCAGATGAGCTTGAGCAGCGTGCTCTTGCCGGCCCCGTTGGGCCCGAGCAGGCCGCGCACGCCGTGCGGAATGTCGAGCGTGATGTGATTGACGCCGATCACCACGCCGTAGAGCCGCGTGAGATCGTGCATGGCGACCATCGCCGCGCCGGGCAACGCCTCGTCCGTGACGGCGTAGCCGAGCGACTGCCCACGGGCGCTGGCGACATGGTTGTGGGTCATGCCTCAGATCCTCACCGGGGCTGTGACGCGACGGGCGATGCCGCGGATGCAGAGCAGCGAGACGCCGATCAGGAAGATCGCGCCGACCTTCGCCGCGTTGGGACCGTACGCGCCGACCAGCGTGCGATGTGCATCGTCGGCGCCGAGCCCCTTGAGCTGCCCGCCGACGTCGAAGATGCCGGCGACAACGGCCATGGCGGTCTGGCGCGGCGACACGAGGAAGATCCAGTCGGAGCGCGCGAAGTCCGGGTTGTTGCTGACCACGCCGTAGATGATCTCGCCGAACACGAAGATCATCAGCCAGGTAAACACGGCCACCCGTTCGTCCTCGGTGATCGACGAGAGGTAGAGTACCAGCAGCGTGACCGGCACGATCAGCACGACCGACGCGGCCAGCAGGCGCAGGATCACCGGCGCCGTGTCGAGCACCGCGCCAAGCGAGGGCGAGAACGCAATGCTCAGCAGGTAGAGCAACATCGCCGGGAACAGCGTGATCAGCGCCATGTAGAACGCCAGCACGCCAGCCTTGCCCACGACATAGCTCCAGACCGGAATCGGCTTGGAGAAGTAGATGAGGTACGCCTTGCTCTTGAGGTCGCGCGATACAAGCGGCGGACCGACGATGCTGACCACGAGCAGCGCGAGGAAGCCCTGGGTGATCGCGAAGAACACGTAGAATGCCACCGACCATGCCACCGGTCGCAACGCCTCGGGGTTGGCCTGGATCCGTTCCACTGCGGTCTCGCCGAACACACCTCGCACCACTGCATGCATCAACATGCCCAATCCGTTGCCGGACAGGCTGGTGGCGTTGGCCCTGTCGGTGACCCAGCCGACCGCGAAGAAGAACACTGCGTAGTAGGCCATCGGCATCCACGCGATCACGATCAGCCGGCGCAGCATCTTGCTCTGCCAGGCGAGGCGCACGCCGGTGCGCGTGATCGGCCACCAGCGCTGGCTGACCGGCAGGCGTTCGCCTTCCCACGGCTGGTAGCCGATGTCGTAGATCGGCATGTCAGTTCGCCTCCGGGGCGGATGCAGGGGTTTCGTCCACGTAGGCGACCTCCTCGGCGAGGCCCGGCGTTGGCGTCCAGCGGCCGGTCGCGCGGTCGTGCGCGGCCTGCGCATCCACCGCTTGCAGGAAGATCTGCTCCAGCGTGTTCTTGCTGCTCTCCAGCGACCGGATCGACACGCCGCGCTCGGCGGCCAGGCGGAACAGCTCGGCCGGCGCGTGCTCGCCACAGTCGTGCAGCATCAGCGTGTCGTGCTGCAGCCGTCCCACCTTCAGTCCGGCCGCGTCGAGCGAGTTGGCAAACGCGCCGGCGTTCTCGTTCGCCCCCTCGGCGAAGCGCACCTTGTAGCGGCCCTGCGTGCGCTGCAGGTTGGCCAGCTGGTCGTGCAGCAGCAGCTTGCCGCGGCCGAGGATCATCACGCTGCCGCACGCCGCCTCGATGTCGGAGAGGATGTGCGTGCTGACGACGATGCTGATGCCGCGCTCCTCGTGCAGGTTGCGGATCATCCGCAGCATCTTGTCGCGGCCCTGCGGATCGAGGCCCGACGTCGGCTCATCGAGGAAGACCATCTGCGGCGAATGCACCAGCGCGAGCGCGAGCTTGATCTTCTGCTTCATGCCGGTGCTGTAGGTCTGCACCTCGCGGTAGCGCTCCTCGGAGATGCCGACGTAGTCGAGGATCTCGTGCGCGCGCCGCAGCGCGTGGCGGTACGGGATGCCGCCCAGCTCGGCCGCGTAGCTGACGGTCTCCACACCCTTCAGGCCGGGGATCAGGCAGTCATCCTCCGGCATGTACCCGACCGACTCGCGCACGCGGTGCTTCGCGCGGCGCACGTCGTGGCCGAGAATCGTGGCGTTGCCGCGAGTGACGCGAACGAGGCCGAGCAGCGCCTTGATCAGCGTGCTCTTGCCGGCACCGTTGGGCCCGAGCAGGCCGATTGCGCCTGGCGCGACGTCCACGACCAGGTCGTCGAGCGCGCGATGCCCGCGGTAGTCCTTGGTGACGTGATCCAGTTGGAACAGCATCGGCGGCCGGCGGACAGCAGCGGGCAAGGGCAACGTATGAGTGCAGACAGTATTCGGCCTGTGGCGCGGCGGTTCAAGGTAGCTGCCGAATTGCGAGTCGCCGTGCAGATGTCGCAACGCAACGCCGGCCTGGCGTCATCGAATCCGGAACGCTGCCAGCCCGACGCGGGCCGCGAAGCGCGTCGGGCTTTCGGGTAGACAACTGGATCGGGTGCGGGCCGGTTCCGGGACAACGGGTCAACAGAAGAAAAAGCGGCGAGCCGGGAAAACCCTGTCGGGCTCGCGGCACATCAGGGTAACCGTGATCTGAACCTGCGAGGCCGCGCAATGCACCCGACACCTTCTGCGATCCGTTCGATGACACCCCACGCCATGGCCGCCGGAATCCGGGCCGGCGATCCCAACGCGTTTGCCCGGCTCGTCGACCAACTCGGCGAACCCATGCTGCGCACCGCCAACGGCATGCTGCACGACGCCGCGGCCGCGGCCGATGCGGTGCAGCAGGCCTGCGCCATCATCTGGGAACAACGCGACCGGCTGCCGGCCGAGGATGATCGCCTGCAGGGCTACTGCTTCGGCATCCTCCTTAACGTGGCGCGCCGGCAAATCCGCGAGTGGCGCATGCAGGCCACGCACGAGCCCGCCGCCGGTGAGCGCACAGCCGAAAGCCAGGCCGCCGCGTTCGGTACCGGCAGCGCCGACGACCCGGTGCGCGCCGCGATCGCGCGCGAAGCGTGGGAGCTGGTGACCCTGCTGCCGGCCGAGTTCCGCGATGTGCTGCTGCTGCGCTTCGGCCTCGGGCTGGGCGTCGAGGAGACGGCGGCCGAGCTCGACATTCCGGTCGGCACCGTGGCATCGCGCCAGCGACGCGGCCTGCAGCGCCTGCGGCAGTCGTTCGCGCTCAACGGCCTCGCTGCCCCGGCCTCGCTGCTGGCGCTGTTCTCGGAGGCCGACGCCGCGACGGCCGCCGTCGCCGCGCCTGCGCCGGCTCTGCCATCCGCCGCGGGAGCCACGGGTGCCGGCAAGTTGCTGGTCGCGGCGATGCTGGTGATCGCGGCGGTCGTGGTCCCGTTGATCTTCTCGTTCGTGCTCGGCGGGCCGCGCGCCGCGACGGCCAACCACACCCCGGTCGCCTCGGCGGGAACGCCGGCCACCAACCTGCCGGTGCTGGATGCGCAGGGCGACCCCGGCGACCCGGACGACGGGGGCGACAGGGCGCCGGCAAAGCCCGAGCCGCCGGACGTGACCACCGGCACCTGGTATCCGCCGGGCACGCCCACGGCCGGTGACCCGCGCCGCGATCTGCTGCGCGATCCGCCGGCACGCCCGGCCGCTGGCGACAACGTCGGCGCGCCCACGGCGGTGCCGGCCGGCAAGGGTCGGGCGCAGATCGAGCTGCGCGCCGACGACGGCCAGCCGATCCGCGGCGCCGCGGTGAGCGCCGGCGAGAGCACCTTCAAGGAGGTCGCGCCCGGCCGCTACGAGTTCGAGGCCGAGGCGGGCCGCGAACTGGGCATCAGCTGCAGTCGCCCGGGGTTTGTGTCGCAGACGCTCGAGCAGCCGATCCGGCTGGCGGCCGGCGAGGTCGTGTCGCGCCGCGTAGTGCTGGCGTTCGCGGGTACCGGCACGATCGTCGGCACGGCGCTCAACGGTGATGGCACGCCGTGGCGCACCCCGGCGGTGTTGCTGCAGCACGAGACGCTCGGCACGTGGCCCGCGCTGGATGGCTTCCGCTGGACCAGCGCGAACGACGGCAGCTTCACCATCACGCGGCTGGTGCCAGGACGCTATCGCGTGACGCTGGGCGGCCCCGGGCCCGGCACGATCAGCAGCACGCATCCGCGCGCGTTGTCGGACTGGATTGACGTGCCGGCCGGCGAGACCGTGCAACTGACGTTGCAGGCGGTGTGCCTGTTCGGCCAGATCGTCTTTCACAACGGCGAGCCGGCCGTCGGCGCGAAGCTCGAACTCGGGTGGCGCGATCCGCTGAGCGGCGAGGTCTCGGTGCCGAACAGCCAGCAGCGGCCGCACGTGGACGAGCAAGGCCGCTTCCGCATGGATGTGCTGCCGTTCGCGGCCAACGTGAAGCCGACCGACCTGAACACGTTGTGCGTGTATGTGCCCGCGACCGGCAACCGCCCGGCCGACGGCGCCGACTTCCCGCTGGCGATCAGGGCGACGCACGGCCGGCATGACGTCACGCTGCGACTGCCGGCGCGACCCGACGACGTGATCGGCGCAACGCTCGAACTCCAGGCGATGACCGGCGATCAGCCGTTGCCCGGCGTGAAGGTGGTGGCGCGCCGCATCCCGGTGGCCGACCAGTGCCACATGCTGCGCAAGGCCACGGCCGACGACCTCGGCAAGGCCCGCTTCGAGAAGCTGCCGGAGGGCCGCTGGTCATTGGAGCTGTCGGCCGCGAACCACGTGCTGCAGTTCGTGGAACTGGATGTCACCGAGGGCAGCGTGGTGACGCACGAGGTGCGCATGCAGCCCGGCGTGACGGTGCGCCTCGGTGGCGCGACGGCCGACGGCAAGACGCCGCCCGGCGCGTGGTTCCGCGTGCAGGTGGAGGGCGAGCCGTTCCAGCGCGAGCCGCAGCGCGCCACTGCCGGCCGCACGGTGGCGTTCGGCGGCTTGCCGCCGGGCACGACGATCACGGTAACGATGACGTGGCCGACGTTCACGACGGCGACGAAGACGTTCATCACGCCGCAGCCGGACGAGGCGACGCCGACGTGGTGGCTGCGCTTCGGTCGCTGAGCGGCAACCATTGAAGGGTGAGCCATACAACGTGAGCCAGGCGAGCCGGGGACGGAAGTCCCCGGCTCGCCTGGAATGGGTCACCCTTGAATGGGGAGCCTGCTTCGCCACGATCTTGTCCCCGTGCTCCTTCGCGGCCTTCACCATCGACACCACGGCGGCGACCGCTGCGACCACCGCGACCGCTTGTGTTTCCCCGGCCCGGAACCGACAACGCTCGGCAGCCCGCACACGCTGATCATGGATCCTCGCCGCTCATGCCCGTACCCATCGCGCTCACCATCGCCGGTTCCGACAGCAGCGGCGGCGCCGGGATCCAGGCCGACCTCAAGACCTTCTCGGCGCTCGGCGTCTACGGAGCGAGCGTGATCACTGCCCTCACCGCGCAGAACACGCGCGGCGTCAGCGGCATCCACATTCCACCGCCGGAGTTCGTGGTCGCGCAGATCGACGCGGTGCTCGACGACCTCGACGTGAAGGCGATCAAGATCGGCATGCTCGGTGACACCGCGATGATCCTGGCGGTCGCCGCGCGGCTGGCGAGTGTGGGCGAGGACATTCCGATCGTGCTCGACCCCGTGATGGTGGCCGCAACCGGCGCCTCGCTGCTGGCCGACGACGCGATCTCGGCGCTGCGCGAGCGGATGCTGCCGCTGGCCACGCTGGTGACGCCCAACCTGCCCGAGGCGGCGCGGCTGCTCGACACCACAGTGGAGGAGATTCTCGCCAACCCCGAGCGCGCCGGCGAGCAACTCACCGACCTCGGCGCCCTCGCGTCGCTGATCAAGGGCGGCCACGAAACCGGCACGCCGATGGCGACCGACTGGTTCCACGACGGCGGCACGCTGCGCCGACTGAGCGCGAAACGCCTGGACACGCCGCACACGCACGGCACCGGCTGCACGCTCTCGTCAGCGATTGCCGCGCGCCTGGCGGCCGGCGTGTCGTTGCCCGAAGCGATCGGCGAGGCCAAGGAGTACGTGACGCGCGCGATCCAGGCGGCCGACGCGCTGGGCGTGGGGCACGGCCACGGGCCGGTGCATCACTTCCATCAGTGGTGGAGCTGAATGGCTGCACACCCGGCCCCATCATCGACCGCCCGCCTGTGTCGCATCGTCGGCGCGCTGCTTTCGCCGCCGGGCGAGGCACGCCAGATGCGCCTCGATGTGCTGTGCCGCGATGCGGAGGCCCTTGACGCCGTGGCGCACGCGGCCGTGCTGCATGGCGTGGACCGCTTCCTGGTCGAGGGTCTCGCGGTGACCTCGCCGGCGCCCGCGATGCTGCGCTCGCTGCGGGCCCGCGCCATGATGCAGACCGCGGCGATCGAGCACCGCCTGATCCGGCCGTTGTGGCGGGCACTCGCGGCGCTCGACGCGGCGCATGTGACGGTCGTGGCGCTCAAGGGGCCGGTGCTGGCGGCGCGCCTGCTCGGCGACCTGTGCGCGCGCGAATCGAACGACCTCGATCTGCTGATCGCGCCGGCCGACTACCCGGCCGCGATGGCCGCACTGCTCGGCACCGGCTGGACGACGCACGACTCGCAAACCACGCCGCCGGTCACGAAGGCGCTGCATCACGCCACGCTGCACGAGCCGGCCAGCGGCGCGTGCCTGGAACTGCACTACTCGCCGGGCACCGACGCCGGCATTGCGTGGCCCGTCGCGAAGATGATCGCCCGTGCGCCGACCGTGACGGTCGATGGCCGGGCGGTGCGCGTGCTCGACCCGGCCGACGAGTTCGTGTTCCTGGCGACGCACGGGCTCAAGCACCAGCTCCGCCGGCTGCAGTGGTTGCTCGACCTGGCGCTGCTCGCCCGGCAGGTTGACCTTGCCGCGGTGGAGCGTCGCGCGCGCGAACTCGGCGCGTTGCATGTGGTGCGCCTGGCGCGTCACGTGTGCACCGTCATGTTCGGTGTGTCGTGGTTGCCGGGCGCAGCCTGGCGGGTCGCGCCGCGCATGCGCTACGACGCGGCTCGCGCGCTGCTGGACGCCGGCGGCCGCAACCTGCTCGGTGGGCTGGCGCGCAAGGCGCTGCAGCTGGTTGTGGCCGACTGGCCGGGCGGGACGTTGCGCACGCTGCTCGCGGCGGCAAGTCGCGCACGGCTCCGGGTCGCACTGGCCCGCGCGTGAGCGGCAACGCTACTCGTGACCGTCGCGCAACGCGGCCCGCGTGGCTGCACATGCCTCATCGAACGCTGCCTCCAGTGCCGGGTTCACGCCGCGCGCACCGGCCACCACCCGCTCGGCCCAGGTCACGTACTCCTCGCAACGCGACAGCGGCCACCCGGCCGGCGGTGACTGCGAGAGGTCACGCACGTTGCACGTCTTGTCGGCAATCTTCAGTTGTTGCGCCCGCTTCGATCGCTCCGGCATGTGGTCGATCTGCAGTTGCTTACGCTCGGCCTTGGGCAGCGACTTGTCGTCGGTCACCTCGGCCACCAGCGCTGCAACGTCGTCGCCGAACTCGCGCGCCAGGTCGGCCGGCGTCGCCTCGGTGTCCTCGACCGTGTCGTGCAGGATTGCGGCGCAGAGCAGCGCCACATCGGTAACGCCGCCGACCGTGGCCAGCTGGGCCGCGACCTGCAGCGGGTGGCCGATGTACGGGTCGCCGTTGCCCTTGCGCTTCTGTGCGCGGTGATGGTGGGCCGCGAACGTGGCGGCCTGCAGCAGGCGGGCAAGGTCGGACGGAGCAGGCGAAGTTGGCATTCCGGAGCCGGGTTCGGGGATGGCACGCTCTCAGCGGTAGTAACGTTGTACCCGCCCGGCGCGTTTCCGGGTTGACGACCCGCGTTGCCCGGCGCATGTTCTGCGCACTATCACTGGCGGTCGCGCACTCATCTGTCGCTGACCGCAAACCCGACGAGCTTTCACATGATCACGATTCCGCGTGCGATTCCGGTGGTGCTGACGCTGGCCCTTGCCATTGCGCTGCTCGCCAGCAGTGGTGTGTCGCAGGATCCGAAGCCGGAGCCGCAGCCGGACACTCAGAAGGAGCCGACGCTGCACCAGCGCATGGAGGCGTTCGAGGATGGCAAGCGCGCGCTGCGCCGGATCATTTCGGATGCCACCCAGAAGGAAAAGGTGCTGGAGATCCTGGCCACGATGCAGGCCAACTTCACGGCCGCGAAGTCGATCGTGCCGACGCAGGTGTCGAAGATCGAGGACGCCGAGGCGCGCGCGAAGATGGCCACCACGTACCGCATCCAGCTGGTCAAGGTGCTGCGCGTCCTCTGTGACATCGAGATTGCCGTGCTCGAAGGTCGCGGCACGGACGCGGCGAACCTGCTGCGCTCGCTCGGCTCGCTCGAGCACGAGAGCCACGAGAAGCTCGGCGTGGACGAAGGCCACTGAACCATGCTGCAGTCGCCGCGCGCGTGGGTAACGATCGCCGCCGGTCTGGTGCTGGCCACGGTGGCCACGTGGGTGGCCGCGTCGGCCGTGTCGTTCGGCCAGGATCCGCCGGCACAACCGGTGACGGCACCGCCGGATGAGGTCGTCCGTGCAGTGTTCCTGGCGCGTTGCGGTTCGTGTCACGGCTCGCAAGTGAAGGAGCCGGACGGAAAGTTCGGCTTCGTGGACAACCTCGAGAAGCTGGGCGCCGACCCCGAGTTCATCGTCCGCGGCAGCCTTGAAAAATCGTACCTGTGGGACCTCGTCAGCAAGGGCGACATGCCGCCGCCCGAAGATCCGGGCCAGCCGACGGCCGACGAGAAGAACATCATCAAGGCGTGGATCCTGCATGTACCGACCGGCAGTGCCACGATCAGCGCGCCCGGCCCGGCCAACCGTGCGGCCGCGAAGGCGCCACCGGGGCCGGTTGCAGCGGTCGGTCGCTTCCACGTGCTGATCGTGCACTTCCCGATCGCGCTGTTCGTGGCGGCACTGTTCGCCGAGTTGCTCGGCATGTTGCGCCCCGCGCTGGCGGCGGCGATGCGACCGGCCGCGCGCTACTGCATCTGGATCGGCGCGCTCGGCGCCGTGGCCACCGCGCTGACCGGCTGGGCCGGATATCTCGGTGAGTCGTTCCTCAATGCCGAGCTGCTGGAGAGCCACAAGCTGCTCGGCACGATCGCGGCGGTACTCACGCTTGGCGTGCTGGCGACGAGCGAGTGGCGCGAGCGCGGCACCGCGAGTGCACGCACGACGTGGATCCACCGCGGCGCGCTGCTGGTCTGCACGATGCTGATCAGCCTCGCGGCGCACTGGGGCGGGCAACTGGTGCACGGCATCTATCACCTGCCGCTGCCGTTCTGAATGCACGCGGCGCCGATCACGATTGCCGGGGCGGGGCCGGCCGGGTTGATGCTCGCGCGAGCGTGCGCGGCGCGCGGCGTGCCGGTGCGACTGATCGCGCCGCAACCGGAGCGCGAGTGGCCCAACGTGTACGGCATGTGGCTGCACGAGGCTGAGGCCGTTGGCGTGACGGCGCTGCTCGATGCGACATGGCCGACGACCAGCGTGGTTGATTCGCGCGGTCGCGCGATCACGCTGGCGCCGGGCTACGGTCGGCTGGACGGCGCGCGGGCGCAGCGCGAGTGGCTGCGCGAGTTGCGCGATGGTGGAGGCGAGATTGTGGACGCGACGGTGTCGGCCGGCGCGGTGACGCACGACGACGAGGGCACGCGGATCACGCTGGATGATGGTCGCGAGTTGCGCGCACGACTGCTGATTGACGCGACCGGCCACAACTCGACGCTGGTCACGCGCGCCGCGCCCGGCCACGCCACCGCGTTCCAGACCGCGTGGGGCATCACCGCGCAGACCGATCCGCCGCTTGCCGGGTTGCCGCCGGACACGATGCGACTGATGGATTTCTCCCGCGCGGGCACGTTCCTCTACGCCATGCCGTTGCACGATGGTCGCGTGTTCCTGGAGGAGACGGTGCTCACGGCCGACCCGCCGGTGCCGCCGGAGGAGCTGGAGCCGCAGCTGCATGCGCGACTCGCCGCACTCGGCGTGCGCGTGGTGCGTGTCGATCATGTCGAACGTTGTCGCATTCCGATGAACACGCCCCTGCCACGGCGCGGCCAGCGCGTGGTGGCGTTCGGCGGCGCCGGGGCGATGGTGCATCCGGCCAGCGGCTACCTGCTCGCACATTGCCTGCGTGTGGCTCCGCGTGTCGCCGACGCGATTGCGCGTGGCGGATCGCTCTCGCCGCTGGCGCTCGCACGCGCCGCAGAGCGCGCGGTGTGTACGCGCGACGAACGACGCGTGCACCGGCTGCTGGCCTTCGGCGGCGCGGTTGTCGGTCGCATGCCGGACGGTCAGGTGGGCGACTTCTTCGCCGCGTTCTTCGCGCTGCCGGAGCACCTCTGGCGCGGCTACCTCTCGCGAACCGCCTCGTCGCGCGGCGTGCTGCTCGCGATGTGCCGGATGTACCGCCGCTTGCCGGGCCGCCTGCGAAGGCGGTTGGTGGGCGAGGGGATCATGCACGCGCCGACGTTGTTGCGCGCCATGCTCGCGCCGGGATGACGCCGCGGCGTTCCCTCAGCGTGGCACCGTGCCACCCTGCTCGCGGATCGCCTCGGCGATGCGCTCGCGGATCGCCTCGTCCTTGCAGCGGCGCCACGCTTCCTTCAGGGCGGCCAGCGAAGCGGCCCTGTCGCCGCTCTCCTTGAGCGCCATGCCGAGGTTGAACCAGCCCTGGAAGATCGTCGGCGCCAACTGCGTCACGCGCCGGAAGTCCTCGATCGCGCCGGCCGTGTCGTCGAGCCCGGCGCGGACGACGCCGCGATTGGTGATGAACTCGGCGTTGTCCGGCTCGAGCTCGATCGCGTGGGCGTAGTCGTCGAGCGCGCCCTTCAGATCCTCCAGCTCGTGTCGCGCGTTGCCGCGGCAGTTCCAGCTGTTGGCGTGTTTCGGGTCGAGGCGTACCGATTCGTTGAAGGCCTTCACCGCGAGGTCGAATTGCTTCTTCGCGCGGAACGCCTGCCCGCGGTTGAAGTGCGCCAGCGCCTCGTCCGGGTTGACCGCCAGCACCGCGTCGAAATCCTGCAGGGCACGGTCGGCGTCGCCCTTGTTGAGCCAGCACACGCCGCGGTTGAGGCGCGCGTCGGGGTCGTCATTGGCCTTGATGTACAGATCGAAGTCCGCGATCGCGCCGTCGAGGTCGCCATCCAGTTTGCGCACCATCGCCAGCTCGTAGCGCGCGTCAATCAATCGCGGGTCGCGCGTCAGCACCAGTTCGTAGTCGCGGATCGCGGCCCGGTACTCACCGGTTTGCCGGAACACCATCGCCCGGTTGTAGAGCGCCTCGGGCATCTCCGGTGCATACGTCAACGCCTGGTTCAGGTCGGCCACCGCGGCGTCCGCGTTCTTCATCATTCCGTACGTCACGCCGCGATTGACCAGCGCGGCCACCATGTCCGGCTGGATCCGCAACGCCGCGCTGAAGTCGCTCAGCGCGCCGGCCAGGTTGTCCTGCTTGCGATGCGCCAGGCCGCGGGTGTTCCAGGCATCCACGTTTTCCGGGTCAATGCTCAGCGCCTCGCTGCAGTCGGCCTCGGCCCCGGCAGGGTCGTTCATGGCAGCCCGCGCGGCGCCGCGCGCGCTGTACGCGCCGGAGCATTGCGGGTCGATCTTCAGCGCCTCGTTGGCGCATCGCACCGCCTCTTCGGGTTTGTTGAAGCGCAACAGCTGGAGCATCGCCAGCATCGCCCAGTAGACCGGCCGGACCTGGATGCGGTCGCCATACTTGCGATTGGCCTCGACGAGTCGATTGAAGGCCGCGACGAAGCCATTGACCTCGGCCTGCGACTCGTGCTCGACGTACGAGTTCAGCGAGATGCCGCGGCTCAGGGCCTCGTGCATGCGGTCGTAGAAGCGGGCAAGCTCCTCTTCCAGCTGCAGATCGAGCTTCATGCCGAGTTCGCCGAGCAGGTCGTCCACGCGGCCCGCTTCGGCCAGCGCGCGCAACTGGGCGATGCGCTGCTTCTCCTCGGCCAGCTCGCGCGCGTCGTCGGCGCGTTGCCGGGCCGCGTCCGAGCGTTCGCGCTCGCGCCGTTCGTCGGCTGCGCGCTGGCCTTCGCGGGCGGCATCGGCCTCGGCCTGCGCGCGTCGCTGGCTCTCGCCCGCCACCTGCGCCGACCACAGCGCACCGATGGCCGCCAGCAACATGATGAACACCACCGACATCGTGCTGCCGAGCGCGAGCGCCGGGTTGCGCCGCGCCCACTTCACCGCGCGCTGTACGGGCGAGTCGCGCCGCGCCGTGATCGGCAGGTTGGCCTGCCACGCATCGAGGTCTTTCTGCAGCGTGCGCACGCTGGCGTAGCGCTCGCGCGGTGCGGCCGCCATCGCCTTCATCACGATCGCGTCGAGGCCCGGCGGAATGTGCCGGTGCGGCGCACGCTGGCGCGGCGGAAGCAACTGGCGCTGCACGGCCTGCATCACCACATGCTGCACGCTGTTGCCGACGTACGGCCGTTCGAGCGTGAGCATGTGATAGAGGATCGCGCCGAGCGCGAAGATGTCGGAGCGCTCGTCGACCTCGTCGGTCCGGCCGTCGGCCTGCTCGGGCGGCATGTAGGCGGGCGTGCCGAAGATCTCGCCGTCCATCGTCTGGTGCGCCTCGTCGACGCGGCGCGCCGACGTGACTGCGCGCGCCATCGAGGGCCGACGTTGCGACGACTTCCCGTCTTTCTCGCGGACCGGCCGCGCCAGGCCCCAGTCGCCGACCAGCACTTCGCCGAAGTCGCCGATGAGAATGTTGTCGGGCTTGAGGTCGCGATGGATCACACCGCGGGAATGCGCGAACGACACCGCGTCGGCAATCTTGCCGAACAGCGCGAGCATGCGCGTGATGTCCTCGGCGCCGAGCGGCCCGGGCTGCTGCTCGCCGATCAGCTGCCCGAGGTTGATGCCGTCGATGCGCTTCATCGCGAGCCACGGCCGGCCCTGCTGGTCGCGGCCGAGTTCGTGCACCGGAATGATGTTGGGGTGCTCGAGCTGGCCGGTGATCTGCGCTTCCTCGATGAACTGCGAGACGGCGTCCGGATCGTCCGGCCGCAGCAGCAGCTTGATCGCCACGTTGCGCCGCAACTCCGGATCCTCGGCGGCCATCACCACGCCGACCGCACCACGGCCGAGCTCCTTGCTGAACTCGTAGCGCGACCCGGCGCCGATGCTGCCAAGGCCCCTCGGCACCACGCCCGACGGCACCGACGGCGGACGCGTCGCGCCACCGCTCCCGCTACTGCTCCCGGCAGGAGTGCCCGACACCACGGTGGCCGGCGTGATTCGCGAGCGCGTGCCGGGGATTGGCGTGGCCGGCACTCGAGTGCCGCGCATCGTCCCGGCCGGGCCGTCGGCATCGGTCGGTGGCAAGTCGCGGGTGGGTCGTCGCGATTGCCGGCCCGGGCGCGGAACCGTCGGATCAAGCGGCGGATCAAGTGGTGCGTCGTCAGTCGGTGTCATGCGTGCGGTCCGGTCCAGCCGGTTCTGCCGCGAGTGTATCCGCCGCGGCGATTGCATGCACACGGCGACCGGCGATCCAGCATCATGCGGCACCGACTCGCTCGAAGATCGCGGCCACGCCCTGGCCAACGCCCACGCACATGGTGCAGAGCGCATAGCGCAGGTTGCGCGCTTCCAGCTCGTGCATCGCGGTGAGCGCCAGGCGCGCGCCGGACATGCCGAGCGGATGGCCCAGCGCGATCGCGCCGCCGTTGGGGTTCACGCGCGCGTCGTCGTCCTTCAGGCCGAGCTCGCGCAGGCAGGCCAGACTCTGTGCGGCGAACGCCTCGTTCAGTTCGATCACATCCATCTGGTCAAGCGTGAGGCCGGCGCGCTGCAGCGCCTTCTGCGATGCAGCCACCGGGCCCATGCCCATGATGCGCGGCTCCACGCCGACCGACGCCGACGCGACGATCCGCGCGCGCGGCTTCAGCCCGGCCTTCCCGGCCGCCGCCGCTGTGCCCACGAGCAGCGCGCAGGCGCCGTCGTTGATGCCCGACGAGTTGCCGGCCGTGACCGAGCCCTTGCCGTCGGTGCGGAACGCGGGGCGCAGCTTCGCCAGCACCTCGAGGCTGGTGTCGGCGCGGATGAATTCGTCGCTGTTGACGACCACCGGGTTGCCCTTGCGCTGCGGGATTTCCACCGGCGTGATCTCGCGCTCGAAGCGCCCGGCCGACTGCGCCGCCGCGGCCTTCTGCTGCGAGCGCAGCGCGAACGCATCCTGGTCGGCGCGCGCGATACCGAACTGCTCGGCCACGTTCTCGGCGGTGTTGCCCATGCCGTCGGTGCCGTACTGCTTGTCGAGCGCCGGGTTGATGAAGCGCCAGCCGATGCTGGTGTCGAACAGCTCGGCGTTGCGGCCGAAGGCGCTGTTGACCTTGCTCATCACGTACGGCGCGCGCGTCATGCTCTCCACGCCGCCAGCAATGAACAGCTCGCCATCGCCAACACCGATCGCGCGGCCCGCGTTGATCACGGCGCACATGCCGGACGCGCAGAGCCGGTTGACGGTTTCGCCCGGCACGCTCGTCGGCAGGCCGGCCAGCAGCGAGGCCATGCGCGCGACGTTGCGGTTGTCCTCACCGGCCTGGTTGGCGCAGCCGAGGATCACGTCCTCGATCGCGCTGGCGTCGACACCACTGTTGCGGGCGAGCAGCACGCGGATCACGTGGGCCGCGAGGTCGTCGGTGCGAACCGGTGCGAGGCTGCCCGCGAAGGAGCCGATGGCGGTGCGGATGCCGTCGAGGAGGAAGGCGTCTGGCATGTGATCGATGAGGTGTCGTGGAGTGGCTGACGGTCGATATCACCCGTGGGCGACGGCGGAAACCCGGCGGTCACAGCGCTTCGAGCCGCTGCTCCTTGTCGTGCTGGATCATGTCCGCCACCAGCTTGTCCAGCTCGCCTGCAATGATCGGCTCGAGCGAGTAGTTCTTGCCGATGCGGTGGTCGGTGACGCGGTTCTGCGGCCAGTTGTAGGTGCGGATCTTCTCGCTGCGATCGCCGCTGCCGATCAGGCTCTTGCGCTGCGCGCCGCGCGCCTCGTCCGCCTTGCGGCGGTAGTGGTCGAACAGGCGCGTGCGCAACACCTGCAACGCGCGGTCGAAGTTCTTGTGCTGGCTGCGCTCGTCCTGGATCGAGACCTGGATGCCGGTCTCCTTGTGGGTGAGCACCACAGCCGACTCCGTGCGGTTGACGTGCTGGCCGCCCGCGCCGCCGGCACGCTTGGTTTCCTTCTCGTAGTCGTCGGGCGTGAGTTCGACATCCACCTCCTCGGCCTCGGGCAGCACGGCCACGGTACAGGCCGAGGTGTGGATCCGGCCCTGCGTCTCGGTGGCCGGTACGCGCTGCACGCGGTGGGTGCCGCTCTCGTAGCGGAAGCGGCGGAACACCCCGTCGCCGGTGATGCGCAGCGTGACCGCCTTGTAACCGCCCACCTCGCCGGGGCTGGCGTCGATGATCTCGACCTTGAAGCGCTGCTCCTCGGCGTACTTCATGTACATCTTCAGCAGGTCGCCCGCGAACAGCCCGGCTTCGTCGCCGCCGGTGCCCGCGCGGATCTCGATGATCGCGTTGCGCTCGCTGGTGTCGTCGGTGAGCACGAGTTGCTCGATCACGTCCTCGACCAGCGAGTCGCGCTTCGCCTCCAGCTCCTCGGCCTCGCTCTCGGCCATGCTGCGCAGTTCGGCATCGGCCTCGCTGGCGGCCATCTCCTGCGCGTCGGCGAGCTGCTGTTCGAGGCGGGCCAGGTTCCGCGCATGGTCGACGAGCTTGCGCAGGCCGCCCAGCTCGCGCGCGACGCCGGCGTACTTGCGCGGATCGTTGAACACGGCCGGGTCCTCGGCCTGCTTGTCGAGTTCGGCCTTGCGCTCGGCAGCTGCGGTGAGGCGCTTGCGAAGCTTGTCGAGCAGCGCGGTGGCTACCGCCATGGTGGACTCTCACGATTCGGGGATGCCGCGGGCCGATACCAGAACGACGCGCCGGCATCACGGCCGGCCAGTTGTGTCGCGTGGCTACGCCCGCTCGCGCAGCGTCTTCAGGGCCATCGCGTACAGCCGCACCTGCTTGAGCACCGCTTGCAGCCCGAACGCGCGGTTCTGCGAGAGGTGGTCGTTGAGGCCGAGGCCGTCCACGAAGTCGGGCGGCGTGGCAAGGATCTCGTCGGGCGTGTGCCCGGAGTAGACCTGCACCACGAGGCCGAGCAGGCCACGCACGATGTGCGCGTCGCTGTCGGCGTGCAGCACCACGCGGCCGTCTTCGTCCATCGCGGCGTGCAGCCACACCTGGCTCTGGCAGCCCTTCACCTTGTGCGTCTCGTCGCGCTGGTCCTCGGGGTAGGCGTCGAGCGTCTTGCCGGCCGCAATGATCTCACGGTAGCGGTCCTCCCAGTCGGTGAACTCGCTGAACGACTCGATGATCGCGTGTTGCTTCTCGGCGATGGACTGCGTCATGCGACGGCGGACCGGATGGGTTGGTGCTTGCGAGGGCCGGTCGCGGCGATGATAACAATCGCGCCGACCGGAGCGGTGCCAGCCTGATTGATCGTCCGTTCGATGCGCGACAACCTGATGCGATGGCTGGTGTGTCTGGCGCTGCTCGGATCGGCGTGGGGTCGCATGGCCAGCGCGCAGGAGGCGACGCCCGAGCCCGCGCCGCCGGTGCCGGCCGCACCCGGAGCGCCGACGATCGCGCTCGAAGTCGAGGTGACCGGCACGGCCGGAAGCGCGGCGGCGAATCTCAAGGCGGCGTTGATCAAGGGCGCGCGCCGCGCACTGGACGCGGCCGGCTGGCGCACCGTGTTGCCAGCGACGCCCGGAGCCCCGGCAGCCGTGCCGGTTCAACGGCGGATGACGATCCGCGCACAGGCCACGCTGACCACGCGCCAGGCCACGATCGACGATCAGCGGCGCGGCACAACCGCCATGCGCAGCTGGGACGAAGCGGACCTGCTGATCACGGTCGACCATGGCGAGTTGATCCCACCGCTGACCATCCGCCACCGTCTGTCGGCAACCGACGCGCGCGACATGACGCATCGGCTGCGCGAACTCGACACGCTGATCGCGAACGCGCTGGCACCGCTGTACCCGCCGCGACTGCTCGCGCGTGCGCCTGCGCAGACCGACGACGTGCGCACGCTGCCACTGATCGCCGGTGCCGCTCCGCCGGCCGCCGGGTCGCTGGTGCGCATCCGCTACGGCACCGACGAGGCGAGCGGTTTTGCCGAGGTGCGTCCGTCGTCGGTGGCCGACCCGCGCCGGCGCGCGCGCGCACTCGACCTGCATGTGTTCGACTGGCCGGTGCCGTCGTCGCCCGCATCGCGCGCCGCACCCCTGTGGATCGAGCCGATCGACGGGTTCGGCCTGCGGCTCGCGGCCGGCATCGGCTTCGCCATCATCCGCAACGACTCGTTCCCGCTCGACGGCTACATCGTGCCGGCCAGCAACGGGGGCGTCGCGCTCAGCGTGCAGATCGGTTTCGACATCGGCGCGCGTCTGTTCGGCGGGGCCGGGATCATCGCCGAGGTCGCGTTCCACTTCTCGCAGGCGCCGCCGATCAAGGCCGGCATCCTCGAACTGGCTGTGCGCGGCGATCTGTGGCTCACGTCGCGGTTGTCGATCACGCCGGGCCTTGCGTTCGGCGTCGGCCTGTCCGAGCTCTCGCACGTCTCGCTGGCGAGCATCTTCGGCAGCACGCGTACCAAGGCGCGCGAAAACCTGGTGACGATCACGCCCGGCGTGGAAGTCGCCTGGCGCCTGCTGCCGATGCTGGCGGTGCAGTTGCAGCTGACGTGGCGCTTCGCGATCCTGCCCGACGGCCACGACATGTTCCGCACACAGGGCGTGCTGGCCGAGGTGCCGGGCGCGAACCTGGATGCCGGCGGGTTCGGCATGCAGGCCGGGTTGCGGCTGTTCTTCTGACGACGACGGTCAGTGCAGGCGCGAGTTCAGATCCGCGATGACCTCGTCGAGTTGCTTCACCGCGCGATACGCGCGATCGCGCTCGTCGGCCGGCGTGGCCGCGTGCACGGCGGCAATCCGCCACGCCTCGCGCAACGCCTGCAGTTCGCTGACCGGCCATTCGTCGTCGTCGGCGTAGGCCGCCAGCCGGCGCTGCAGCGTGGCGGCGAGATTCCACGCGTGGCGCCAGTCGGTCTGGTTGCCGAGCCGCGCCAGTTCGGTCAGCGTGGCGACCATGCCCGGCTCATCGTGCAGCCCGCGTTGCGCCTTGGCCAGCGCCTCGAGCGCCTCCACAAGGCCGGGCGTCGCCTCCAGGGCGCGTTGCGCGGCGTCGCGCGCATCGGCAAACCGGCCCAGCCGGATCAGCAACTCGGCGCGGAACGCCTCGACCCTCGCCGACGGCGGCGCGAACTGTGCTGCTTCATCCAGCTTCGCGAGCATCGCGGCCGCGCCCGCCACCGACTCGTGGTTGTGCGTGTGCGTTGCCTCGCGCTGCACCCGCTGGACCAGCACGGAGGCCCACGCAGCCGACTGCTCGCCCGGGAAGCGGATCATGCTCACGGCGACAATCAGCGCCAGACCGGCCACGCCGATGGCGGTGCGGATGCGGCGCACACGCGGTCGGCGGTATGCCACGATGCGCGCCCACGCATAGACCAGCCCGGCCACGAAGCCGCCGACGTGTCCGCCGACGCCGATCGGCATCCAGAATGCCAACACGTTCACGCCGATCGCGAGCGCCAGGATCACCTGCATCGCTGGTTGCGCGAGCAGCTTGCGCCAGCTGCCCTCGACCAGCCGCGCGCACACCAGGTAGACCGCCAGCATGCCGAACAGTGCGCCCGACGCACCGACCATCAGGGCGTCGTGGAAGGTGGCACCGGTTGCGCTGCCAGCCACGCCGCACACCACAAAGATGACGAGCATGCGGATCGGGCCGAGCGCGGGCTCGAGGCGCGTGCCGAGGAAGTAGAGCGCGAGACTGTTGAGCGCGATGTGAGTGACGCCGAGGTGCACCACGCATGCGTTGAGCAGTCGCCACCACTCGCCGGCCCAGAGTGCGCCCCCGCACACGGCCGTCTCGTCCACGACCTCGTCGGTGGTCGCGAGGGCGAGCGCGATCATGCCGGCCAGCAACAACCACGTGACGACCGGCGGCTTCAACACGTCGGCCGGCGCGGCAGGTGTTGCCGGTGTCGCGGGGGCGACCGGTGCGGTTGCCGGCAAGGCGGTGGTGGTGTCGGTCATCGTCTCGTTTTCGTACGAATGTCGAGCAATACAGCCGGTGAAGCCGGCCCGCCCCGGTGGCCGATCCGCGGTAGCATTCGCCTCCCCGATTACTGTACACTCCGCCACCCGGTGGGCGTTCTGTACATTTCGTCACCGGCTGAACATCAGGCTATTCCGACGACAGCTCGACAGCTCCCCGGAGTCGTACATGCAGGGTTTGCGCAAGCTGGTGGCCATCGCTTCGCTGGCCATCGCCTCCGTTCTGCTTACCGGTTGCGGCCCCCTCACGGCCGCCGTGCTGGGCACGATCTTCGGCATCGACGCGATCTCCCAGGCCAACGCCAACAACAATCCGGTCGTCACGATTGATGTCGTCGCGCGCGACACCACCGGCACCGTCGCGATTCCGCTGACGGTCGCCGACCAGGACAACGACTCGATGACCGCCACCATCGAGTACAGCATCGCGGCCGGTGCCTTCACCGCCGGTACGCCGCTCAATGGCAGCGTCGGCAAGCACATCTCGACGACGAGCTACAGCCTGCAGTGGGACGCCGCGACCGACCTCGGCGACACCGCGTACCGCTCCGATGTGGTCGTGCGCGTGAAGATCACAGACGGTCGCGGCGGCAGCGCCACCGTCACGTCGGCCAGCTTCGAGTACGGCAACGACGTGCCGCTCGTCACCAACGTGACGATGGCCGGCGGCGCGCTCAACACCATCGTGCGTGGCAACGCGATCGTCTCGTACACCGTCTCGGACACGTCCAACGACCTGATCTCGCTCGTCGGCTTCGAATGGTCGATCGACGACTTCGTCAGCGACATCAACACGATCTCGCCGATCAACACGACGAACTTCCCGGTCGGCACGTTCACCAACCTCTCGGCGTCGGTCGGCGGCAACACCTTCAACTTCGTGTGGGACTCGGCGGTCGGCATCCCGGCCACTGACATCGTCGCGCTCAAGGCGCGCATCACGGTGCAGGACTCCCACGGCGGCGTGTCCAGCACGGTGGTCAACGGCGTCATCAACAACCCGGTGACGCAGCAGTTCCAGCTCAACAACGGCGAAATCGCGTCGGCCCCGGTCGCCCGCATCACCGGCCTCACCGGCAGCACCGCCGGACAGCGGCTCTCCGGCGCCCTCGGCGAGTACCTCACCGTCGACTACGAGCTCGAGGACGCCAACACCGGCCAGACCGTCGACGCGACGATCGAGTACAGCTCCGACGGGACCAACTGGTTCAGCTGCACGCCGGTCAACCCGGCTGTCGACATCACCACGGCGCTCTCGGCCGACGCCGACGGCGAGGCGCATTCGTTCCGCTGGAACGCCTACGCCGACGCGCTGGTCGGCAGCAAGGGGTTGACGCTCTCGTCGAAGTCCAACGGCGGCGGCACACCATCCACGCGCGACCAGATCGACTTCGTCTCGTCGCTGCGCATCCGCATCACGCCGGCCAACACCGCGCCGGTCAACACGGTCGGCAGCGCCACCGTGCTCGCCACGTCGATCGGCAACGATCAGCCCTCGCTGACGGTCACGCCGTTCACGACCGAGCAGAGCCGCATCGTGTCGGTGTTCGTGACGCTGGTCGATCCGCGCGCCGACAGCCTCGACCTGATCGTCGAGTGGCGCAAGAGCACCGACGACCCGGTCACCGGCTGGAAGACCGCCACCGTGCTGCCCAACGACGACTCGATCACCGACCTCTCCTCGTCGGCTGCCGGCGTGGCGCATGCCGTGCTGTGGGATGCCGAGGCCGACATTGCCGACAGCAGTTTCCGCGGCGATGTGATCGTGCGCGTGGCCGCGGCTGACGGCGGCACGGGCACGATCGCCGAGGGCATCGGCACGCTGCGATCCGACTTTGCCGACACCGGCCTGTTCTTCGATCGGCAGAACACCACGCCGACCGCGACGATCACCAGTACGTTCCCCTCCTCGCCGTACTCCGGCAACGTGCCGGTCAACTACACGCTGATCGACGACCAGTCGGACACCAGCCAGATCAAGCTGCAGTACAGCACCGACGGCGGCACCAACTGGAACGACGCGACCGTGGTCGGCGGCACGCCAACCGTCAGCGCCTCGCCCTCGCCCGGCGACAACCACCAGCTGTTCTGGCAGAGCACCACCGACCTGCCCGGCGCCGGCGGCGTGCAGAACAACGTCGCGCTGCGCATGCGCGGCGTGGACTCCGAGCAGGGTGCGTACTCGGCCGCGTCGAACATTTTCCAGATCGACAACACGGCGATCAGCAACACCTCGCCGACGCTGACCGCCAGCGGCGTGGACATCATCGACCTCGGCGGCGGCAACTTCCAGGCACGCGTCACCGTCGGCAGCATGCTCTCCGACGTGATCACGCTGCGCGGCTCCGACGTGGACGGCGGCGACCCGCTGCAGATGACGCTGACGCACGTGGCGACCGCGGCGTACCCGTCGTTCCCGCTGCCGCTCAGCTCCAACCCGTCGTTCAGCGGCGGCATCGCGTTCAACTCGGCCACCGCCCCGGCCGACGTGCTGATCCGCCTGACCGCGACCAGCGCGTTCTCCAGCGCGGGCACGATGGAGTTCAGCATCAGCCTGGAAGACGGCACCAACTCGCCCGTCGCCGGCTACCTCACGATCGTCATCAACATCGCGCCGGCGATCAGTACATCGGGCACGATCGCCTACACCGAGAACAACGCCGCGACGATTCTCGACAGCGCGTTGACCGTCAGCGACAGCGACGACAGCAACCTCGAATCGGCCACGGTCAGCATCACCGGCAACTACGCCAGCGGCCAGGACGTGCTCGCCACCGACACCACCGGCACGTCGATCAGCGCGTCGTTCAGCGCCGGCACCGGCGTGCTCACCCTCACCGGCAGCGACACGGTGGCCAACTACCAGCTCGTGCTGCGCAAGGTCACGTACGTCAACACCAGCGAGAATCCGTCCGGTGCCTCGCGCACGATCTCGTTCGTGGTCAACGACGGCGACACCAACTCGGCGACCGACACCGTGACCGTCAACGTCACGCCGGTGAACGATGCACCGGTGCTGTCGATGGCGTCGTCCGGCGTGGCCTACCCCGAGAACAGCGGCCAGGTGCTGATCGACGGCACGACACTCACCGTCAGCGACGTGGACAACACCAACCTGCAGTCGGCCACGGTGACGATCAGCAGCGGGTACGCCAGCGGCGAGGACTTCCTCGACTTCACCAACCAGCTGGGCATCACCGGCAGCTTCGTGTCGGGCACGCTCACGCTCACCGGCAGTGCGACCCTCGCGAACTGGCAGACTGCGCTGCGCAGTGTCGCCTTCCGCAACGACTCCGACACGCCCACAGCCGGCGGCCGCACGATCCAGGTGACCGTCAACGACGGCAGCCTCAACAGCAACACCGGCTCGCGCGTCTTCACCGTCAGCGCGATCAACGACCCGCCGGTCGTCACCACCACCGGCTCGTCGCTCAACTACATCGAGAAGTCCGGCCAGCAGATCATCGACCCGGCCGTCACGGTCTCCGACCTCGACCACACCAGCCTGCCCGGCGCCACCGTCGCCATCACGGTCAACTACGACAACAGCGAGGACGTGCTGGCGTTCACCAA
>JBFWQT010000025.1:0-29952 GCA_050249295.1 Planctomycetota bacterium
CCCCGGAGTCTGCTTCTGGAACCAGCTCGCAACCGGCCTTGCACGCTGGTCCCGGTATCAGACTCCGGGGGCTTACACCCCCGGCTCGCCCGGAACCGGAACCGGCATTCGCTGGCGGTCACGGCTCGGACCGTTTCCCGACACAATGGCGCTGACATGCTCCGGGAACTGACCTCGCTGATGCTCGCGCCGCGCGCCACGCTGGCCGCGTGGCATGAACGGCCGCGCCTGCGCGACGCCGGGCTGCTCTGGCTCGAACTCGCGCTGGCGGTCGCGGCGACGACGTGGCTGACGTCGCTGCTCTGGAACCTGCCGGCCCGGCTCGTGCTGGCGGTCGGCGCCATCCCGCTGCTCGCGCTGCCGGTGGTCGTGCTGTTGCGCCGGCTCGGCGCGCCGTGGGTGATCCGCGGAGCCGGACTGCGCCGCGGACGCGCCCGCATCACACTCGCGGCCGGCACACTGATGTCGCTGCTGCCGTTGGCCGTGGTGATGGCCGGCATGCTGCGCACCGGTGCAATCGGCATGCTCGCGGTGCTGATCGGCGGAACGCTGGCGGTCACGCTGCTGTCGGTGTGGTGGCATGGCGAACTGGTGCGGCTGACGAACGCCGCCGCGAGCGAGCCGCCGTCGACCGCGTCGACCGAGCCGTCGTCGACCACCACCGCGGCCATCTCGCCCGGCCGCTTCTGGGGCGCGCTTGTGGCCGAGGGCGCGATCAGCCTGGCGCTGCTCGGCGCGCTGGTCTTCGGCGGCCCGGCCGGCTGGCTCACCAACATCTACCGCGTGCCGAGCATCAGCATGTGGCCCACGCTCGTCGGTACCAATCCCGGCGGCGACATCATCCTGGTGGATCGCACCGCGTGGTGGTTCACGCCGCCGGCGCGGTTCGACGTGGTCGTGATCGACCACCCCGGCTACGAGTCGCACCTCGTCAAGCGCATCATCGGCCTCGGCGGCGAGACCGTGAGCATCGAGGGCGGCAACGTGTGGATCAACGGCGAGGTGGCGGTGCGGCCCGAGGCTGTGCAGTACGCGCAGCTGCGCCGCGATCCGGTGTTCCGCTACGACCCGGCACGCGACCGCGCGGCGTTCGTGGCCGGGTTGCCACGCGCGACGCACGACGACGGCACGCCGTTGAGCGAGGCCGAGCGCGCGGAGCGGCTGGAGAAGTGGCCGCTCGACGAGGCCGATCGCGTGGCCGCGTGGTTCCATGCCGAGTCGGCGATCGTGGGTGCCAACGCGGGCGCCGACGACGACCCGCAGTCGCAGACGCAGACGCAAGCGCAGACGCAAGCCGCGCTGCCCTCGCTCGACTGGGCGCCGGCGCAGCTGGTCACCGGTGCGAGCGGCATCCAGCTGGCGCTCGACGGCCCGCAGCGACTGGTGCTGCAGCGCACGCCCACCGACCCCGCGCTCGCCAACCTGCGCTCGTCGCACATCTGCGACGACCTCGCGCTGCAGATGAAGCTCGACATGGTGCCGGGCGGCACGGTGCTGGTCGTGATGCGCGTGACCTCCGGCGATCGGATGGCCGAGCACGTCTTCCGTCTGCAACAGCTCGCCGACACGAGCGGCAGCCTCTCGCGGCAGGGCCAGGGCAGCGCCACGCTGGTCGACGCCGACGGCCGCGTCGACGAGCGCATCTCGCGCACCTACGTCGGCCCGCAGTTGCTTGGCGTGGCGCCGGGGCCGGTGGCGCTGCGCGTGCAGAACATCGACGGCGTGTGGGACATGTGGATCGACGGCCGGCGTGCGCCGCGCCAGGCGTTGCGCCAGCCCGTGGCGCTGCGCGGCGGCACCGACCGGGTGCAGCTCGAGATCGTGGCGGCCGGGCCGACGCTGATCCGCACCATGCTGATCAACACGCCGACGCACTACATCGACTTCGGCCAGCTCGGCAGCACGACCGGCCTGAAGGTGCCCGACGGCGAGTACCTGCTGCTCGGCGACCATCCGATCTTCACGACCGACAGCCGCAACTGGGAAGTGCAGGAGGTCGTGTGGGCCGACGGCCACTGCGACTACCTCTCGCTCGGCGCCGAGGCGCCCACGCAACTGGCCGAGGTGCCGGCGCCCGCCACGCTGCCGACGTTGCCGCCGCCCGACGAGCAGCCTGACGACTTCAATGCGAGCGAGGAGCGCGGCGTGCTGACCTGGCTCGGCGTGATGAACGCGGCCGAGCGCGACACGCTGCTCGCGTGGTCGACGGAGCCGGCATGGCAGTCGGCTGTGGTGGCGCTGTACGAGGCGTCGCAGCGGGTGCCGGCGCATGTGCGCATCGTGCCGCGTCCGTTCGTCCGGCGCGACGAGATGATCGGCCGGGTCGAAGCCGTGATCGCGCCACTGGCCACCGCGAGGGTCATCCGTTGAGTCGTGCGCTCGCTCGCATTCACTGGCATGCCGGGCAGCAGACCGGTAGGCTCCATCCGACACCGCTCACACATCCGCAACGCTGACGACATGTTGCTTGCCGCCTCCGACTGGATTGTCTGGCTGACCGGGTTTGACCCGGACAAGGTGCCGCCGGGCGCGGAGGTGAACTTCGAACTGGCGCGCTTCGGCCGCGACTCCAACACCTTCCTGTTGTTGCTGGCCGGGGCGGTGGCGATTGCGCTGGTGGTGCATGCCTACGTGCGCACGCCCGAGGTGTCGCGCCGCAGTCGCACGGTGCTGGCGGCGTTCCGCATCCTGATGCTCGCGCTGATTGTCATCGCGCTGTTCGAGCCGCGGCTGACGATTGCCGACACCGTGATCCGCCCGGCCACCACGATCGTGCTGATCGACCGCTCGTTGAGCATGGACATTGACGATCGCGTGCCCGACCCGCATGACACCGACGTCACGGCGGCCGAGAGCACACGGCGGACGCGCTACCGCGATGCGCTCGAACCGCTGGGCTTCGCCGAGGACCGCTCCGGCGGCCGGCGCTTCACGGTGAAGCGGTCGGAGCTGGTCAACGCGGTGCTGGCGCGCGGGCAGGGCGAGCTGATGCGCAGCCTGCTCGAACACAATCAGGTGCGCGTCTGGCAGTTTGACGATCGCGTGAATGCCGTGGCGCTGGAGACCACCGATGGCCCGCCGCCGACGGCGACGATCAGCCTGAAGAACGACACCGAGTCGAGCGGCGGCGCGACCGACCTGGCGCTGGCGCTGCGCCAGGCGATGGCGGCGGTGGATGGCGCGAACGAGCAACTGGCCGCGGTGGTGATCTTCAGCGATGGCCGGCGCACGACCGGTGACGCGATCGGCCCGCTCGGCGAGGATCTGCGCCGTCGCGGCGCGCCGGTGTACGTGTTCGCGCCGGGCAGCGATCGCAAGCCGGCCAACCTGCGCGTGACGGCGATCCTCGGGCCGGAGCGCATGTTCCGCGGCGACCCCGCCGTGTTCGACGTGACGATCCGCAACGACGGCTGCACCGGCGAGGCCGAGGTCCGGCTGATCGAGCACCTCAGCGGCGGTCGCACGCGCGAGGTCGACAAGCGCGTGGTGAAGCTCGATCCGGCGCAGACCGACATCACGGTGACGCCGGCGTTCAGCTACCTGCAGGACGAGACAGCCCCGCTCGGGCGTCGCGTGCTCGAAGCGGTGATCGCGCCGCGCGAGGAAGAGAGCACGCCGGACGACAACTCGCGCCGGCTGGCGGTGGAGATCCTTGACCGGCGCGCGCGGCTGCTGGTGATCGGCGGCGTGCCGACGTTCGAGTTCCGCTTCCTCAAGAACCTGCTGATCCGCGAGAAGACGATCGAGGTCTCGTGCTGGCTGCAGACCGTGCCGCCGGGCGCGCCGCAGCAGGGCAACAAGCCGATCGAGAAGCTGCCGGCGACGGCCGAGGAGCTCTACGAGTTCGACGCGGTGCTGGCGATGGACCCCGACTGGAACGCGCTCGGCGACGACTTCCTGAAGCTGCTCGAGGGCTTCGTCAGCGACTACGGCGGCGGGCTCGGCGTGGTGGCCGGCGAGACCTACACCACGCAATACCTGGCGGCCGGCGAGGCGAGCGGCTCGAAGGGAGCACGCGCGCTGCGCGACCTGATGCCGTTCGTGCCCGATCTGTCGCGCGCGGTGAACGATCGCTCGGTGCACGCGTCGTCGCTGACGCTGGCGGTGACCGACGAGGGTCGCGAGCATCCGCTGGGGCGGCTCACGCACAATATCGATCGGGTGGCCAGTACGTGGTCGCAGCTGCCGCCGATCCACTGGGCGTGGCCGATTGCCGAGGCCAAGCCGGGTGCGACGGTGTACCTGCGGCACGCGAGCCTGATGCGCCAGGTGGGCGACGCCGGCGAGGTGGTGATGGCGGCGCACCAGTTCGGCGCGGGCCGCGTGGTCGGCCTGAGTACCGACGACACGTGGCGTTGGCGGTCGGTGGCCGAGTCGTACCACGAGCGCTTCTGGGTCCAGCTCGCGCATCATCTGATCGAGAGCCGGGCGCTGGGTGGCCGCCGTCGCGTGCAACTGTTTACGGACCATGAGCGCGTGTCGCTGGGCGAACTGGTGATGGTCCGGGCCCAGGTGTTCGACGCGCAGTTCGCGCCCCTGAAGTCGGACAAGGTGCGCGCGCAGGTCCGGCTCGAGTCGGGCGAGACGCTCGACCTCGATCTCTATGCGGCGATGGGTCGGCCCGGCTGGTTCGGCGCGCAGTTCGCGGCGCGCGAGCTCGGCACCTGCGAGATCACGATGATGGAGACCGGCGTGACGCGCCCCGGCGAGCAACCGGCCAGTGTGGTGGTGCAGGTCGAGCCGCCGCAGATCGAGTTCGACGATCCGACGCGCGACCTGACCGCGTTGACCGCGCTGGTCAAGCCGACCGGCGGCAAGCTGATGGAGCTCGACGAGGTTGGTGCGACGCTGGCGTCGATCCCGTCGCGCGAGCGCAAGATCAAGAGCCCCGGCCGGCCGCACCTGTTGTGGGCCACGCCGCTGTTGCTGGTGCTGGCCGGAGTTCTGCTCTGTGCCGAGTGGATCTGGCGCAAGCGCGTGCAGCTGGTGTGAGCGTGTGCAAGGAGATGTCCGTGGATTCGGGCAAGAGCCGCGACCGAAGGGGAGCGGGGGCAATCGCGAGACCGGGACGTTCGTCACCGGCTTGCCAGCCTTCGACGATTTCCCCGCTCCCTTTCGGTCGCGGCTCTTACCCGGATCAATCCGCCGTCGACTCCGAACCCCGCCCCGCCCGGAACACGGATGGGCGCACGGTCGCTACGACACGCGCACCGGCTTCGTCGGCAGCACCAGCGTGAACTTGCTGCCACGACCGTGCTGGCTCTCCACCAGGATGTCGCCGCCGTGTGCGCGCGCGATCTCGCGGGCCAGCGTCAGGCCGAGGCCGCTACCGTCGATGCCCTTCGTGAGGCGGTCATCCACGCGATAGAACTTGTCGAAGATCAGCGGCAGGTCCTCGCGGCGGATGCCGACGCCGTTGTCGCCGACCTGGATCTGCACCGAATCCTGGTCGCGCCACTTGGCGCTGACCACGCGGATCGCGACGAGCTTCTCGCCGACCGAATACTTGATCGCGTTCTCGAGCAGGTTGAGCAGGATCTCGCGCACGCCGTCGCGATCGAACGAGAACACCGGCAGGTTGCGCTCGATGTACAGGCGGATCACGCCGCCGACCTTCTGCGCCTGCTTGCGGAAGAAGTCGATCGTGTCGCGCACGACCTGCTCCATGTTGTCGTCGCGGAAGTGATAGACCTTGTTGCCGGCCTCGATCTTGCCGAAGTCGAGCAGGCGCTCGATCAGCCGCTGGAGCCGTTCGGACTCGTTCGAGATGATGTCGAGGCAGCGCGCGAGTTCGTCCGGCGAGTCGGCGCCGCCCATCTGCAGCGTCTCGATGAACAGGCGGATGCTGGTCAGCGGCGTCTTCAGTTCGTGGGTCACGCGCGAGACGAAGTCGGTCTTCTGGCGCGCCTCCGAGATCTCGCGGCCGAGCCAGCGGATCAGCGCCCACGTGCCGAAGCCGATGAACGGCACGAGCAGCGCCACCAGGAACAGGTACACCGCCACGGCCAGCCGCTGCGACTCGCGGAAGTTCTCCATGTTGACGATGCGCACGCCGATCGCCCAGTGCGGCGCGAGGCCCCAGTCGCAGCGCTCCAGCACCAGCCACTGCGGGTCGGCCGGCAGCGGTGCGGGCGGCAGCGGCACCTGGCGCAGATCGATGCGGAAGTTGTCCTCGATGTGCAGCGCGTCGAGCCGCGGCTGGACGACGTCGCGCTTCACGTGGTCGAGGTCGAGCCAGCACAGTGCCACCGCCTTGATCGTGCCGACCGTGATCGGCCGCACGAGGAACGTCTGCTGGCCATGCGGCGTGAGCACCGAGACGTGGCCCGACTGCTCGACGCGACTGCGCAACTCGGGCCAGATCTCGGCGTTGAACTCCTTCCAGAGCGGCGCACCCGCGCCCAGCGCATCGGGCGGCGACGACGGCTCGCCGGGCGGCACGACGAGATACGCGGCGCGCAGCAGCGGATTCTCGGCGGCGGTGCGCGCGTAGTAGCTCGACGCGTCGGTCAGGCCGCCGGCCGAGTTGAAGCGCGTCTCGAGGTCGCGTTCGAGTTCGCGCATGCGATCGAGGATCGCCGAGTTGATGTAGCTGACGATCGTGCCCCAGGTGCCGCGGACGTTGTTCTCGGCGGTGGTCTGCTGGCTGGTGATGGCGACGTAGCCGTACACGCCGAGCACCAGGTTGGGCACAATGATCGCCGCCGCCACCAGCGGGTAGAAGACGGCCGAGTGCCGGATTGCGCTGGCGAGTTGCCCGATGCGCATGAGGTCGCCCTGCGGAGTTGCCGGAGTTGCGGGGTGCCGCCGCCACGGCACGCCATGGTAGCAAACCGCCGGCAACGACTGACGCGGCTGGATGCGCGCGGGTATCGTGATGGAACTCGCACCTGACCGAGCCGCCGGTGAATCCGCAGGGCCCACCCGATCCGACGCGTCCGCCGTTGCCGCCGTTGCCGCCGTTGCCGGGGTCGGGTGGTGACGACGACGCGGCTCCAACGCAGCGCGGCGCACGCTCCAGTGATGTGGCACAGCCGACCGTGCCGCGCACGCGCGTCCAGCGCAGTATCTCGCAGCCGCCGCGCGCGCCGGTGGTCGACGGCGAGGCGCTCGGGCGGTTCGCGCTGCGCGAGGTGCTCGGCAAGGGTGGCATGGGCGTGGTGCGGCTCGCCCACGACCCGGAGCTCGGCCGGCCGCTGGCGATCAAGTTCCTGCAGTCGGGCTCTGACGACGCCGTCGCGCAGTTCCTCGAAGAGGCGCAGATCACGGCGCAGCTCGAGCACCCCAACATCGTGCCGGTGCACGACCTCGGCCGCGACGCGAACGGCCGGCCGTGGATCTCGATGAAGCGCATCGCCGGCGAGTCGCTCGACAAGGTGATCGACGGGTGGCGGCGCTCGCGGCCCGGCGCGCTGCAGGAAGACGACCACGCGCGGATTCTCGGCATCTTCGGCAAGGCCTGCGACGCCGTGGCCTTCGCGCACAGCCGCGGGGTGGTGCATCGCGATATCAAGCCGCACAACATCATGGTCGGCGAGTACGGCGAGGTGCTGCTGGTCGACTGGGGCCTCGCGCGGCCGCTCGATCAGCCTGCCGATCGGGCGGGCCGCGGCGGCAGTGGAATCACCGCACCGGTGCGCAGCACGCGGCGCGAGCAGGGCGGCGACCATACGCTCGACGGCGAGGTGTTCGGCACACCCGCCTACATGCCGCCGGAGCAGGCGCGCGGGCAGGTCGATCGCATCGACGAGCGCAGCGACATCTTCGCGCTGGGCGGCGTGCTCTATCACATGCTCACGCTGCAGCAGCCGTACCAGGCGCGCACGGTGGCCGAGACGCTGATCCAGGCGGCGCGCCATCACCTCACGCCGCCACGCCGTCGCGCGCCTGCGCTGCGCATCCCGAAGGAACTGCAGGCGATCGTGCTCAAGGCGATGGCCGCGTCGCCCGACGACCGCTACGCCACGGTGCGCGACCTGCAGGACGACCTGATCGCGTGGCAGTCGCACCGCAAGACATCGGCGTGGACGGCCGGGCCGATCGAGCGCGCGCTGAAGTTCGCGCGGCGCAACCGCGCGGCGGTGTTCACCGGCAGCCTGGCGGCGGTCGCGCTGGTGGTGGCCACGGTGGTGTTCATCCTCTCGCTGATGGATGCGCGCGACCGCGCCGAGAGCGCGGCGCAACGCGCCATCGATGCGCAGGTCGTGGCCGACCAGCAGGCCGAACGCGCCCGCGCGGCCGAGCAGGATGCGCGGCTCAAGGCCGAGGCAGCGTCGATAGCGGCGGACGCGGCAACGACGGCGCGCCACGAGGCCGAGGTCAATCTGGCGGACGGCATGGTCGACCAGGGCAACGCGATGCTGCTGGCGGGTCGTCGCTTGTCGGGCCTGCACCTGCTCTACGAGGCCCGCCAGCAGGCGATGCGCATCGGGCACTCCACGGCCGGGGCCGACTGGTCGCTGGTGGATGCGATGCGGACCGACCCGGTCGAGTTTGTTGCCTGCCGGCCGCACGCCGGCGACCCGCGCATCGTCTCGGTGGCGGGCACGTCCGATGGCCGCATCGTCGTGTCGGTCGCCGCCGACGGCACGATCGCGATCACCGACATGGTGCTTGGCAAGGTGCTGCACCGGCCGGCCAGGCTGCCCGGCAAACGCGACAACGCGATGGTGATGTTGCCTGACGAGTCGGCCATCGTGGTCTCCGACGAGATCGGCACGCTCGCGTGCATCAACCTGGCCGACGGCACCGATCGCTATCGCGTGTCGACCCGCGGCGAGATGGACGAGCTGACCGTGACGCCCGACGGCGAGTTGCTGCTCACCATCAGTGGCGCGGCCGTGAAGGTCTGGTCGGCTCGCAACGGCACGCCGGTGCACACCTTCGTCTTTCCGACCGGCGCGCTGACGATCGGCGTGTCGCCCGATTCGCATCGCGCGCTGGTCTCGCTGGTTGGCGGCTCGATCCGCGAGCTCGACCTGCAGCGGCTGGCCACGGTGCGCACCGCGCGCCCATGGCCGAACATCGAAGCCTTCTCGCTGGCCTGGTCGCCCGACGGCGGAACGGTGCTGTGCGGCATGAGCCAGGGCACCGTGCTCACGCTCGACGCGGCGACGCTCGCCCTGCGCTGGAGCATCAAGATCCACTCGTCGGAGGTGTTCTGCTCGGGCGTGTTTCCGGGCGGCTACCTCGGCTGGGCATCCGCCCACTACCCCACGATCTTCGAACTGAGCACCGGCCGCGTGGTTCGCTCGATGCCCGGTGCCGGCTCGGTGACCGCGCAGACTGCGCAGGGCTACCGGCTGGTCACCAGTACCAACGGCGGCGAGGTGGCGCTGTGGGACGTGTTCCCGGCGGAGTGCGCGCTGGTGGAATGGCCGGCGCACGACGGCGGCATCGTCGGCCAGGAGATCTCGCCCGACGGCCGCTTGCTGGCCACCATCGGCGGCGACCGGCGGTTGACCATGCACGACATGGCGAGCGGCATGCTGGTGGCCCGGATCCCGCTCAGTGCGAAAGCACAGGACATCTGCTTCGTGAGCAACCAGCGGCTGCTGGTGGTCGAACACGACGGAGCGTTGAGCGTCTGGACCGCCGACAAGCCGGATCAGCTGACGCCCACGCCAACCAGCATCCGCAGCACGCACCTCGATGCGGCTGTCGCGCCCGACGGCCATCACCTTGCCATCGCGGGCAGTGGCGGCGCGATGCTGATCGACCTCGACACCGGCGACCAGTTGCGGCTCGATACCGGACGGGAGTTCATCTATCGCGCGGTGTTCTCGCCGGACGGCCGCTTTGTGGTCACCGCGTCGTCGGATCGCAACGCCTGCGTGTTCGATGCGACGACCGGTGAGCGCATTCATCGGCTCGGCCAGCACCTCGGTCATGTCATGTCGGTTGCGATCTCGCCCGACAGCAAGCTGCTCGCCACCGGGTCCGGCGATACGTCGATCGTGGTCTGGAAGCTGGCCGAGGGCGAGATGATCCAGCGCATCCACGGCCACTCCGGCTGGGTGCTCGCGCTGCAGTTCCTGGGCAACGATCGCCTCGTGTCGAGCGACAGCGCCGGGCAGGTGCAGATCAACGATGCGCGGTCGGGCCGCCTGTTGCGCGCGTGCGGGCCGTATCCGGCGCCGCATCAGCTCTCCACCGACACGGCCGGGACGAAGATCGTGCTCGGCGGCCGCGACGGCGTGGTGCGCATCTGGGATCTGCGCCGGCTGGTCGAGGCGCAGCCGGCTCTCGACACGTTGCGGCAGCGGGCCGACTGGTTCCTGCAGCGTGGTGGCGGCCGCGAGGCGGTGGAGCTGCTGCAGCGGCTGACCGATGCGGGTGAGCCGGTGCGCGACGAGGAGCGCGGCCTGGCGTGCTGGCTGGCGGGTCGTGATGACGATGCGGCGGCGGCGTTCGAGCGCATCGAGGCGGAGGCCGCGCGCGAGCAGGATGTAGCGCGCCGGCAGTGGGCGTGGCTGTGCCGGCGAACGGTGAAGGATCGCCGGAACTTCGTGGCGTTGTGGCGCCGCTGGTTGGCCAACGGCAAGCAGCTGGGGCCGGGTGTGCACCGCGACGACCTGCGCGGCCCGGTGACGTACGGCGCGGCCTCGGATCGTGCGCAGGCGTACCGGTTGGAGTTGCTGGCCGGACAGCGGGTGCAGATCACGATGCGCTCGGACTCGTTCCGCCCGGTGGCGGTCGCGCAGTTCGAGGATGGATCGCAGCGGCAGGGCGACGTGCCGAACGGCGATACGAGTCGCAGTGTGATCCAGCTTGATGTGACGCGCGACGGCCCGGTGCTGCTGGTTGCGACCACCATGCCCGACGGACCCGTTGGCGAGTACACGATCGAGGTGGCGATCGAGTAGGCGCGAGCGCGGCCGTTGCCGCAACGAGAACCGCGCGCACCGGCACAGGGCCAGCGCGCGCGGTCTCGCTCTCACTCACTCACTCACCGCTTGTTCAGCGCTGCGCAATCGGCTCGTACAGCTCGGCCATGTCGCTGGCCTTCACCGCGATGCGCACGAACTCGGCGCGATCGGCGTCGGCACCCTTGGTTGCGTCGGCAATCGCGATCAGCCGGTCGAGCGTCGCGCGGTCCACGTTGTGGCTGCGCTTCATGATCTGCGCGAACCAGGCCACCGACGAGGCGAAGCGGAACGACGGGCTCGCGTCGGCAAACACGTCACTCACCTCGGCCGCAACCAGCTGCTGCTGCAGCTCGGTCGCCTCGGCGCGCTCGCCGGCGTTCGGGCCCTTGTAGCGCAACCGCACAGTGGCCACCGCTTCGGCCGTACCGCGGCCGCGCCAGCCCTCGGCCATCTCCAGTTCATAGAGCGCCGTCACGCTGTGGCCCGCGCCGAGCTCACCGGCGTCCACCTTGTCGTTGCGGAAATCCTGGTCTGCGATGCCGCGGTTCTCGTAGCCCACCAGGCGGTACTTCGCGACGAGGTCGGAGAACTCGACCTGGATCTTCACGTCCTTGGCAATCACCTGCAGCATGCCGGTGACCTTCTCGCCCATCGCGCGCAGCGCTTCGCCGCGGGTGTCGATGTAGGCGTGGTTGCCGTTGCCCTTGTTGGCCAGCTGCTCGACCATCGCGTCGTTGATGTTGCCGCGGCCGAACAGGAAGGTGCTGAGGCCGATGCCCTTCTCGCGCTGCGCGGCTACCTCGGTGACCAGCGCGTTGCCGGTCAGGCCGATGTTGAAGTCGCCGTCGGTGCAGAGGATCACGCGGTTGATGCCGTCGCGCTGGAAGCGCTGCTGTGCCAGCTCGTAGGCGGTGCGGATGCCCGCGGCCCCGGCCGTGCCACCACCAGCCTGCATGCCATCGAGGATGCGCACGATCGCTTCGCGGTCGTTCACCGGCGTGGGCGGCAGCAGCACTGCCTGGCGGCCGGAATACACCACGATGCCGAGCGTGTCGCGCTGGTCGAGTCGATCGACCAACTGGCGCAGCGCGTACTTCACCAGCGGCAGCTTGTTGATGTCGTTCATCGAGCCGCTGACGTCGATCAGGAAGATCAGGTTGGCCGGCTTGCGCTCGGAGTCGGGCACCTCGTAGCCCTGCACGCCAACGCGCAGCAGCTTCTTTGCGGGGCTGAACGGCGACTCGGCGCACTCGACGTGCACGGCGAACGGATGACCGCCGGGGGCCGGGCCGGCGTAGCCATAGTTGAAGTAGTTGAGGTACTCCTCGGCGCGCACCGACGCGCGCTCGGGCAGCCGGCCGTTCTGGAGGATGTCGTTGCGCATCAGCGTGTAGCTGGCGGTGTCGACGTCGATGGCGAAGGTCGAGAGCGCGTCCTCCTTCGTGACGGTCCACGGGTTCTCGCCATAGTCCTTGAACTGCTCGCGGCCGTGCTGCGGGTCTGCCGGCTGGCCGGGCTGCACGGGCTGCGGCATCTGCCCGGGGTTGGCCACGAAGCCGCGGTTGGCGCGGTCAGCCATCACGGTGGACGGAGCGGCAGTGTTGCTCATCGCACTGTTCGCGCTGTTGCCCGCGATCAGCATCCGCGCGTTCGGCGGGTTCATCGGTTCAGGCGGTGACACCGACGCCATCCGGTTGGCGCCGTACGAGGCGTTGTCGGACGACCCCGGGTCGCGCGCCGAGCCGGGCGCCGCGGTACCGCCACCGCAACCGGGGATCACAGACAGCATCGCGGCAGCAAGGCAGGCGAGCGACACGGAAGACAAACGCGACGTCATGGTCATCACTCCACTCAGAGCCAGTCGGGGCACATCTCCGACTACGCGCGGCCCGGCCATGCGGACGAACGAATTCCATTTTCCGCGCGCGCCACTGAAGGCCGGCCCATTCGCTGCCGATATGTGGGTGTGAATCCCGGTTCGTCGCGGGCTACCGGTACACGTCGCCCGCCCACACCAGCCGCATTGCGCGGCACCACAAGACGCAAGCAGGAGCCGACATGCCTTCCACCCGCACCCACCTCTTCACCCCGGCGCGCCTGCGGTCGCTCGGCTCGCTGCTCAGCGTGCTGCTGGTCGCCGCCATGTTCACCGGCTGCATCGCGGTCGCCCCGAAGGACAGCGGCGCGCCCGGGGTCGAGCCCACCAAGGGCCCCGGCGACAGCATGATCACCTGGACCGAGACCGTGCCGATCGTGCACCTCAAGGGCACACCCAACGACATGGGTCGCCAGCAGGGCGAGCTCTTGCGCGAGCGCATCCGCCGCTACCTCACCGGCTTCGTCATTCCCTACGTGGACACCAAGGGCGGCCGCGAGATGTTCGACCTCGCCGCTGGCCTGCTCGCCGAGCACTTCGGTGACGACGAACGCGCCGAGATCGCCGGCATCGCCGCTGGCGCCGGCATCAAGCCCGAGGACGCGCTGCTGATCAACACCTGGATGGACGTTGCCGCGGCGCTCGCCGGTCGCGAAGGTCAGCGCTATCCGTTCGCCGGCAGCCTCTTCGCTGTGGACCACAATATGGTGGACGAGGCGACCGGCGGCCTGGCTGGCGCCTCCTTCGAGGTCTCGACGTTCAACGAGGCCGAGCGTCCCGAGCCGCTGCTGATGGTGGTGCACCCCGAGCGCGGCAAGCCCTACATCCGCCTCGCGCTGCCCGGCATGATCGGCGCGCTGGCCGGCACCAACCTGGATGGCGTGGCGTTCCTCGCCAACCCGGTGCCGGGTCCGCTGGGTCTCAAGCCGTCGCTGCCGTTCAACATGCTCTGCCGTCGGATGCTGGCCCGCAGTGGCAGCGCCGAAGGTGCCGCCGGGTACCTGGTGGAGAGCAGCGTGACGACGTCGCACAACGTGGTGCTGGCCGACTCGCTGGACAACGTGTGGGCCGTGGAGTGCTCGGCCGAGCGCGTGGCGATCCGCAAGAACCGTCCGCACAGCGACCGCGACGATGGTGTGCACGCGATGTTCTGTGCCTCGCACTTCGTCGATCCGGGCATGGCGAGCCAGCAGGTGGCGCCGTCGGTCGAGAGCCTGAACCGCGACCAGCTGCTGCAGGCCGGCTACCGCGATCAGGCCCGCTCGGGCTGGACCTTCGGCCCGAAGGGCTTCACGGAGACGATCCACGGGTCGAGCATCCAGCGCAACGTGACGACCCACGTGGTGTTCGAGCCGCAGACCGGCACGGTGATCTTCGGCTCGATGGCCGATGCGGTGCCGGGCCGGATGCACGCGCTGTCGCCGAACAAGACCTACGGCGTGCTGGCTCCGGACGTGGTGCGCTGATCCCGCGGGGCATTGCAACAGCCGAACGCGGCCCGTACCCCTGTGGTGCGGGCCGCGTTGTATTGTCGTTGCGCGCAGTGGCGATGACGCCGGGCAGCCATGACGCCATGACGCCATGACGGTTGGTCTCTACACCCGCATTCACGAGCGGCTGCAGCATCCGCTCGCTCGTGTGTTCAGCGCGGCCGATCTGATCGAGCAACTGCACCCGCACACGCCGCCGGATGACGAAGCTGACGACGACACAGCGTGGCAGCCGGAGTTCACGTCGAGCGGCGACGTGTTGCGCACGATCGACCGGTTGAAGCGGCCGTCGCGCGTGATCGCCGGGCTCACCGCGGTCGAGCTGGCGATGCCGGTGTTCGAGGAGTGGGCCGCAGCGAACGGACTGAGCGAGCATCATCGACGGCTGCCCGCGATCTCGACCGGCCTGGTGTACGGCTGGCTCGCCGGCGACGAGGTGGATGCGGAGGCGATCGAGCCGTTCACCGAGTTCGAGTTCACGATGCAGGCGATCGCGAAGCGGCGCTTCGGCGCGCGATGGGACCCCGGCATCTTCATGACCGGCACCGGCTATCGCATGGCGGTCGCGGTCACGGCGCTGCTGCGCTGCACGGCCGTGGGTGCCGGGCGCGCGATCACGTCGGCGATGTGGGTCGCGATCAACGGCGTGGAGGACGCCGACACGCAGTTCGTGCCGGAAGCCGGACCGACGATGGATCGCCAGGTGCGCTTCCTGCGCGAGATGTGGCGCCGGTTGCGTTGCCGCCTGGCCACCGCGCGACCGACCGAGGACTGGCTGCGCGCCTGACTGCGGCGCAACCGGTCGCGACCCGGCCCGCGGCAAGCTACCTTGCACTCGCACTCGCCGATTGCGGAGCCGCGCATGAACTCACTGACCTGGCGCCTCGTCCTCTTGCTGGTCGTCGCGCTTGCGCCCCTGCAGCTCGCAGTTGCGCAGGACGCGCCCGCACCGCCTGCGCAACCGGCCACCGAGAGTACGCGGCGACTGACCGACGACGAGGTGCTCGCTCGCGTGCGCAGCGTCGCCGAGACTGACTTCAAGTCGCAGCAACTCGTCGGCCTCGCGGTCGGCGTGATCCGCACCAGGCAGTTCGCCGGCGCGGTCTGTCTCGGCCATGAAGATCGCGAGGCGAACGTGGCTGTCACGCGTGACACGCGCTTCCGCTGGGCCAGCCTCTCCAAGCCGGTCACGGCGACGGCCGCGATGCAGTTGCGCGACGCCGGCAAGCTCGACCTCGACGCCGACGTGCGCACGCTCGTGCCGGAGTTCCCCGACCCCGGCGAGGGCCGCGTGATCACCACGCGGCAGCTGCTCTGCCACCAGAGCGGCATCGTGCACTACGCCAACGGCAAGGTCGTGCGCGACTTCCGCAAGCAGTACGACAGCGAGCATCCGTTCGAGAGCGTGATCAACGCGCTCGACTACTTCAGACTGTCGCCGCTGGTTGCCGCGCCGGGCACGGCCTACAACTACAGCACGCACGCGCTGATCCTCGCGAGCGCCGTGGTCGAGCGGGCCGGCGGGCAGCCGTTCTGGCAGCAGGTGCGCACGCGAATCGTCGAGAAGGCGAAGCTGCCCACGTTGCAGCCCGACTACCAGTGGGTCGACATCCCGCACCGCGCGGTCGGCTACGTCAAGCGCGGCGAGCGCATCGTGCGCGGCGGCAACACCGACGTCAGCTGGAAGCTCGGCGGCGGCGGGTTCATCAGCAACGTCGACGACATGGCCGGGTTCGCGGTCGCGATGATCAACCGCCAGCTCGTCAGCGAGGAGTCGGAGAGGCTGATGTGGACGCGCCAGAAGACGAGCGACGGCAAGGCGACGAGCGCCGGTCTCGGCTTCTTCATCAGCGGCAGCGGCGACGACCTGCGCGTGTCGCACAGCGGCGCGCAGGAGAAGACGCGCACGTGGATGGTGTTCCTGCCGCGGCGCGGCTTCGGCGTCGTGCTACTGACCAACAGCGAGTACGCGTCGCTCGGCGAGCTGGCCGGCAAGCTGCTGGCGGTGCTGGCTACGGCCGAGGTGCCAGTACCCGAGTCTCCGGTGGAGGACGACGGCGAGTGAGCGACAAGTGGTACGAGCTGAGCTTCGGTGCCGACTACGTGGCCCGCTACTCGCGACGCGACGGCGCCGAAGCGCGGCGTGCCGTGCAGGCGGTGGCGCCGCAGATGGCGTTCGCGGGGGGCACCGTGCTCGACCTGTGTTGCGGCGCGGGTCGTCACATCGGGCCGCTGCTGGATGCCGGGGCGGCACATGTGATCGGCGTGGACCTTTCGGCGCCGTTGCTCGCGGTGGCCGGCATGCAGCTGGGCGACGAGGTGACGGCCGGGCGTGTGCGGCTGATCCGCGCCGACATGCGCGAGCTGCCGCTGGCCGCGGCCTCGCTGGATGCCGCGCTGAGCTTCTTCAGCAGCTTCGGCTACTTTGACGACGAGGCCGACGACCGCCGCGTGATGGCCGGTGTGGCGCGCGCGCTGCGGCCGGGCGGGACGTACGCACTCGACTTCTTCAATGCGCCGGTGGCGGTGCGCGCGCTGGTCGCCGAGGATCGCACCGAGGTGGATGGCGAGGTGCTGCTGCAACAGCGCGAGTACGACACCGCCACGCGACGCATCAACAAGCTGGTGCGCGGCGAGGACGGCCGCGTGGTAGCCGAAGAGTCGGTGCGCGCATGGCACCCGGCCGAGCTGGTGGCAATGGCCGGCTCCGTCGGGTTGCGCGTGTTCAACACGCTCGGCGACTACCGCGGCACGCCGTTCGATGCGTCGACCAGCGAGCGCTTCATCGGGCTGTTCCGCCGGCACGATGGCTGACGCGCGCTGCCGGTGATTGCCACCCGCTGGCTGGCAACCTACTCTGGCGCGACCACCGCGGCTGCGTCCGGACTGTTCGCCACACACGTCACATGGCCATCATCGGGCTGACCTGCGAATACGACCTGAAGAAGAACCTGCGCGAAGCCACGTCGCTGTACCCCGACTACTTCGAGGCAGTTGAACAGGCCGGCGGCGTGCCGCTCTTGATCCCGCCGATCCGCTCCAGCGCAGCGATGCGGCGCGCGCTCGAACGACTCGACGGCGTGATTCTCACCGGCGGCGACGACTACAGTCCGCGCCACTACGGCGAGGAGCCGCACGCCACGTGGACGCCGATGATGCCGCGGCGCGAACAGTTCGACCTGCAGTTCGCAAGTTGCCTGCTGAACACCGGCATCCCCACGCTGGCGATCTGCGGCGGCGTGCAGCTGATCAACATCTCGCTCGGCGGCTCGCTGATCCAGGACATCCCGTCGGAGCTGCCGTCGGGTTGCAAGCACTCGGCGCGCGCGCCCGAGCTTGCGATCAATGAGGTGACGATCGAACCCGGCACGCTGCTGGGCGGCACCGGCACCGAGCCGCGCAAGGTCAAGGTGCGCTGCTACCACCATCAGTCGATCGGTCGTCTCGCACCCGGCCTGCGCGCCACCGGTCGCACGTCGGATGGCGTGATCGAAGTGGTGGAAGGCGAGACGCCGGGCCGCTTCCTGCTCGGCGTGCAGTGGCACCCCGAGAAGCACCTGCCCGAGTCGGGGCCGGATCGCGACTTCCATCTGGAGGTGTTCAGACTGCTGGTGCATCACGCCGGGTCGTTCCGCGACGGCTGGAACGACTCGACGATCGCGTGATGCGAGCGAGGGGGTGACGTTGCGCCGGATCGAACAGCCGCCCGCGGTGCATGTGCTGGTGTGCGTGAATGCGCGCGATGCAGCCAGCACCGGCATGCCGTGCTGTGCCGCGGGCAACGGTCAGGAGCTCTACGACCGGCTGCACAGCGAGACGATGCGACGCGGACTGCTGCGGCGCGTGTTCGTGTCGCGCTCGTTGTGCCTGGCGTTCTGCCATGCCGACGGCGTGACCGTGGCGATCCACCCGTCGAGGGTGTGGCTGCAGGGCTGCAAGCCGGACGACGCGGCGCGGATCTTCAGCGAGCACATCGAACCACTGGTGACCGACGACGCCGGGTGAGCGTGTGGCACGGATGGGTCAAGACGGGTCAGGAGTGGAACGTGGCGGGTCAGTTTGATACCCCGCCCCGGCTTGCGGCCCACCTCGGCGGAAGGTCGGGCTGGCACACGCCTTGCAGGCTGGATGTTGAACCACATGTCTCGCCGCTCGCAACGCCACACAACACCATGAGCTCGTCGCGACTCACTGCCGTGCGCCTTCTGCTCTTCGCGGCACTCTGCCTCACGTCGGTGGCAGCCGGTGGCGCATCGGCGTGCGGAGCGGGCGACGCGCTGGCCGGCAATCCGGCCGAGGCCGAGGTCAACCGGTTGCTCGGCATCCTGCCTGCGCTGCCGGTCAGCGAACTCGCCGCTGCACCCGGGCAGACCACGCTGACCATCGCGGCAAGCATCACCATCGACCAGCTGCGCGACGTGACGATCGATGCGTCGCCGCCCGCGTTGCAACAGCCCGGGTGGGAGGCGCCCGCGCACCCGGCCACCATGCTTGACACGTTCGCGCCAGGCACCGCGCCGTACGAGGCGCCCGGCATCAAGCCGTTCCGCTTCCGCCACTTCACCAACGAGTTCAACATCGGTGGCTGGCACAACCACGCGCTGCTCGAGTACGCGAGCACGCACGGCTTCTCGATCACCAACCTCTATGCGCTGACCATCGACGACGCGCTGGCGCACCTGCCGGCCGGCACGAAGGTGATGAACTGGTCGGGTGCGGTGAACTGGGACACGTGGATGCCGGCGCACAGCCTGACCGAGGGCCGCTATGACACGCTGCCGGCACGGGGCGAACTGGCCGACACGATCATCAGCGAGAACACGTTCGTCAACGCGCGCGCGGCCGACTTCGCGAACAAGATGATCGACATGGAGCACAGCGTGCTCGACCCGACGACGTTGCACAGCCAGGCCTGGTATCCGTCGGGCGACACGCCGGCCAACCAGCAGGCGTTCGAGGATGCGTACTATGGCGGCTTCGCGAACACGCAGATCGCGCCGATCGTGGCGGCGCGCGCGGCCGGCTGGACGAACATCAGCCTGTATGGATGGCAGCCGGTGGCGCGCACGTTCTTCTCGGCCGGCACGTTTGTCGCCGACCCCTCGACCGACTGGCGCTGGAACCGCTACGGCCGCGAGGTGTACGCGGCCGCCGACGTCATCAACCCGTCGGTCTACAACTTCTACTGGGACAACCGGAACGTCGCGTACGTGCTGGCGAACATCGACCTCAACCAGCGGATGATCGCCGACGAGGCGGTTCAGAAGCCGGTGCGTCCGTACTTCTGGAACCTGCTGCACGGCGGCGGCCCCGACTGGCGCTGGTGGCGGGGGCAGGCGGTGCGCGACGAAGACATGGTTGCGCAGGCCGCGCTGTCGTTCTTCACGGGCATCGATGGTGAGGTGCTGTGGGGCTGGAGTGGCACGACCGATCACACGCTGCCGACGATCGAGGTGGATGCCGACGTGGTGCTCGAGAAGGCGCTGCCGACGAAGGACGAGTCGGACGCCAGCGTGGTGTTCAACCGCTACGACGTGCTGCACGTGGTCAGCATCGCGGCCGACGAGGCGACCGTGCAGGTCGTGGACAAGTCGAACCCGACGCTGCTGGTGGGCGCTGGCAAGCCCGTGTACACGGTGCAGGTGGCCGATCTGCAGGCGGCCGGACGGTCGGGCGTGGCGTCGGTCGATCAGTTCATCGAGGGCATGTGCATGGCATTCTTCTTCGAGGAGTTCCTGCATCGCGGCGAGTTGCACAGCGATGTCTCCTCGCAGCAGCAGTTCGAGCAGCGACTGCCGATCGTGCGTCGCGTGTCGTGGGGCCAGTACCACGTGATCGCGACATACGACCCGCGGTTCGAGGAGTACCCGGGTGGTCGCACGATCACGATCGATGACGTTGACGGAGTCGCAGGTCGCAGCCTGGTGTTGCCAGCCGATGGCAAGGTGCGCTTCTTCCTCGTGCACGACGCGGCGCGCTGATCGACGAGCAGGACCACAAGGCCGGGATGCCGCTGGCCACGGAAGCCGATAAACAGGGGCCCGGAAGCGGGCGGGTGTCGCCACCAGCAGCGTGGAAAAAAGAAAAAGGCCGGGCAAGCCGGCCTTCTTCTGATTCGTGACGCTCCACCTTCTCCAGCTCTCTCGAGCTGCCGGTGAAAGGTAAACCTCTCACTGGTGCGACTGAATTGTACACGCGAGGGGGGGCAAGTCAAATCGAAACCGCACGCCCGAAACCGTCTGCGTGATGTTCCAGGCGGTCTGTCGCGCGTTACGTGTCGTTCCTGGCGTCGCCCGCAAACCGGCTTGCCGGGCCGATCCGACGACCATGCCGTTGCGAGCCGGGGGGCTGCACAGCAGATCGTCGGAGTTGCTCGCGCATCGGGTCCGGGCATCGCATGATGCCGGCGCGCACTTTTTTCCACCGACCGATGATGGACCGGACAGGTCACCGACTGCTGTTGATCGCCGGCGGGTCATGCTCCGGCAAATCCACCCTTGCCGCCATGCTGGCCGCTCGCATCGGGTCGTCGCTGCGCATGATCCACGCCGACGACTACTACCGCGACCAGTCGGCGCTCGATGAGGCGGTGCGACGCACGATCAACTACGACGAGCCGGCGGCGGTGGATCATGACCTGCTCACACAACACACCGCCGAGCTGCTGGCGGGTCGCCGCGTGCCGTCGGCGCCGCGCTACGACTTCGCCACGCACACCCGCCGCGGCACCCAACCGCTGGACCCGGCGCCGCTGATCGTCATCGAGGGCATCTTCGCGCTGAGCTACGCGCCGCTGCGCGCGCTCGCCGACCTGACGCTGTTCGTGTCGGCCGACGAGGCGACGCGACGCGAGCGCCGGCTGGCGCGCGACCAGGAACGCGGCCGCAGGCTCGAGTTCACGCTGCACCAACTCGAGCAGACGGTCCTGCCAATGCACAACCTCCACATCGAACCGACCGCCGCGTTCGCCGACCTGCTGGTGCCCGGCACGCATCCGTTCGATCGGCTGATCATGCTGCTCGACGCGTGGGCCGCGCAGATCATTCCGCGCTGATCGCGGCGCGCACGGCGTCGGCAATCGCGGCGTTGCCCGCGGCGTTCGGGTGGCCATCGTCGGTGTTGCGATACGGGAAGCGGCCCTCGCTCGCCGCTGCGCGCAACGCCGGCAGCACGTCGATCGTCGCGATCTCCAGCGCCGACAGCTCGCGTCGCACGCGCTCCCACAACTGCGCCTCGGCCACCGCCAGCTCGCCCAGCGCGGTGTCGGCCGGCGCATCCGCCAACGGCGCGAGCACCCACTCCTTGGTCGGAATCAGCGCGACTTTCAGCTGCGCATGATGCGCGCGGCACAGATCGCGCAACTGTTCCAGCGCGACGAGCGTGAGCCGCAAGCCTTCCTCGATCCGCGGGTCCGACATGTCGAGCACGCGGAGGCGGAACCGCGGCGTCAGCAACGTGCGCCGATCCGGACCTAGGTCGAGCGCCATCAACTGATCGGGATCGGCTGCCTCGCGCACCTCGGCTTCGAGCCGGTCCCACGGCCAGTCGGGATCGTCGTCGCGCAGCGTGATGGCCGCGCCGGTGCCGTGCAGCGCACGGTCGAGCGCGCGCACGATGCCGAGCAGCTTGCAGTGCTCCTCGAGCAGCCCGGCCAGACCCTGCGACGCATCGGCCGACTCGACCGAATGACGCGGCGTGGTACCGAGCTCGAGTGGCGGCAGATCGGCCGGTGCGGGGTCGGCGTCGAGCGGCGGCTTGAGCATGGCGGCACGCGACTCCTGCCAGACCGACCGCCACGCGTTCGCCAGGTCGTTGCCGGAGTAGAGCCCGACGATCACGGTCTGCGGTTCGAGTTGCAGCGCCTCGTCGGCCAGCACGCGGTACTCGGCCGGACCATAGCCGGCGACCGCCATGTTGTAGACGTCGCCGTCGATCGCGGCGTCGAGCTGCTGCGGCCAGGCATGCTCGCGCGACACGCTGTAACCCTCGCACTGCGAGTCGCCGAGCACGACGACGCGCGAGCTGGTCAGCCGGGTCGCGTTGCGGAACCCTGCGTCGTCGTAGTCGGCCAGCGCCGCGTTGCGCCGGTGGCCGAGCGCCTCGTCGGGCACGATCGACGGCACGCCATCCTTGCTGAGCAGGGCTCCCACGGGCGGGACCAGAGCGGCGAGTTGCAGCACAAGCTCGAGCATGACGAGCACGAACGCACCGGCCATCATCGCCAGCCGCGCGCGCCGCCACACCGATCGTCGTGAGCCGTTCCGCATCGTGATCGGCCGCGTCAGTCGTTGCTCTTCTTGCGTCGTTTGCCGCCGCGCTTCTTCGGGCGATCGGACGACGACTTGCTGCCGTCGTCGTCATTGTCGCCGTTGTCGTCACCGGCGTCACCGGCGTCGTCATCCGCATCGCCAGCGTCGTCGGCCTTCGCTGCGTCGGCGACAGGGGCGGGCGTCGGCGCGGGAGCCGGTTCGACCTTCGCGGTCATGCCGCTGGCTGGCAGGTCCGCATCGTCCAGCGGCTCGAGTGCCTGTTTGAGTTGCTCGGCCGTTGCAGCGAGCGTCTCGGCTTCGGATGCCGCGATCATCCGGTCGCTCGCCTCCGAAAGGCTGAGCGAGGCGCCGGCGGCCTTGCGCTCGGTGTACTCCTGCTCGGCGCGCTCGTGCGCGGCGGTGCGCTGCGCCTCCTGGCGTTGCAGCCGCAGCGTCTTCTCGTGTCGCACCTCGTACGGCCGGAACAGCTTCAGCCACTCGAAGCCGGGGATGTGCTCCTCGTTCATCCACGTGACGAGCTTGCGCACGATGGCCCACAGCGGCACGGCGAAGAACATGCCGAGGATGCCGAAGAAGTGGCCGACGACGAACAACACCAGCAGCGTCTCCACCGCCGAGATGTGCACCGAGCGGCCGGCCACGAGCGGGTAGATGACCGTGTCGTTCAGGCCGTGGGCGACGGCGTAGGCGACAATCACGCCGAGCATCGCCTGGCCCGGATTGACGCCGGCGGCCGTCGCCGGGTCGATGCCGACGGTGAGCGTGAGCAGGATCGAGAGCACGCCGGCGGTCACCGGTCCGAGGAACGGGATCAGCGAGAGGATGCCCATCAGCAGGCCGAGCAGCGGCGCGTACGGGTGGCCGAAGAGCACGAGCACGAAGAAGTAGATCATGCCCATCAGCACACAGGCGGCGGTGTGGCCCTGCAGGTAGCTGCGCAGGATCTTGCCGATCTGCTCGGAGAGTCGCGCGAGGCGGATGCTGCGCGACGGCGAGAACCACGAGTCGACCTTGGCCGACAACCGCGGGAAGTCGATCAGCAGGTAGAAGGTGGCGAACAGGAAGATGAACACGTCGAACAGCAGCACGGCGATCCAGCCGAACAGCTCGCCGGCGTGGCCGAGCAGGGCCTGCGCGTTCTCGGCGCCGAAGCGCGGCAGGTCTTCCTGCACGCCGCTGACGGTCTTGTCGCTCCACTCGGTGAGCTTCTCGCGCTGGTTGGCGTCGAGCTTGCCCATCCCGACGGTGATCTTGAGCTGCTCGATGTTGTTGACGATGCTGCCGGTGACGCTGCGCTTCTGGATGCCCTCGACGAGCTTGTCGATGGTGTCGCGCGCGTTGTGGATCACCATCATGTCGAGCACGGCGATTCCGCCGAGCGAGACGATGAAGAAGATGACGACGGCCAGCGTGCGCGCCCACGGTACGCGCAGGCGCTTGAGTCCGCGCTCGATGCCGGCGACCAGCGGCGAGAGGATGTACGCAGCGAGCAGCGCGAAGAAGAACGGCAGCCAGAGCGGCACGGTGTGGATCAGCAGCCACAGCGCGTAGACGGTGAGCGTGACGTACCAGACCGTGCGCGCCCAGCGCTGCGGCCAGCTGCGGATGCAGATGATTCCGATCGCGACAAACGGGATCAGCGGATAGTGGTGCAGCTCGATCGCCATCGCCGCGAGGATGATCATCGCGACCACCGCCACCGCGGCCGGCCACATCTGCGTTGCGCTCTCGGCCGACCCGGCGCGCCGCGGCAGCACCTGCGCATCGCCGAGGATGTCCTCGCGCGTGAGGCTCATCAGCGATTCGGTGGAGAGTACGTCCGGCGTGGGCTTCGTTCCGCCCGGCGTGGAGTCAGCGGTCATGGCGCGTGGTCGCGTCGGCGAGTAATGGATGCGAGTCGTGATTGTACGAGCGCCACGGTGCGCACGCGAGCCAGCACCCGCGCACGTTGCTGTGTCGCACACGGTCGCGTAGACTGCCGGCATGAACCACCTCGTCTTCATCATCATGGACAGCTGCCGCTACGACGCTGTCGTGGCAGCCCGCACGCCGACGCTCGATGCGCTCGGCACGGTGGAGGCGCGGTGGTCGTACGCCAGCTGGACCGCGCCGTCGCACCACGCCATGTTGATGGGGCTGCTGCCGCACCGCGCGCCGCGCGAGACGTTCGCGGCCGAGGTGTATCGCGGCGACCTGCTGCGCTGGCGCGACCGGCTCGACATGCCCGAGCTGCAGCTGCGCACCTTCGTGCCCACGCTCAATCTGCCGGGCGTGTTGCGCCGCGCCGGCTACCGCACGCACGGCCTCGTCAGCCTGCCGGTGCTCAACCCGTACACCACGATGGCGACCGGCTTCGATGAGTACCGGCTGTGGCCGACGCACGCCGACTTCGCGGGGATGATCGACCACATCCTGACGACCGGCTTCGACGAGCCACGCTTCTGGTTCCTCAACCTGGGCGAGACGCACTACCCCTACATGCTGGACGCCGGACGCGACCTGCCGCACCTGTCGGGCGTGCATGGCGTGTTCCGGCGGATCGACGAGTCTGACGCCGACGCCGACGCGCCGCGGTTCTTCGATGCGCCGACGCTGGACCGGCTGCGCGCGCAGCAGGTGCGTTGCGTCGAACACCTCGACGCGCAGTTCGCCCGGCTGTTCCCCGCGCTGCCGGACAACACCTGGCTGATCGTCACGGCCGACCACGGCGAGCTGTTCGGCGAGGACGGCTACTTCGGCCACGGACCGATGACCCATCCGAAGGTCTTCGAGGTGCCGTTTATCGAGGGCCGGGTCCGGGCATTGCATCGCCGGGCGGGTCCGGCAGCATCGCCCTGATTGCAATTCCCGCCGCCGCGGCGTTGGGGCAGAATGGGCTCGCGCGCGCGAGCCTCCCCGCGCAACCGCTGCCACCCGCTCTGCACCACGTCCACACCGGATCCGCACCATGCCGCTCGTCAGGGTAGTCGTCGTCGATGACTCGGAGATCGTCGCCGAGGCGCTCACTCGCATCCTCACCGCCGATGGTGCGATCCAGATCGTGGGCGTGGCCAACGACGGCGCGACCGCGATCGAGATGGTCGAACGGCTGCGGCCCGACCTCGTCACGATGGACCTGCAGATGCCGATCATGGGCGGGCTCGACGCGATCGAGAAGATCATGGCGTACACGCCGACGCCGATCCTCGTGATCACCGGCGAGTCGGATGGCGAGAGCTACACCTTCCAGGCGCTGGCGCGCGGAGCACTCGATCTCGTGCTCAAGCCGCCACTCAACGTGCCGAACTCGCCGCTGCACTCGGAACTGCGGCGCAAGGTGCAACTGCTCAGCAGCATTCCCGTCGTGCAGCACGTCGAGGGCCGGCGGCGCGATCGTCGCGCGCAGGTCTCCGACCGCATGCCACGCGCGCGCAGCGGCGAGGGGCGCATCGTGGCGATCGTGGCCAGCACCGGCGGGCCGCAGGCGCTGCCGTGGGTGCTCGCGCCGCTGCCCGCTGACTTCCCGATCGGCATCGCAATCGTGCAGCACATCACCGACGGCTTCACCGACGGCCTCGCGCGCTGGCTCGACTCGATGTGCCAGATCGAGGTGAAGATTCCCGAGGCCGGCGAGAAGCTCTCGGCCGGGCAGGCGTTCATCGCGCCGGCCGGTTGCCACATGCGCATCGACGAGAACTCGCGCGTGGTGCTCGACGCCGGCCCACCGGTCGGAGGCCATCTGCCGTCGGGCGACGTGCTGATGCAGAGTGTCGCCGAGTCGTTCGGGTCGCGCGCAATCGGCGTGATCCTGACCGGCATGCAGCGTGACGGCGCGCTCGGCCTCAAGTGCATCCACGACGCCGGCGGCATGACGATTGCCCAGGATGAGGAGACGTCGGTGGTGTTCGGCATGCCGCGCGCCGCGATCGAACTCGGCGCGGTGGACAAGGTGCAGCCGATCGACTCGATGGCGCGCACCCTGGCGATCGCGGCCGGTGTGCCGGGTGGCATCTCGTCGACGCGCCTGCCCGCGCTGGATGGCGGCTCGCGACCGGGCGCGTCGAGCAGTGGCGCATCGTGGCGCGTCACGCCGCTGTCCGAGGACCTGCCCGGCAAGCGACCGAAGCGCGCCGGTGTTGATTCGCAGGGCCGCAAGGAGAAGCCCGAGCGATGAACGACCATCGCCGCAAGACCGAGCGCATCCGGCCATCCGCCCCGGGCGGGACCGCTGCGCGTCCGGTCAGCGGCGAACTGCCGCCGGTCTGGTACTCGGCGTTCCGCGACGTGATCCGCGAGAAGATCGGCTTCGTGCTGCCGCAGGTGCCGGCGCCGAGCCTGCGTTCGTTTGTCGAAGGGCGGATGCGGCTGCGCAACGACAGCCGGTCGGATGCCTACGTCGCGGCCCTGCGCGCGGCTCCGATGGGCGACCCCGAACTCGCCTCGTTGATCAACACGATCACGATCAAGAAGACGCACTTCTTCCGCGACATCAACCAGTTCGAGGCGGTGAGGGTGATCATGCGCCGGCTCGCGACGACGCGCCGCCAGCCGGTGCACATCTGGTGTGCCGGCTGCAGCACCGGCGAGGAGCCGATCAGCCTCGCGATGCTCGCCGACACCGATCACCTGACGCTCGAACTGCTCGCGTCGGACGTGAACACCGATGCGCTCGCCACGGCCCGCCGCGGGCAGTACACCGACCTCACGCTCGGCGAGATCACGCACGAGTTCCGCCAGCGCTACCTGCAACCGCTCGACCGCGGCTGGCGCGTGAGTGCGCCGGTGCAGAAGGTGCCGCAGTTCGTGCACCACAACCTGATGAGCCGCGACTATCCGCGGCCGTCGGTCGGCATGTGGGACATCGTCTTCTGCCGCAACGTGCTGATCTATTTTGACGAGCCCACGGTCGAGGCGGTGGTCGCGCGCTTCCATCGGGTACTCGCGCCGGATGGCCTGCTGATCGTCGGCGCGGGCGAGTCGCTGCACGGCAAGAAGACCGACTACGAGCTCGTGCCGATCGGTCGCAGCTTCGCGTATCGCCCGACGCACATCGGCTCGCACACCCGCCCGAGTGGCCGTCACGCGGCGGTCAGCCTGCCGCCCGCGCTGGCCAGCGGCGAGATCGAGGTGCCCGACGGGCTGATGGTGCCGGAGGACTACGACACCGGCACCTACGTGATTCCGCCGGACGGCATCAGCGGCATGATGGAACGCGAGCGCATGGCCGGCAGTGCGTCGCGCCGGGACCGGCAGACGCCGGACCGCCCCGCGGCGGGCACGATGATCGACCTCGACATGTTTGTCGCCGACTTCAATCGTGGCGGCACCGCGCGCCAGACCGCGATCGACCGGCTGAAGAAGCGCCTGGTGAGCCGCACCGGCAGCATGGAGGAGTTGCTCACGCTGGGCAACGCGATGCTCGAGGTGGGCGACACCGAGGGCGCGCTCGACCTCTACAACCGCGCGCAGAACCTCGACCCGCTGTCGCCCGAGGTGCACTTCCTTGTCGGCCTGGTGCACAAGAAGATGGGCGCGCGCTGGCCGGCGATCCAGGCATTCCGCCGTGCGCTGTTCCTCGAACCCGGGTTCTGGCCGGCTGCGTTCTACCTGGCCGTGATGTACCAGAGCGAGGGCATGTCGGCCGAGGCGCTGCGAGAGTACGCGAACACGCTGCGCATCCTGGAGAGCAGTTCGCGGCCGCCGCGGTTCGTCTCGCGCCTCGCGCGCAACGAATTCCAGAGCCGGCTCGCCGACGAGGTGATGACGGTGTGTCGTGCCCGCCTGGCCGGCGGCGGCGCAAACGGGCGCGGGTAGCGGCTGTGGCCGACGAGTTGGATGCGTGGCAGTCGCTCACGCTCCCACCCATGCATCCGCGCCGCGCGCTTCTCGCTCGTTGCTACGCCGGGCCGAGCGCCGGCACCGCGGCGTTCGGCTCGATAAACAGACGGTCGGCCGGGCGGAAGCCGTTGAAATAGCTGGCCGACGCCGACGTGTACGCGCCGATGTTGGGCGCATAGAGGATGCTGCCCACCGGCAGGTCGGGCGGCAGCAGCGAGTGCTTGCTGATGATGTCGTGACCGTCGCACGAACAACCCGCGACCACCACCTCGGCACCCGGCACGGCCGCGCGGTTCAGCGGATAGAACTGGTAGTCCATCAGGTCGTAAATCTTGCCGCTGAACGTGTGGTAGATCGAGTCGTCGATGAAGTACCACGTCTTGCCGTGGCGCACCGTGCGGCCCACGATCGTCGTGAACAGCGTCGCCACCGTCGCGCAGAACGCACGGCCCGGCTCGGCAATCACGTCGATGTGCTTCGGGATCTTGTTGATCGACGCGGCCACCGCATCGAGCACGTCGTCCACGTAGCTGACTTCCAGCGTGTAGTTCACCGGGAAGCCGCCGCCGATATCGACCATGTCGATGCGGTGCCCGGCCTGCTCCAGCTGGCGCATCAGTTCCATCGCCATGCCGGTGGCCTTGGTGTAGTTGGTGGGGTTCACGCACTGGCTGCCGACGTGGAACGCGAGGCCGCGCAGGTGCAGGTGCAGCGATTGCCCGGCGGCGTGCGCGAACATCGACATCGTCTCGTCGTTCTCGGCGCCGAACTTCGACGACAGGTCGATCATGCTGCCGAAGTTGGGCACCCAGATGCGGGCCAGCACGCCGGGGCGATCGCTCTTGTCGAGCTTCGCGAGGCCGCTTGCCTCGCTGATCTTGTCGAGTTCCTCGCGGCAGTCAGCGGTGAACAACCGCACGCCGAGTTGCAGCGCTTCAACGATGTTGTCGAGCCGCTTGACCGGGTTGGCGAAGATCAGCCGCTTCGGATCGACGCCGAGGCCCCTCTGGTTGAAGACCTCGACGACCTTGTCGGGCGGCGTAACGAGCATCTGGATCTCGCCGATGCTGGCGACGTCGAAGCACGAACCCATGTCGCGCAGCACCTCGACCAGCGGCCGGTCGGGGTTGGCCTTCACCGCGTAGTGCGGCCGCACGCGCGGCAGCTTGGTGCGGAACTGCGTGTACGCGTCGATGCCTTCGTTGAGGTCGACGACCAGGAATGGCGTCTCCTGGCCGGCATCGAGGCGACCCTGCGCGAACTCACGGATGTGGGATTCAAGGCTGTGCAATGCCATCGGCGACGGTTCCGGCAGGCAGATGAGTGCGCGTTCTCCGGGGGCCGGAGAAAGTGCATTGTTGCCGGGGCGGTGTAAAGGCTGCGCGCAAGTCGTGCAGCTGCCCGCTAATGGAGGGCCGGCAGAGCTGCATCTACTGTGGTGCGAAGGTTGATTGAATGAGCGGAAGAGCGGCGACCAAAGGGCCTGTCCGGGAAATCACCCGATTCCGGGCGAGCCGGGGGTGTAAGGAGCCGACACCAGTTTACTTCGGGTCTGGTTGATCCGACCGGGGTGCGATCGTGTAGTTCCAGCCAGGACACACTTCGTGGCGACGGATCGACAGTGAGGCCAT
>JBFWQT010000026.1:0-29328 GCA_050249295.1 Planctomycetota bacterium
GTTGCCCACGGGCGGCAGCCCGTGGGCTTCAAGCTGCAGGCTGCAACACGTCCCTGTCGCCTGCGCACGATCAGCCGCCCACAATCGTGGCCACAATCGCCAGCAACGCCAGCAGCGCAATCAGCACCGCGCCGCGGCCGATCAGCTCGATCAACTGCTGCTGGCGGCGGCCACGCTGGCGGGCCTCGGCGTACGGCACATTGGTGAAGCTCACCAGGTGGTACTGCGTGCGGAACGCCTCGGGGAAGAACCCGGCCAGCGTTTTCTCGATGCGCTTGCGCACACGGAACACGGGCGACGCCGTGTGGTCGCGCATCTCGATGAAGTTCTCGATGCACATGTCGGCCAGCGCGTCGGTGTTGCGCTTGCGCACGGCGTAGTACGCCGCGAATGCCGCGGCGCGATCGCCCGCATGTTCCTTGAGGCAGGCGCGCAACACGCGGCAATCCTCGAACCCGCAGTTGATGCCCTGGCCGTAGAACGGCACCACCGCGTGGGCCGCGTCGCCGATCAGCGCGACCTTGTCGCCGATCACCCACGGACCGCAGCGCACCGTGACGAGGCTGCTCGTGGGGTTTGCCTGGTACGTCTCCACAAGGTCGGGCATGTGCGGCAGCGAGTCGGCGAAGTGCGCCGCGAAGAAGTCGCGCACCTGCTCGTCGGTCTGCACCGCGTCGAAGCTGTGCGGGCCCTCGAACGGCCAGAACAGCGTGACGGTGAACGACCCGTCGAGATTCGGCAGCGCGATCATCATGTAGTCGCCGCGCGGCCAGATGTGCAACGCGTTCTTCTTGATGCGCCAGCGCGAGTCGCCGCTGCCTGCGGTGTCCGACGGCCCCGGCGGGATGTGCAGTTCCTTGTAGCCGGTCGCGAGGAACGTCTGCGAATAGTCGAAGCGGTTCATCAGCTGCATCCGCGAGCGCACCGCCGAGAACGCACCGTCGGCGCCGATGATCACCGAGTCGCGGATCGTCCGCACGCTGCCGGCCGGGCCGTCCGGGTTGGCGACAGTGAGCACGCCGCCGACCGGGTCGACATCGAGGCACGGCGAGTTGAAGTGCAGCGTGACGTTGGCCGTGTCGTCGGCGGCCTGCAGCAGCACGCGGTTGAGCTCGGCGCGCGACACCGAGTTGATCGCGTCGGTGTCCTTCACGCCGTACGGCTGGAAGCTCAGCTCGCCGGCCTCGGAGTGGATCTCGCGGCCGTACATCGGGATCGCGATGTCGAGAATCCGGCGTTCCAGGCCGGCGTCGCGCAGGCCACTGATGCCGCGTTCGGAGAGCGCGAGGTTGATCGACCGCCCGGCGTCGGCGCCGGCGGCGCGCGGGTCGGGCCGCTTCTCGTAGACGTCCACCTTGTGGCCGTCCTGGCCGAGCATGGTGGCCATCAGGGCACCCGCCAGGCCACCGCCGACAATCGAGTACCGCGGGTTGGGGTTGCTCATGCGATTTCTCCGTCAGCTCGCGGCCGGCTTCGGGGCCTCGCGGTCGCGCCCGCCCCAGGAGTTGCTCGTGGTCAGGTTCGCGGCGCCGGCCGCCTTGGCGTAAAGGAAGAGTTGCATGCGGTAGCACGCCAGGAATTTGATCGTCACATCGATCAGCCCGCGCAGCAGCGGCATCTCGTCCTGCCACGGCGCCTTGCAGCGGCGCTCCAGCAGGTCGCTGTCGGTCAGCGGCGCGAGCATGTCCTCGATCATCTTCTGCTGCTTGTCCATCTCGGCCGCGAACGTCTCGCGGGTCGTCTCCTTGCCCTCGGCCGACAGCAGCTTCACGCGGTCGCGCGTCTCGGAGAGCAGCAGTTCCATGCCGACGACGCCGCAGCGCGAGAGGTACTGGATCAGTTCGAGCGTGCTGCGCTGGCCCTCGCTGGGCCGGTAGTCCCAGGCGTCGTCGGGCACCCGGGTCGCCAGGTGCTTGATGACACGGGTTTCGTAGGCCACGGAATCGATGATCGACTGTTTGATGCTCATGCGCGGGACCGCGTCGGGTGGAGTGCGCGGCAGTATGGCGCGGGTGGGCAGCGGCCACAAGCGCAGGGCATTCCGCAACGCATCCGGATTCCGGCCGCCGCACGCTTCCGGCATTGCCACTCCTCCGCCCGTCTGGCAGGGTGGCGGCTGAATTCCATCTCCAACCCAACGACCGCTGCCGTTGTCGGGTTTCCTGATAGGCGTCGAGCGAGGCACGTTATGGCCGTTCACCGATTCTTGACCACTCCGCTGGCGTTTGCGCTGGCGATCGTCGTGCTCGCGCTCCCGGCCGCCATGGCCAGCGCGCAGCAGGCTCCGGCCGCCGTGGGTGACCAGAAGTTCGCCGATCACGACTTCGCCGGCGCGCTCGAGGCCTACAAGCAGCACCTCACGCAGTACCCGCCCGACAAGTACGCCTCGTCGGCGATGATCGCCCGCCACGCCGCCTGGGCAGCGGCGATGCTCGACAACGAGCGCGAGACGCTGCGCATGCTGGCCACCGCCATCAAGCACGGCTGGCGCGACGCCGATGCGCTGATCACCGACCCGCACTTCGTGAAGCTGCGCCGCAACCAGCGCTTCGCGGCGCTGATCAACTCGATCCTGCGCGGGCAGCATCTGCAGCTCGACCAGCTCGATATCGAGCGCTTCCTCGGCGAGGCGGGTCCCGATCCCGGTCCGGGTCCGGGTCCTGATCCTGGCCCCGGCCCGCAGCCCTCCGCCGGCCAGTACCTGCTCTCGCCGAGCTACGCCGATGGCGCCGTGATCCGCACGACCGTGACCAGCGACGTCACGCTGCACATCGACTTCCAGGGTCGCCGCGGCCAGCAGAGCATGGGCGACCTGCAGGACACCGTCGACACCGTGCTCGGCGTGGATGAAACCGGCCGCGTCGCGCGCCGTGATCGCGTGTTGCTGCGCATGCGGCGCGAGGTCCGCGGCGGCCGTCCGCAGTCGATGCGCTCGACGTTCGAACTGCAGCATGTGACCTGCGAGCTCGACAGCCAGGACCGCTGGCACGCCACCGGCGACGCCGACATCCCGGCCCAGGAGCGCCTCGCGTTCGAGGAACTCGACACCACCTCGCTCTACTATCCGGCCCGGCCGATGAAGATCGGCGACAGCTGGGACATCCCGAAGGACGCGCTGGCCATCTCGCTCGTGCCGGCCGCTCCGAAGACCGTGCTCGAGGCGCGCTGCACGCTGACGCTGGCCGAGGTCGGCACGTTCAATGGCGTGAAGAACTGCGCGCGCGTGACGATCGACATGTCGAGTACCGTGGCCGAGGGCGGCGGCGCGCAGCTGCTCGTGCGCAACCTCAAGGGCGACCTGTTCGTCGACCTCGACACGCGCCGGCCGGTGCGGATGGCGCTCGAAGGCACGATGGAAGTGCACGTCGCGATCAGCCCCCAGCAGAAGGTCAAGGCGGCCGAGGGCCCGCTCAAGCAGACCGTGGTCTACACCTACTCGACCACCGCCGACGCCGCCAACGCGGCGGTGGGCGGCACGCTGGGCATGGATGTCGTCGGCGGCATGGGCGGCGTGAGCGTCGTCAAGGTGGAGGCCGGCGGCCCGGCCGACAAGGCCGGCGTGCGCGAGGGCGACGTGATCCGCCGCGCCGGTACGGTCGACGTGCGCGAGGAGTGGCAACTGCTCGAGCCGCTGCGCGACCTGCGCGTCGGCGACCAGCTCGACCTGATGCTCGACCGCGCCGGCCGCACCATCAATGTCACGCTGACGATCGGCTCGGCTGACGGCTCGGCGGTCGTGCCGCAGACTCCGCCGGACCGCGTCAATCCGCCGGTGACCGATCCGGAGCTGCCCGAGGCGGAGCGCGCGCTCGGCAACGTCTCGCTCGGCATGCGCGCGCAGGCCAACGACAGCCCGGTCGGCATGCGCTGTGTCGAGGTCACGCCCGGCGGGCTGGCCGAGGCGGCCGGTCTGAAGGCCGACGACGTGATCACGCGCTTCAATGGTCGGCCGGTGACGGACGGCGACTCGCTGCGGGCTGCGCTGGCCCGGTCGCGCGTGAACAGCACCGTGAAGATGATCGTGATGCGCGCCGGCCAGATGCTGATCCTCGACATCAAGCTGACGCACAAGTGAGCCGCAAGGAGGCCGGATGAAACGCCTGATCGTGGTGCTGCTGCTATCCAATGTGGTCACGCTGCTCGGCGTGGCCGTGCTGGGCACCGTGCTGGTGATGCAGCAGCTGAACGCGGTGGCGGCGAAGGCCTCCTCGGAACGCGAAGCCAGCGCCACGGCACAGTGGCACGAGCTCGAGCAGCAGTACCGCGCGGCGCTCGCCGCCAGAGACGCCGACGCCAGCGCCACGGCGAGCGCCGACCGGCAGGAACGCCAGGCGGCGCTCGATGCCGAACGGCGCGAGCTGGAGCGCAAGTACCTGACCGCGCTGGCCGAGGCGCAGGAAGCGAAGACCGCGGCGTTGCTGGCCGAGGCGCGCGCCCGTCAGGCGATCGCCGACGCACAGCAGCACCCGGCAACGCCGCCCGCGCAGGCGCAGCCGCAGCCGACCGGGCCGGTGAACGCCGGGCCGCCGGACGGTGCCGGTGCCGGTCCGCCCAGCGGCGATGCGGGCACCGGGTCGGCCGGGCCGGAGATCACGCACGTGGCGCCGCCGGCGCCTCGCCCTCGTGGCGTGGCCGGGTGGCAGCTGATGTGGGTCGACTACAACCCGGACCGCCCGGCTGCCGCGTCGGCGTGCATTGATGTGGCGAACGACGACGACCCGAAGGGCATTCGCCAGATGAAGGTCGGCGAGACCCTGCGCGGCTGGAAGCTGGAGGCAATCGAGCCGGCGCGCGTGCGCTTCGTCAACGCCGACCGCACGCTGCAGCGCGTGATCATCTCGGAAGGTGTGGATGACACGATCGATCCGAACGCGCCGCGCACCGTGATCGGCCCGTTCAATCCGCGCGACTTCGATCCGCCGGCCGCTGATCCGCCGACGCCGACGCCGACGCAACCGCCCACGCCCACCGATGGCGCAACGTCGAATTCGCCGCCGGCCGACACGCGCCTTGCGGTCAAGCCGGACGGCACCGTGGTGCCGCTGCCCGACGTGACCGCCACCTCGAAGCCCGTGTCCGACGGTGTCGCGGCCGAGGCCGCGGCCGTGCGCGACCTGCCGCCGGACCGCATCTCGCGCCGCATGCTGACCGGCCCCGAGATGTACATGTTCAAGACGAAGGCCGCCGAGGTCCTGCAGCAGCCGTTGTTCGAGTCGGTGATCGACCCTTCGACCGGCGAATCCACCGGCATGCGTCTGGTGCGCATTCCGAAGCAGTCGATCTGGTCGGCCTACTTCAAGGTGGACGACATCCTCGTGTCGGTGAACAACATTCCGCTGCGCTCCGGCGACGACCTTGCGATGCTGCCCGAGCGCGCCGCGGAGTTCACGCGTGGCGCGATCGTGCGCTTCCGCCGTGACGGCGAGACGTGGGCGATGAGCTTCAGCGCGTCGCCCGATCTGCTGGCCGAGTACGAGAAGCGGCTCGCCGAGACCAACGCCGCCAAGAACGATCTGCTCGACGCCGCGGCCCAGCGCGCCCGCGAGCCCGGCGCCACGCCCGGCACCACGCCCGGCACCTCACCCGGCGCCACGCCCGGCACCAACGCACCCACCGACAACAGCAACAGCAACGGCGGCGGCAACTGATCCGGAACTGCACGACCCGCCTTCACGCAGGTCGCGGCATCAGTCGCCATGCCCGAGCGCGAACAGCGCCTGGATGATCACTGCTGCGGCGCTCGCCACCGGTGCCGACACATCGCCGTCGATCGCCTGGCGCAACAGCCGGTGCAGCAGCGCGCGCGCTTCCGCACGATCGGTCGGCACGCCGGACTCGCGCAACGACTTGAGCACCGTCGGCAGACTGGCCGTGGCCAGCGCGCCGGCGGCGGTCTTGCGCAGGTCGCGGCGCGCATGGTCGTCGTCGCCACCGGCACTCGACTCGGCCCACGACTCGGGCGCATCCGTCGGCACGTCCTGCTGGCCGGCATTCCACGCCGCGTGCGCCGACGTCCAGCTGCGCGTCATCACCGACGCATCGGCCACACTCTCGTCGGGGTCGCCATTCATGCCGCCGAACGGATCACCCGGATCGCGCCGCGAACCGCCTGGCGCAGTCTTCGGAGCGGATGCCGCGCGCGCCGCCGCTGCAGCAGCCGCACCAGCGGGTCCGCCGAATGCCTCTTCAACCGGGATCTGCCCGGTGTCGAACACCGTCGGCATCGCGCTGCTCTCGAACATCGCGCCGGCCACGCCGAACGGATCGTCGCCCGCTGGTGGAGTGCTGCCCTGCGCCTGCGATGACGCGAGCGACGGCGCTGCATCGGCGGCCAGGCGCGGCGCGCGCGACATCCGGCCCGACGAGCGCGTCTCGGTCTTCACCGGCACCGTGCCCATCTGGTTGGCCAGCGTGTCGTCCGACATCGACTGCAACGGCGCGAGGCGATGCTCGACGTCGACGACCAGCATCTGGCTGTCGCGGTGGCCGTCGGGCACGTACTCGATGAACAGGTTCTGGTAGTTGGCCGGCTGCTTGTCGTCGAGCTTGAGCATGAACTCGCTGATGTGCCAGTTGCGCACTTCGTTGATGCCCTTGCCGGTCGGCGCCGACGTCCCGCGCGGCCACACGCCGCGGATCGTGGCCGGCGCGATCAGGCCGCTCGCGCCGGGTTTGTTGACCCAGTCGGCATTGGTGCGGTCACCGCTCACAACTCGCACGACGTCGCCGACGGCCGGTCGCTTGACGGCCGGGATCCAGCCCATCGTCGCGTCGGGCTTGCCGTGGAAGACGTCGCCATCCCAGTAGCTGAACGCCGGCAGCTCGGCCTCGATCCACTCGGCCAGCCGGTTCTCGGCCTGCTTCGAAAGGTCGAACGCCTTGACCATGAACTTGCGCGCGTTGACGTCCCAGACCCAGATGCGCGGGAACATCCGCTCGCCGGTCACGTCGATGTACACCTGGAAGCGCTCGGGAATGCAGAGGTCGCCGCCGTCAGCCACCGGAATGCCGTAGAGCGTGAACAGGTGCTCTTCGCGATCGACCGACTCGAACAGCGTGACCGTGAGCTTGCCGAACCCCGGCGGCACCTGCAAAAAGCCCCACCAGAAGTCCTTGTGCTTGTGCTCGTCCGGCTTGAGCGGATCGTAGAGCAGTACGAACTGCTCGCTCTGGGGCGGGAACTGCTCCTGCGGTGCCCAGCCCGAATTGTAGAGGCCGATGCGCCGGTTGCCGGGCCGCATGCCGGCCGGGTCGGCGACGACCTCGTAGCGCGCCAGGCCGCACGCCACGGCGCCGAGCGCATCTTTCACGTCGTTGGGCCGGTCGGGCATCACGATCGGCCGGCCCTGGAACTCGGCAGCAATCGCGGCGCGCACCTCGGGAATCAGGCACGTGCCGCCAACCATCAGCACGCCGCCGACCTCGCTCGTGCCCATGCCCGCATCGGCCACGGCCTCGATCGCGGTCTCGGCGGCGCGACGCGCCACGGGCCGGATCCAGTCGGTGAAGGCCGGGCGCTGGATCGCCACGTAGTCGGCCTCGGGCACCTGCAGCGAGACCTCGCCGACGGCCGGGTCGCAGAGCTGGATCTTCGCGCGGCGGATGTTGTCGAGCAGCAGCATCCGGAACGCGGCATCGTTGAACCGATTGCAGATGAAGACGTCGAGGTCGGGGTCGAGTCCGCGCACGCCGTCAAGCATCGCCGCGTCGATCGCGTCGCCGGCGAACTGCGTGGTGCGCTCGCCGATCATGCGGCCGGGCGTCAGGGCCAGGTCGTCGCGACCGGGCTGCGTCTGGAACACAGCCGCGCTGCAGAAGCCGGCGCCGATATCCACGACCAGCAGCGACTCGGGCCGCACCGACGAGAAGGTAGTGCTCGCGCGGCCGTCGTAGAGATGATCGATGCTGGCCAGCACCGCCAGCGGCTCGTGCACGAACGACACGGCCTGCAGCGCCTGGCGGTAGAAGTCGGGCTCGGGGAACAACTCGTCGGCGAGGCCTTCCTTCAGTGCGTGCATCAGCCGGCGGCGCGAGAACTCGTGGAAGGCGTAGGGCACGCCGATCACCAGCGAGTCGCAGGCGTTGGTCAGGCCGGGATCGAGCTTGTGCAGGTGCGCCCAGAGATGACGCAGCATGCCGCCGATCGCCCGGACCAGGCCGTGCCGGTAGAACGGCCCCGTGTAGCCCTCGCCGATGCGATCCTTCGGGACGGGCAGGCTACCGACGCTGGTCGCGCGGCGGATCTCGGAGTGGCCGCGCGAGGCGAGGCCTTCGGTCCAGCGCAGGCGGTGGCGCGCGAGGTCGGGCTTGAACGACTGCAGGAGCATCGAGTCCTGCGAGAGCTGTGAGCGCGCGTCGTCATCGATGGCGACGACCTTGTTGTTGCGCCACAGCAGGATGTTTTCGAGGAAGGGGTTGCCCATCCGTAGCGGCAGCAGGTCGGGCGAACCGGCAGTGGTCCACGCGGCCGAGGTGTAGCGGGTGCCGAAATCGAGAGCGAGCTTCATCAGCGCGGCGAGACAGGGCCGGAGCGGGCGGGGGCAGTGGACAGTGAAATGGTAGCAGACTCGCGCCGTTGCGGTCCGGTACAACCTGACCGCCCGCAATCGTCAGCTTCAATCCGCCACTCCACTCGCCGCATGGCTCGCAAGTCCGCTCCCCGCCCGTCCGCAGCAGCCGGGCCGTCGGCCGCCGAGGTCGCGAACGCGCGCAAGGTGGTCGCCGGGTACAAGGCCAGCGACTTCGAACGGCCGTCCGTCACCTGCGACCTGGCGATCATCTCCCCGCGCAACGGGCGGCTCGAGGTGTTGCTGATCCAGCGCGGCAAGCCGCCGTTCCAGGGGTTCTGGGCCACGCCCGGCGGCTTCCTGGAGATGGACGAAGACCTGCCCGACGGCGCGCGCCGCGAGTTGCAGGAGGAGACCGGCATCACGCTGCCGGTACGCATCGAGCAGTTCGGCATCTACGGCAAGCCCGGCCGCGACCCGCGCACACGTGTGATCACCGTGGCGTACCTCGCGCTGCTCTCGCCCGCGCAACTCGCCACGGCAAAGGCGTCGGACGATGCGCGCGCGGTCGGCTGGTTCGGTGTGGAGCGCAAGCAGCGGCCGAAGATGGCGTTCGACCACGACACGCTGCTGGACGACGCGTTGGTGCATGTGCGGCGGTCGATCATGCACACCGCGCTGGCCAGCAACCTGCTGCCGAAGGAGTTCACCGCGCGGCAGCTGGCCGATGTGTATGCGGTGTTGATGGGCAAGCCGCAGGCGGCCGGGCCGCTGCGTACCACGCTGTCGCGCAACGGCGTGCTGAAGGCGGCAAAATCGCGCGGGAAGTGGTCGTTCAACGCGGTGTACCAGGACTGATCCGCGTACTACGTGGCTGCCCTCACTCTGCCCACGGCTACCGATGAGCGATCCCGTCGTCCGCAAGGCCTTTGCCTGCGTGATCCGCCGCCACCCCACGACGCGCCGGCGCGAACTGCTCGTCTTCGACCACGACCCGCCGACCGGGCGCTCGCAACTGCCCAAGGGCGGCATCGACCCCGGCGAGAATGCACTGCAGGCAGCGCGCCGCGAGCTCACCGAAGAGACCGGCGTGCCGGCCGAGCGTGTCCGGCTGGTTGCGCAACTGCCGACGATCACAATCAGCGATCCGTGGGATCCGCGGCCCGACCTCGCGCAGCAATGGCACCTGCACGTGTTCACGCCGATCGCGCCGATCGATGACGCATGGGCGCATCGCGTCACCGGCGACGGAATCGACTGCGGCCGCGAGTGCCGGTGTCGCTGGCATCCGCTGGAGATCGACGGAGCGACCGCGGCGGGGCGCGAGTCGATCGTCGACGGCATTCACCCGCTGTTCCAGCCGCTGGTCGAACAACTGGCGGATCTCGCGGTGCGGCTGGTAGGTTGAGGTGCGCATTCCGGCCGCTGATCCGAGCCGCGACCGTGAGGGAGCGGGAAGGTCGACATTGACCATCGGCTTCGCGATGTCAACTCGGCGCTCAGCCTGTCCCGGCCGAGCCCGCGGCGTGCGTGCTCGCGGCCGATGTACTCGTTTCGCCTGACCGTGCGCGGCTTGCGCGAGCAACGCCGATGACTCTACCGCGGCTCCGGGCATACGCCGCGCAGGTACAATGGTCGGACGGCTCCAGATCGCAGACGGGTTCGCTATGCCAGATGACTTCCTCGATCCGAAGGCCCGTCGCACCACTCGTCGGTCCGACCGCGTTGAACGCGGCGATCGGAGTGTGTGGGCGACCACGCGGATGACCCGGTTCTCGCTGAGCTTGTTGCTGGCGCTGCTCGCCGGCTGCGCCTCCGATGTACGCACGAACGCGGCCGCCGCTCCGGCCCCCGACCGCTCCGGCGAGGCGGGCGCGACCCCGCAGGAGCAATGCGCCCGCATTGTCGAGCGCATGCGCGAGACCGATGATGCGCGGCAATTGCGTGCGGCCGCGGAGCAGCTCCTTCAACTGCGCCCGGCGTCCGACCGCGACCTGCGCGAGATCTGGCATCACTGCACCGATGTCGAGTGCCGGCGGATCGTGTGGCGCGCGATGCCCGACGTGGCCCGTCGCGAAGTGCTCGGTACGAGCCGCTACGAGTTGGCCGACCCGTTGCAGCGGGAAGTGCTGGTCGGCGAGACGCTGACCACGTTCGCGGGCAGAAAGGATCTGATCGAGAGAGCCGTTCTCACCGGGCTTCTGGACGAAGCAGGCAACGTCCGTGCCGCGGCAGGTCGAGTGTTGGCCGAGTGGTCCGGCGCAGGCCGCCCGGCGGCCGAGCGCCTGGCGCGGGCGCTACTGGCTGACCGCCTGTCGCCGGAGCGCGAGTCGTGGGATGCACTCGTGGCCTTGTCGGGCCCGCATGTCGGATGGCTGCTCAGGAATCTGTTGTGGGGCTCGCACATGCCGGACGAGGTGCGCACCGCGGCGCTGCGAGCCATTCTCGCGCGCGACGGGGTGTGGTCGGAAACGTTGCTCTCTGCTCTGCAGTCGAGAAACCCGTTGGTAGCGGCAGCCGCGGGGGATTTCGTGACGCCGGACGCGATCCGGGAGGCGACCACAGGCGACGAGCGCGTTCGCAAGGTCGCGTTCCGCGCTCTTTGCAGCAGTTCACGGGTTGCGACTGACGACGAGCTATTCTGGTTCAGCGAGGTCGACGACGATATCGGCAACTCCGCACTGGAACTGCTGCTCGACAGGGCGTTCTGCCCGGGTGATCGCGTGTTGATCGCCCGGCTGCACGATTGGCAACTGGCTCACCCGGCGCAAGAGGAACTCGCCGGGCGGATGGAAGAGGAGTTTGCCGCTCTGGTCGAGCGTGACATCCTGTTGGTGCCACCGGTGGCGCGGGAGGCCGCGATACGTTCCTCGCGAAGCATGTTGGCCGACGCGTTGAGGGCGGTGGCTGCAATCGACGCCGCGAGTGATGACGCCGCCCGGCTGTCCGCGGCGCGGCGGTTGGCGGCACGACCTCACGGCCTCACTTACCATTGCTTGTTGCGCCCGGTCGCGCACCTGTTGACCAGGCCCGACATCGAGCACGCAGCGCAGGGCGAATCGGTGCTCGAACTGCTGCTCGGCATCGTGGTCGAGTGGGGTTTCGCCGCTGACGACGTCGAGTTCCTGGAGACAAGGAATGCGGTGATCAGCCGATTCGACGACGGGCCGCCGGAGTGGCTGCTCGACGACTGGCTGCGAGCGCTTTCGACGCTTGCGCCAGATGCGCTGGTCGTGCGGCGTGCGCAGGTGCTGGCGATGTGCCGCGACGATGTATCGCCGGAGCTGGAATCGTCGCTGCTTGCCACGCTGCCGGCAATGCACGATGTGGCACCGCTCGACGAGTCGATGAAGGCCGGGATTCGCCGCTGGGTGCTGCGGGCCTACGACCGGCAATACGCGGGGGGATGGCCCCCGTTGCGCCGCCTTCGCGAGGTGGAGAATGCCGTCGGAGTAGTCGGGCTGGACGAAACGGCGGTGGCTGACTGGGCCGGGCGGATGAACGAGTTCCCGCTGTCCGACCGACCCGCACGAGCGGCGAAGCTGCTTCGCTGTCGGTTGCCGTTGAGCCCGGCCACCGCTCTGGTGGCGGTCCGCGCGCTGCTCGATCGCAAGGCCACGGCTGCCATGTTGGATGCGATCAACCGGTGCATCAAGGACTTCCTTCATGCGAACGCGCCGTGGGACGACCCGCGGATCCGGCAATACGTCGACGGCCTGTTTGACGGCATGGTGAGACGCGAGCCCGCATCCCACACACTGCAATTCGCAGCCGGCGCATTGCGCGGTAGCGGTCATGACCACGCGGACAGCACCGTGATCCAGGCGTTGAAGCTGGTGGCCGATGAAGGTGGGCAACCGGCGGCCGATGCGGCACAGCTGATCCGGGACCTGCTCGGTGAAGGCGACGCGGGCCGCTGACTGACCACCGCTGCCGCTGGCATCCGCTGGAGATCGACGGAGCGACCGCGGCGGGGCGCGAGTCGATCGTCGACGGCATTCACCCGCTGTTCCAGCCGCTGGTCGAACAACTGGCGGATCTCGCGGTGCGGCTGGTAGGTTGAGGTGCGCATTCCGGCCGCTGATCCCGCTCCCTGACGGTCGCGGCCCGGGCCACACGACACGACCACACGCCATGACATCCACTCGTACGCGCATCGCACTCGTCGCCGCGATGCTGATCCTCTCGCTGCTGCTGCCCGCCGTCGCCCAGGACCCGCAACCCGCGCAGCCGGACAAGCCGGACAAGCCGGACCGGCATCGCGTCGACGGAAAGATCAACTTCAGCTACGACTGGGAGGCCACCGTGAAGGCTGCGGAGGCCAACGGGAAGCCGATCTTCGCGTACTTCACGTTCGCGACGTGACACTGGTGCCACCAACTGGAGAACGGTTCGTTCTCTGACCAGCCGGTGCTCGACATGATGGACAACTTCAACTGCGTCGTGATCGATCGCGACGTGACGCCCGACCTGTGCAAGCGGTTCGCGGTGAATGCCTACCCCTCGATGGTCGTGCTCAACGCGGCCGGGCAGAAGATCCACCGCTGGAGCGGCTTCAGCGACTCGCGGTTCTTCATCGCGCAGTGCACCGACGCGCGCGAACGCTTCGAGCTGTTCAAGGCTGGCAAGGAGTGGGACACGCCGGGCGCGCGGCCCGAACGGATCGGCACCGGCACGTGCATCGCCACGCGCGTGGCCGGCAGCAGCGGCATCGTGCAGGGCGTGGCGGTGGCCGACGACCGCCTGTGGTGCCACATCAACGGCACGATCACCGGCACATCGCTGGGCGTGGGCGTGGAGAGCGAGAGCACGCCCGACAGCGCAACGAAACCCGTGGTGCTCGAGGTGCCGAAGGACCCCGCCAGCGGCCGCGTCGAGGGTGCGAACGACATCTGCTTCGACGACGCGTACCTCTATGTCTGCCCGTTCTCGTGGAAGAGCGGCAACGGCATCCAGCGCTACGATCGCAAGAAGCAGGCGTGGGTCGAGCCGCTCGTCACCGCGGCGTTCAAGGGCCAGCGCGGCTACGGCACGGCCGGCATCACGTCGGCCGGCGAGTTCCTCTACACCGTGCAACGCAGCGGCGGGCAACTCGCAAAGGTGCGCAAGGACACCGGCGAGGTCGTCGGCGAGTCGGTGATCCGCGTGCCGGGCTTCCGCCTGCACAACAGCAACGGCCTGGACTTCGACGGCACCTGCCTGCTGACCGCTGTGCGCCTGCAGGCGATCGCAACCGGCCCGGACGGCAAGCCGATCAGCGGCGTCGACCGCAACACGCCGATGACGTTCGCGATCCTGCGCGTCGAGCCCGACACCGGCAGGGTCGTCAGCAAGATCGACCTCAACTACTGGATCAACGCGGTGGCGATCGATCGGCGGACCGGGCGGCTGTTCCTCGGCGAGCAGCCGACGCAGTGGATCGACAAGAACCACGAGCAGTCGATGGTGCCGCCGGTGCCGACGATCCATGAATACCTGCCGCCGACTGCCGCGACCGAGACGAAGCCGCGTGATGGCGATGGCGATGGCGATGAGTGACGAGCCGCGGCTGTCGCTCGACCAGGTGCCCGCCGTGGCGGCCGAGTTGGCGCGCCTCGCCGACGCCGCGGCCGACGACGCCGCTGGCGTTGCCGACGACGCCCACTTCATGCGGCTCGCGCTGCGCGAGGCGATGGCCGCGGCGGCGCTGGATGAGGTGCCGGTCGGTGCCGTGGTGGTGCGCGCCGGCCAGGTGATTGCCACCGGCTACAACCTGCGCGAGACGCGCGCCGATCCGACGGCCCACGCCGAGATCGTGGCCCTGGCCGCCGCCGGCGCCGCGGTCGGCCACTGGCGGCTCGACGAGTGCGACCTGTTCGTGACGCTCGAGCCGTGCCCGATGTGCGCCGGCGCGCTGGTCAACTCGCGCATCCGCCGCGTGGTGTTCGGCTGTACCGATCCGAAAGCCGGCGCGTGTGGCAGCGTGGTCGATCTCTCGTCGCACCCGCAGCTGAACCACCGTTACGAGGTGGTGGGCGGCGTGCTGGCCGAGGCGTGCGCACAGGTGCTGACGGCGTTCTTCCGGTCGCGGCGCGGCTGATGTGATGGCAGCGGACTGATCCGGTCAAGAGCCGCGACCGAAAGGGAGCGGGGGCAACTGCGAGGGGCGCGACGTTGCCAGCCGTCCACGATTACCCTGCTCCCTTTCGGTCGCGGCTCCTACCGGATTCGCAACACGATACGGTCGTCTCCCGTACTACGTGCGCTCAGGTCTGGATGCAGACCGTGGTCGGAGTCTCTTTTCAACGGGGGGCCTGCCATGACGAGCCGTCAACACTTGAGCTACGTGCCGGGTGCCGTGGTCGTTCCGCCGCAGTGGCGCGGCAACGTGAAGGTTCGCGACGGCGAGCTGCGGATCGAGATGCGCGCGGGGCGCCACGGCTGCGTGATCCTGTTCCTCGGCGTGTGGATCAGCGGCTGGTCGCTCGGCTGCGTCGGCCTGCTGCAGAAGCTGCTCAGCGAGCCAGGCGTGAAGCTTGCCGTCATCGCGCTCGTGTTTCTCACCTTCTGGACGCTGGTGGCAGGCCTCCTGTTGTTCATGCTCGTGGGGCGCACGCGACTGCGCTTCACGCCGGACCGGGTGTCGCACGAGGCGTGCTTCGGCGCGCTGACGTTCTGGCGACGCTGCGTACCGGCGTTCGCGATCCGCGGCGTCGAGCGCGGTCTGGAGCGTGGTGGCAAGTCCGGTCCGGTGCCGTCGATCCGCGTGCTCACCGGCGGCAGTCCGATTGTGCTGGCGACCACCGCCAGCTGCGAAGACGACGGCGAGCTGATCCGCTTCATCAATCAGTGGCTCGTGCATCATCCGGCGACGCCGGAGCCGGTGCCCGCCGACCCGCGGGTCAAGGTGCTCGACCTCGAGGTCGACAACGTGCTCGTGCGGATGCGGACCAACTCCGCACCCGGCGAGCTGCGTGTCCGCTGGACATCGCGGCCGACGGTGCCCGGCCTGATCGCGAGCACGCTGTTCAGCTGGTTCTGGTCCGGCATGGTGCTGGCCTGCCTGGTCAACTCCCCGCCGATCGGCGTCGTACTGTTCCTCACGCCGTTCATGCTGATCGGCCTGGCCGCGATGGCGGGCTGGCTCTGGACGGTCACGCTGCCGGTGGCGTCGCGCCGGCTCTCGCTGCTCGCCACCACCGGCACCATGTGCCACGAGCGCCGCCTGCTCGGCCTGTGCTGGCACCGCACCACGACTGACCTTGCGACGGTGGTGCGCGCGGAATCGCGCGACGGACGACTGACCTCGAGCCTCGAGAGTTCGCCGCGTCGCATCGTGCTGCTCGATGCGGCCGACGCCGAGGTGGCGCAGATCGGCTGGCTGTCGGTTGCCGAGTGCAAGCGGCTCCGGGCGCAGCTGCGCGTCGCGTTCCCGGCCTGGTTCAAACCCGCTCAGCGGCCGGGGCCGGGCTCCTGAACGGCGCGGAAGCGATACGCCTCCCACGTCTCGGGCACCGGGCCGTAGTTCTTGCCGGTGAGATTCGACAGGCCCTTCGCGGCGCCCTCGCGAATCTCCTTCTCGGATGACGACTTCATCGTGCCGAGCAGGAAGTCGAAGCACTCGGGCACATCGAGCATGCCCATGTACTCGAGCAGCGTGGCGCGCATCGGCTTGTTGAACGACAGCCGGTAGGCGTCGCGCAGGTTGCCCCACTGGTCGGTCGCCTTCAGCTCGCCGAGCGCCTTGGCGGCCTCCCAGCGGGTGAACTCCGACATCGCGGGGTTCTTCAGCACCGCGGCAATCGCGGCGCGCGAGTCGGCCGTGTTGTCCTCGCGCAACGTCTTGATCGAACGCGAACGGTCGCCGCCGCTGCTCACCGGATCAGCCAGGGCTTCCTTTGCACCGGGCACCGACGTGAGGTCGCGCGTGTCGGCCGGGTCCTGCGGATTCTGCGGACGCGGGCCCGGGTTCGGGTTCGGCGTGGACCCCCCGCGCACGCTTCGCTGGTGCCGCAGTTCGTCGTCGGCCAACAGCCGGCCGGCCATCTTCGTGCGGCCGTCGTGGCCGTAGAGCGGCAGGTAGCGGTAGTAGATCTCGAGGTTGAGGATGTTCAGGCAGGTGGCGTAGAGCCGGCCACTGTACGCGCCCCAGAACGGGTGCAGCGGATCCCAACTGCCGTACAGCCGCTTCACCGATTCGTCGGTGTGCTGCAACGGCAACACCGCGGCCTGCATCGCCTGGTTCCAGTCGAGCCACAGCTGGCCTTCGCCGCTGGTGTAGGTGAACAGCGAGAGCGTGCCGTAGTACCAGAAGTAGACCGTGTGGAAGAACTCGTCGTCGCTCGGCAGATTGACGCGCTCGGCGGCGTTCATCGAGTCCCACTGCGAGTTCGGCGCACGCAGCTTGTCGGCGCTCGGCGGGTTGTCGGTGACCCACTTCAGCGTCTTGTCGAGGGCGACCAGCGGACGGTCGCTGCCATCCACGCTGCGCGTGCCGTCGTGCTCGCCCCAGTAGAGCCGGCAGAGCAGGCCGACCGCGGCCATGCCGGTGCCGCGACGCAGCGGGTAGATGGTGCCTTCGCGCGAGTAGTAGACCTCGCCGGTATCGGTCGTCAGGTCGAGGATCGCGCGGTGCGCCTCGTCCCACGCGCGGCGGCTGACGTCGATGCCGCCGATCAGCGCGGACTTCATCGCCATGACAACCCAGCCGGTGATCGAGGTGTCGGTGCGCTCCTGGTATTTGTTGTTGGTGTAGTCCCAGCCGCCCGTGGGCTGCTGCGCGTCGTAGAGCCAGTCGAGCGCCTTGACCACTGCGCGTCGCGTGCGCGCATCGCCGGTCATCGCAAACGCCTCGGCCAGCGCGAGCGTGCTCACGGCCTGGTTGTAGCCCATGCCCATGATGCGCTGGCCGAACAGGCCGTCGCGATCCTGGCGGTCGAGCAGCCAGTCGATCGCGCGCTGGACGGTCTCGCGGTACGGGCTCAGGCTGTTGGGCGCATGACCCGCGCCAAGGAAGCACAGCACGGCCAGCGCGGTGTAGCCCTCGGCGTAGTAGCGCATGTTCGTCGGCGAGTCGGTGGGCAACCACGAGCCATTGGCCTGCTGCTCGCGCTTGAGCCACTCGAGCCCGGCATTGACCGCGTTCTCGGTGCCGGCGCTGCCGCCGTGCTTGCGCAGCGCCGTGCGCTTGCCGCCACCAATGCGGTTGCCGAGCATGCCGTTGGCTGCGTCCGGCGAGCCCGAGGCCACCGACGCCGAGCCGGACGGCGCGATGCCGGGCAGCTTCGTGTCGGGCAGCGAGGGCAACTGCAACGACGGCGGCGCGATCGGCTCGGGCCGGTTCTGGTCGCTCGGCATCGAGAGCGCGTCGGGCCGCTGCAGCTGATCGGGGATGTCGACCTCCGGCACGTCCGGGTCGTTGCGATCGATCGGCGAGTCGGCCGGCGGCGCGGGCGTGACCGACGGCGACGGCGCAATCCACGGGCTCGGCGAGGCCTCGGCCGCGACCGCCAGGCCGAGCGTCTTCTTCTTCTCCTTCGGCGGGAACGCCAGCATCACCAGCGACCACACGGCCAGCAGCACGATCAGGTGCAGCGCACCAGCCAGCGCAAACCATGCGCGACCCTGCTTGAGCTCGGCGGCGGCCGCCTCGCGCTCGGCGAGCTTGCGCTTCTCGACGGCCACCTCGACGAACGTGTGGAAGATCAGCTCGCGCATCGCGTCTTGCGAGAGGCGCTGGCCCGAGATTGTCTTCGACTTGATGCGCAGCGCGGCGCGGGCCGGTGCATCGAGCGCGCGCCAGTCGCGGATGCCGAGCAGACGCAGCAGCGCGTTCTGGCAGGTGAGTTCCTGCGGCGGGATGCCGGCCTTGTCGGCGCGCCAGCGCTCGAAGTAGCCGGGCGTGACGCGCGTGCCTTCCGGCAGGTCGGGCATCGCCGGCAGCTCGTTGGGCGTGGGCAGTCCGGCGCGCTCGGGCCCCCTGGCCTGGAGCATGGTCAGGCCGGCTTCGGGTTCCACGTCAGCCGCCAGCTCCGGTTCCACCAGGTCGGGTTCCGGCAGGTCGGGTTCCGGCAGGTCGGCCGGTGCATCAATAGTGTTGTGGTGGTTCGCGGCGGCAATGGCTTCCGCGGCTTGCCACGACACCACGAGCGTGGCGTTCGCGTCGTCGTTGTTGTCGTTGCGGCCGGCGGCAACCGTGGCCGGAACCGCAGCCAACACGTTGGAGCGAGCCTCGTCGGCTGCCGCGGCGGCGATCGCGGTGGCCATCGCCTTCTCGAGATCGATCGGCATCCACGCCCGCCGCTCGCCGTCTCGCTGCTCGACGACTCGCGGCGAGTAGCACGTGTCACACGGCAGCCCGCGTTGCGGCATGCCGCATACCGGGCAGGTGTCGTGCGTGTGGGGGGTGTCGGTCATCGCGCCGGCCGGAGTGGCAGTGGCAGTTGGTGAGGGCAGTGTGCGGGTGATGCTCTGGCTCATTCCGGCACCCTTGAGGTTACTCGATGGCTGCAAGTCCCGCCAATGCTGCCGCCTACTGCAACCGCGATGCCGAGTGTAACCGGGCGACCACACTTCTTGTAAATGCGGTTGCCGGTGCGAGTCGGGGCGTAAACCGTGTGTCCGTCGAGTGGTAACGGGGTATTCAGCGCCCGCGAAACTGGCCACCCCGTTGCCAGTGACATGCCCTTGCCTTGCCCCCTTCACCCCTTGCCCTTGCCCTTGCCCTTGCCCTTACCCCCTTCACCCCTTACATCACTCCTCACTCCCCAATCGCTTCAGGATTGGGTGTTGCCCCTCCAGGGACTGACGTCCCCGGCTCGCCTCGGATTCTCGTTCCATCGACCCGTCTTCCATCGACCCGTCTTCAATCGACCCGGCTTCAATCGACCCGCTCAGAAACCGCACCGTTCCGTTCCTGTTTCTCCTGCAACAACCGGTATTTGCTGAAATACTGCGCTCGTGGCATTTGTATCTTGTGACGGAACGCGAGCCGGTTCTCTCACGCCGGTCACACTCCACCGGCGTCCTGCTGGTTCACCTTCGACGACCGCTCGCTTCACCCGCTGCCTGCTTTCCCCGGCCCTGTCGCCGCGCATGTTCGATGTCTGAATCCCTGCACCCTGCGTCACCGGATGCTCCGGTCTCCGAGGAACAGATCCGCGTCTGGATCCAGGCCATTGCCGACGGCCAACCGGTGCCAGACGAAGTGCGAAAGCAGATCGAATGCTGCGTGCACAAGAGCCGCGAAGTCGAAGAAGCGCGCAGCTGTGTCGAGTTGATGCGTGGCTGTCTGCAGCGCGCGATGATTCCCGATGAAGACACGCGCACGCGCCTTGTCACCTGCGTGAAGGCTGGCCTTGCGGCGGCGCCGGGCACTTCCGGCGCCAGCAACAGTGACGGCGATCAACTCGAGCGCGCTCGCAGCACCGGCTCGCCGCGACCGCTGTGGCTCGTGTGGGTTGCGGGCCTTGCCGCCGGCATCCTGCTCACGCTCGTGCTGATGGGTGGCGGCGGCCAGGACGCGATGGCTACCGACGCGCTGCGCTCGCTCGACCGCATCGAGCCCAGCCTCGTCTGGCGCATGCCCTCCACGGCCGACGAGTCGCACTACCTGAAGATGCTCAACTGCCTGCACGGCTGTTCGATCTGCCATTTTGTGCAGGCGATTCCCGAGCCGCGCATCGACAACATCCGCCTGATCGGCGCGAGCAACACACTGGAGCTCGACGGCCGGTCGGTGGCGTCGCTGTTCTACGAAGCCATGTCGGACACCACCGACACGACAGGTTCTGGCAGTACTGGCAAGCCGTGGCGATTCATTGTCTTCATGCTGCAGATGCGCCCTGACGAGAAGCTGCGCGACATGCTGCCGCACGGCCGCCAGGTGCAGCGCGACGGCGACGACGTCTACATCTTGTGCGAGGCCGACGGCCGTTGCTGCATCGCATGGCAGGATGACGTCCACTCGACCGCTTGCTTCCTCACGGCCACGCTGGCCGATGTGCCGCGCGACATGTTCGACTTCGCCTCGTCATTCCGTCACTGCAAGAACCAGCACACGGTCGAGGGCTGCTCCAGCGGTCAGCACTGACACACGGCACGCGCATCGCGTCGCGCGAGCGCAACGACACGGCACGCCGCATGTTTGCGCCATGTGAGGCGCCGTCGTGTCGCGCAATTGCGCCGCCGGGGCTTTGACCGCCCTGCATCGCGCGGTATACCGCCGGCCTCCGCCACTCCGTTGCGCCCCACACCACCGTCGTCGTAGTGCCCGATCCGCCAGTCCAGACCGAAACCACGTCGGGGCTCCACACCCGCCAACGCCTCGATCAGTTGCTCTCCACCGATGAGGTCGAGCGCGAACTGGTCGCCGAGTTGTTGTCCACCGTGCGCCCGGCCGACATCGCGGACTACCTCGAACGGCTCGACTTCTACGACGCGCTGGCCGTGTTCCAGCTGCTGCAACGCGAAGTCGCGTCGGAGGTGCTGACCGAGGCGGACGAGCATCTCACCGCGCAGCTCGTGGGTGCGCTCGCGCCGCCCGCCCTGGCCGGACTGATCGAGGAGATGTCGGCCGACGACGGCGTGGACATCCTCGATGCCGTGAAGGCCGACGAGCCGGAGCGTGCGCAGGAGGTCGTGGCCGAGCTCGAGAAGGACACGCTCGAGGCGATCCAGCCGCTGATGGAGTACGAGGAGGACACGGCTGGCGGTCTGATGACGCTGGAGTACGTGTCTGTCGCGCCCGACGCCACGATCGCCGGCGCGCTCGAAGCACTGCGCGCACAGGCCGCCGACGCCGACAACGTGTCGCAGGTCTACGTCGTGGACGAGGACCGCCGGCTCTACGGCGTGATCTCGGTCCGCGAACTGATCACGCTCGACGAGTCGAAGACGGTGGCCGAGGCGATGCTGCCGCTGGAGAACATGATCACGGTTACGCCGGATCTCGACCAGCAGGACGTCGCCCGGCTGATGGCCAAGTACGACCTGGTGATGGTGCCGGTCGTCGATGGCACGTCGATCCTCGGCGTCGTGACGTTCGACGACGTGTACGACGCGCACGCCGAGGAGGCCGACGAAGACCTCCGCCTGATGGCCGGCCTCGGCGATCACGACCCGATCGACGGGCCGATCCATCACCGCGTGCTGGCGCGCCTGCCCTGGCTGATGATCACGCTCGGCGGCACGTTCATCACGGCGGCCGTGCTGCGCGCATACGAAGCGACGATCATGGAGATCACGGCGACGATGTTCTTCGTGCCGGCCGTGACGGCCATGAGCGGCAACGTCGGCCTGCAGTCGAGCACCACGTTCGTGCGTGCGATTGCGCTCGGCGAGATCGTGTTCGCCGACATCTTCCGGCTCGCGCTGCGCGAGATGATCACCGGCGCGATCATCGGCTGCATCTGCGGCATGGCGGTCGGCATTTCGGCGATCTTTCTGGTCGATGCCGGCACCGACGGTGTGCGGCTCGGCGCGGTGGTCGGTTTTGCGATGCTGGTGGCGATCAGCATTTCGGCCGCGATCGGCACGTTTGTGCCGTTGTTGCTCGACCACTGGGGCAAGGACCCCGCACTGGGCGCCGGCCCGTTCATCACCACGCTCAACGACATTGTGGCGCTGGCGATCTACATGATCATCGCGACCGCGCTGCTCACCACCGGCAAGCCGGTGGCCGGCTGATTCGCGAGCGGGTGGTGTGTCAGCGGGCGTCAGCCATTGGCGCACGCCCCGGGCTACAGGGCCCTCCGGGGCTCAGGAGCACAAGGAGGAGTCGACAGCGGACCGATGCCGGGGATGCCTGGCGGCCACACTAGCCGCCGGCCGGAGCGGGCGCCGGACCACGGATCGTTCCACCACTGGCGGGCTGCGGCCATGCAGGGTCGTCGTCGTCGGGCATCACCACTGACGTGATGATGTCCACCGTGCCGCAGACCAGCAGGCCGATGTTGGCGAACAGCAGCAGGAACAGCGCGAAGCTGTGCTGGATCGATCGCGCCAGCGCGCCCATCGGCGTGTCGACGATCCGCGTACGACGGTACACCGGTGTGCCACCCTTCTCGGCCTTGGCCTCCGGGATGAGCTTGATCATGTCGCTCTCCTGGATGACACGGCCGCCGAGCGTGACCTGTTCGTTGCGCACGCCGTCCGGGTTCTCCACGAACCACTGCAGCGCGCCGATCACGCCGGTCAGCGTCCACCACAGGTACAACGCGAACAGGAACCCCTGCAGCGACCAGCGCGTGATCGCGTTCATCCGCGGCGTTGGCTTCATCCAGTCGAGGATGAACAACACCAGCGCGGCCATCGGGAACAGCAGGATCAGCACGAACGGGAAGGTCAGCGCCGAGTTGGCCAGCGCCTGGCCGGTGTTGGTGTCTACCAGCGCCACGACGGCCACCGCGAGGAAGTACAGCACCAGGCCGCCGATCGAGACGATGTGCAGCTTCGCGAGCTGCGGCCGGCGGGCGTGGTAGCGGCGCGCCACCGAGATCGCGAGGCCGGGCGCCAGGCCGAGGATCAGCAGCGCGATCACCGGGAACAGCAGCACGCCGGTGTTGTGCAGGTTGATGCTGTTGCTGAACTGCACCAGCCCGCCGCGACCCGACGCCTCGCCGTTGAGCCGCGCGAGCGCGTTGACGAACGCGTGGTCGTCCGGCGTCTTCGCGAACTGCTTTGCCGCGCCGATCACCTCGTCGCGGTAGTGCTGGCGCAGCATCTGCATCGACTCGAGCACGCTCGCCGCGGTCAGCGCGCGGTCGCCGTCGCCGATCTCGTCGGCCAGCAGGCGCATGTAGCGCTGGTAGCCGGGCGTGCCCTTCGCCATCGGGTCGAGGCCGAAGCTGATGTTGTGGAACGACGTCGGCACCTGCTCGTAGATCGCGCCGTACTCGTTGATCTTCAGGTTGCCGGCGTAGAGCCACGGCGCGAGCGCGATCAGCAGCAGCAGCGGGCCGCGCGTGTGGCGGTCGGCCTTGAACACCACCCAGCCGGTGATCAGCGCCTGCACCAGCGGCAGGAAGATCAGGAAGTTGGGGCCGAAGCCGCCGGGCCAGCCGACGTCGGAACTGGCGGCCGTGGCGATGCGGAAGATCAGGACGACGAGCAGGGACATCGCCAGTGCGACACCCCAGAAGATGCCGAGTTGCCGGCCGTAGTCACGCACCGTGCGGCGCTTGGCCGGCGTGACGTTCTCGGTCGTGCGCGAGACGCGCGTACGCGATGCCACCGGCGTGGTCGCGGGCCGCGGGCGGCGATCGTCACCCGGCGCCGGCTTGTTGTTGCCACCGCGCGCCGCCGGCAGGTCCACGTCGTCCGACGTCTCGTCCGGCCCGGGCCGGCCGTCGGCGTCGCCTGCCGCGGGGCTCTGCTCGCGACGGATTGCCTCGATGCGGTCGGTCTTCACCTCGCTCGGCTTCTCGTCGGCGTCGTCGCGGCGACCCTTGCTGGCGTGCTCGGCCGCCGCCTCGAGCTGCCGCGACGTGATCTCGGCGGTCACGGGCGAGTCCGGCGCGTGCAGGTCGACCACGCGCAGCACGAGCTTGCCGATCTGCACCTTGCTGCCGTTGAGCAGCGCGGTGGCGGTGTGCGCCAGGATCGACACGCCGTCGACCTTCGTGCCGTTGCGCGAGCCGAGGTCGGTGATGCGGAAGCGCTGCGCCTTGTCGTCGCGATCGATCCGCGCGTGGTGCGAGCTGACGCTCGAGTCGCCCTCGACGACAATCGAGTTGCCGGCGCGACGGCCGACGGTCAGCGTGGGGCCGAGCGCGAACACCTTCTGCGTCACGTTGCCGGCCAGCACCACGAGCTTCGCATCCTCGCTCTCCTTCACGGGCCGCGTGGGGTCCACGAAGATGTAGGTGATGATGTCGAAGTTGATGATGTCACCGGGCCGCAGTTCGCTCTCCTCGACGCGCTGGCCGTTGACGCGCACGCCGTTGGTCGAGCCGAGGTCGCGCACATGCCACGCGCCGGTTGTCAGGTAGAACTCGCAGTGGTTGCTCGAGATCACCGACTGGCGGATCACGAAGTGGTTGTCGCCACTGCGGCCGAGCCGGCGTTGATCGCCATCGAGCACGAACACCGGCGGGATGTCGTCGTCATAGTCCTCGGCGTCGGTCTGCAGCTCGAGGCGCGGACGGTCGGGGAGGAAGCCGGCGAACGGGTGCGCGCGCTTCTTGCCGGAGACCATGTCGGAGGCGAAGGTGTCGAGGTCGGACTGCGGCCCGGCACCGGCGGCACCACCACCGGACCCGGCCGCTTCGGCCATGGTCGGGGCGGCGTGGGCGTCGGGCTGTCCGTCTCCGCGTGCGTCGTCGTCCGGTGGCGGCGTCGAGCCCGCTGGCTGATCACCGGGTGTGTCCTGATCGGGCATGTGGCTCCCGGTGCGCAATCGGGCTGTCAGCCGCCGGGGAGGCTGGGTGTCGGGGTGTACGCAGCAGTGGCGTGTATGTTCGGCTTGCAATCGGCCATCGTCAAGCCGCAGCCGCTGTATCAGCGTTCGATGAGGTTGTTCGCGGCGGGCGTCTGGCGCAACAGGTCTATCGCATCACGTACCTCACTCTGCGGCACGCTGATCATGTGGCCGCCATGACCGCCGAAGAAGTCGACCGGCCCGACCAGCACCTGGCTGAACTGGTTGTCGAGTTCGGCCAGGAAACCGGCCGCAACCAGCGCGCCGCGCGCCATCTGCGCCTCGTGCGCCGAGTTGAACCGCGCAATCGGCACGTACGTGTCGTCCGCGTCGGCGTCGCCGCGGTGCTCGTCATCGCTTGCAATGTGGTCCGGCATGACTGCAACTCCCTGTTTGCAGGAGCGGCGGCGGCGATCCAGGCGCAACCGGCTCAGAAGGTCTCGCTGTCGTCGAACGGCTCCAGGAAGCCGATGAACTTGCTGCCATCCTCGCCCCAGCGCACGCCATGGCCGCCCGGGCAGCGCGCCTCGAACACCGTGTGGTGCTGGAAGTGGCCGAACATGTTCCACCACGTCGTCGAATCGAGGATCCGCCGCACGATCGCGTCGGCTGCCTCGTTCTTGTCCTTCACGCTCCCTTTCGGCGTGCCCCAGAACGTGTCGTCGCTGCGGCCGCTGTGCTTGGTCCAGGCGCGCGCCGCCACCGTCAGCGCGTCGGCCTCCGAGTAGCGCGCGTTGGCGGCGGCCATCAGCGTGGCGTGCAACGGCGGAATGCCGCGCGCGTCCACCAGGCTCGCCGGCGTCTGCCGCTGGCCGAGCAGGATCAGCAGGTAGCGCGCATCGGTGGCGACCATCGTCTCGGCGAACCGCCGCAGCATCGCCTCGGTCGGCTCGGCATCGTGCGACTGGTCGTCGCTCCACGCCTGCCACTCCGCCAGGATCGGCTCGAACGGCGCGAACGCCTCGCGCATCGGCGGCGAGCACTCCACGCTGAAGTGCGGCTCCGGGTACGTCTCCGGCACGCCATCCTGCAGGAACTGTTCGAATCGCGCGGCGATGCGGTCGAGGTGTTCCTCGTCGAGCATCCGCGCGTACACCGCTCGCCATTCGGCGGGCAGGTAGTCGATGCTGCGCTGCAGGTAGTCGTAGACGAACGGCATGGTGGTGTGACGAGTGGCCCGTCCATGGCGGCGGCATTCTACCTGCAACGCTGCCGGACGCGACGCGCGAACCGGCTCGCCGGCAGGCGACCTCACGACGTCATGCGCCGCGCGATGCTCTCTGGCAGCGGCGTGTCGCGAATGAGTTGCTCCAGCTCGGCGCCGACCGGCAGGGGTCGCTTCTCGTGTTGCGTTCGCTCCGGCCGGTTGCGAGGCGGTTCGTCGCCGGCGATCGTGGCCGTCGTAGCCGTCGCGCCCGACGTCGCGGGCGTCGTGGGCGTCGCCGTCGTCGCCTTGCGGGCGGCCCTGGCAGCGGCTTCGCGCTCGATGCGGTCGCGCCGGTCGTGCAGCATCGCCCGCCGTGTGACGCGTTCCTGCTCGCGATGCCAGGCGACCAGCGCCTGATCGTAGGCCCGCTGCGTCAGCCGCATCACGCGGTCGACCTGCACGAGAACCTTGCCGATCGCCACCGGCCCGGTTGCCGCCGTCAGCATCTCGCGCACCTGCTCCATTGGCACCCCGGCCGCCGTGGCCGCCGCTTCGAGCTGGTCGACGTCATCGCTCGGCGGCGCCGAACCGCTGAACATCGCGGCCACGAGCGCGTCGCTGAACGCATCGCAGAACTCCAGCCGCTCGGCCATCCGCGCCACGCGCTCGGCCAGATGCTGCTGCACGCGGCCGTGGGGTGCCAGGTCGTCGATCAGTTCGCGGGCGATGGTGTGGAGCTGGTGCGCCGAGGTCGGGGGCGCGCAGTTGTTTCGGGTAGCGGTCATGTCAATTCGGGATAGATTCCGGGGCTGTCATTGTGACTCGCCTTGAAGCCTACACCGGGGGACTGACACGCCTGGCGTCACGAACGACATTCCTGACGATTGGCCGGCCGCAAGTCCTTGTCAGGCATGAGGCAAAAAAATAGTTCGGGGTCCGGGCCGGTGCCGACGACGGATGTCTGAAGTTTTACACAAAGTATTTAATGGATTAGCATTGAGACTATCGCACATATCGTCCATATTTTGGCGATTATTTCCGATAACATCGGAACGCGCCCCTCCGCAGGCCAACCCGGAACGCACCTACCGCACGCCGGAACGGGCGTATGTCGGGTCAAGCCCGGCGGTCACCACGTCGGTCGACTCGCCGAGCACGAATGGCGCGAACGTGATCAACAATGACGTGTCGTCGCGAATGAAGTCGCGGCGCACACTGAACGTCAGCACGAACTCCTGGAACGTGCGCTGCACCGACACATTGAGGTTGCGCACCACCTGCGACCGGAAGTCGTACTCGGCGTAGAACTGCATCGCGTACACCGGGCTGGCGCGCCACGCCGCCGAGAAGCTCGAGATCGTTGATGTGTTGCGCACGATGCGATGGCTCAACTGGAAGCGCAGCAACGGCCGGCCACTCGCGCGCGGATCGGGGAAGCCGCTGTCGATGCTCACGCCACCCCACGGCAGCTCGATCACCAGCTCGGCCGCGACACCGTAGCGCGAGATGATGCCGGTGCTCGGGCTCATCCGCAGGTCGCCGCTGAGCGTGAACCACGGCCGCGGCGCGAACGAGAAGCTGGCGAACAGCGGACCGAAGCTGTCGCCCGAGTTGTCGCGGTTGGCGTTGGGGTACCAGCTGAGCTCGGCGCGCGCCGACAGGATGTCCACCACGCGGTACGCCGAGCCGCTGCGGCGCAGGCCCTCCAGGCGCGTGGACAGGATGAAGTCGACGCGATCCACGCCCGCCACCGGCTCGTCGATCTCGTCGAACTGCGGGATGTCGGCCGAGGTGCGGCCGAGCAGGTACGTCACCGGGAAGCGATGCACGAACACCACCTCGGGCCGGATCACGTGGCGCACACCTTCGATGTCGAACAGCGACGAGTGCCCCGCGAACGTGCGGAAGATGTTGGTGAACAGGCCCGACTGGCCCTCGGCATACACACGATGCGGCAGCGTGATGTCCGACGTGTCGAGTTCCCAGCCGTACCACGAGAGGTCGACGAAGGCCTTCTGGTAGAAGCCCACGAAGCCGAAGTCGATCGGCAGTGTCAGGCCGGGCCGCAGGTTGAGCCGGGTGGAGACGTACGACGCCTCGTTGCTGCCCGACGCCGGGCGGAACTTCGGCCGTGCGATGTCGGCCTGCACGTGCAGATACACCGGCACGTTGATCAACGGCAGGTCGAACAGGCGCGATGGATAGAGGAAGAACTCGACGCGCGGCTGGTATTCGATCGTCTCGTCGTGCTTGTTGACCTGGCGCTGCCACAGCGCGCGCACGCCGGTGCGGCTGTCGTAGCGGGTCAGCTCGATGTAGGTGTCCTGGTTGGACTGCGCGTCGAACTCGCTGCGGAAGAACTCCTGCAGCAGGTTCTGGTCGGAGAAGTACGAGAGCTGCAGGTGCAACGCGAGGCCGAGCGGGAACTCCTGCTGGTGCCACAGACGCAGGCGCAGGCGGTCGGCGTTGCTCAGCGGGAAATAGCCGTTGTCGATGCCGAACTGCGTGTTGTCGCCCGAGTCGTGGATGTACCAGGCGTAGATGCCGCCATCGACGAACCCGGTGTGGCGGTCGCCGGTGCGGCCCCACGAGAGCTGCAGCCACGGGGCGACGCCGCGTTCGGTGTGGAAGTTCACGCCGCCGACGATCCGGCCGGTGATCGACGTGTCGTCGAAGGTCTTGCCGAGGATGTTGTCGTGGACGAGCAGGCCGAAGTCGATGTCGGTGAGGATCGAGAAGCCGAACCGGTCGGACTGGTTGAACGCGAGGCCGCGGATGAACGACGAGCGGTCGAGGTTCTGGTCGAGGTCGGGTATCGGCGAGACGCGGATCGGTCCGTCCCACAGCTCGGCCCCCTGCACGTTGATCACGCGGACCGACCCGCGTTCGTTCTCGCGCTGCCGCCAGCGGATGCGCTTGGCGCGGATGTGCAGCCACGGCAGCGCGAACGGCGTGATGCTCAGGCGGGCGTCCTCGCCGATCGCGTCGCGCACCGACAGGATGCGCAGCTCGCGCGCGGCGATGTACCAGTTGGCGCCGTTGGGCAGCTGGGCGCGCGCGCGCACGTTGGTGATCAGCCCGCGGATGCCGTTGGTCAGCGAGATGAACACCTCGTCGGCGCGCATCATCTGGCTCGGCTGTGGCAGGCTCGCTTCGCTGCGCGGCGCCTCGTTGAGCTTGCGCATGAACTGCGCGACGTCGAGGATTTCCGCGCCGGCGCGGCTCGCCGCTTCCTTCACCGCCGACGGCGTGTCGAGCCCGGCCACCAGGAAGTCGAG
>JBFWQT010000027.1:0-28591 GCA_050249295.1 Planctomycetota bacterium
CCAACTCCATGGAGGAGGATCTCGTCGAGCGCATCGTCGTCACCGGCTGGAAGCGCCGCCGGCTCGAAGCCTGGGAGCAGCGCGTCTTCAACGGTGACGAGTTCAACCAGCGCGAGTTCGACAACCTGCTGCGCTACCGCCGCACGATCGACCGTGAGTACCACGCCAGCGTCGCCGACCTCGACCGGATGCAGAAGAACCGCGACCGCGCCAATCGCATCGAGAGCGAGGGCAAGATGGTCGAGTGGTCGGAAGGCAAGGAGTCCACGCCGTTCTCGCTGAAGCAGTCGGTGGCCTTCATGATGATGCTGTTCGCCAAGGTGCGACGCGACCGACTCAAGAAGGACCGCGATGCCCACGGCCCGCAACCCGCGCGACCCGCGCGACCCGCCGCCGTACCCGCCGCCGCCGAACCGGCTCCGGTGGCTGATCCGAAGCCCGAGGAGGAGGTTGACGAAACGAACCCATTCAACCGCATGGTGCTCGACATGCCCGGCGTCCGTCGTGAGGATTGCCTCGTCGCGCCGGGTGGCTTGCTCATTCCGCCGATGCCCGCGTGACGTGAAACAAGCGAGTGGTCCGACGTGTGGTGCAGGCTTCCAGCCTGCATCCGGCTGTGGTGCAGGCTTCCAGCCTGCATCCCCGTGTGGTGCAGGCTTCCAGCCTGCTCCCGGCTGTGGTGCAGGCTTCCAGCCTGCATCCCGGTGTGGTGCAGGCTTCCAGCCTGCATCCCGGTGTGGTGCAGGCTTCCAGCCTGCATCCGGGTGTGGTGCAGGCTTCCAGCCTGCATCCGGGCTCACCGTCCGCCTGTGCATTCCTGGCCTCTCACCCCTTGGCCCCGCTGATCAGACACAGACGACAGTCGAAGACGCGGAGAACCAGTTCGAGCCCACTCGCTCGCTCGACTCCGGCTCTGTGTTCTCTGTGTCCTCTGTGTCCAATCTTCTTCCTTCCCTGCTGGTGCAGTGCGCGGCACCGGCATCGCCGGTCACCGCCCGCAATCGTGGACGCCACGCGATGGCGGGCAAGGGCAAGGGCAAGGGCAAGGGCAAGGGCAAGGGCAAGGGCAAGGGCAAGGGCAAGGGCAAGGGCAAGGGCAAGGGCAAGGGCAAGGGCAAGGGCAAGGGCAAGGGCAAGGTGTGAAGGGGGCAAGGGCAAGGGCAAGGGATGACGGACGGGACTCACCCGATCCCCGCCGCTCGCAGCATCCCCGTCCGGTGCACCGCCACCTCGCGCACATCAATCGGACTCGCCTCGCCGGGATCCTCGCCGGCCTCGAACCCGCGTACACGGCGCAACTGCACCTCGCGGATCGTCTGGCCTTCCTGCAGCTTGCGACGCTCCCAGCGCGTCACCGCGCGCTCCACATCCAGGTTCGTCTCATCAAACACACACTCGAACCCCAACGGCGGAAAGTTCTCCAGCGCCTCGCGCAGGTAGTCCGGCACGTCACTTCGCACCCGCAGCACACCACCCACCTTGATCGCCCGCGCCACGTACGCCGCGTTCTGCGGCGCCAGCATCCGGCGACGCATATGACGACCCTTCGTCCACGGATCCGGGAACAGGTACACCGCCAGGTCGAGCGAACCGGCCGGGATGAAGGCCGGCAACACGCCGAGGCGGGCATCACCGAACGCCAGCAACGCAGGCGAGCCGGCCGCGACAATGCGCGCCGACGCCTTCTGGTAGTAGGCGAGCACCGCCTCGAACCCCACGTACAGCGCATCCGGCTCGGCCAGCGCGTGGCGCGTCAACCAGTCGCCGTCGCCGATGCCGAACTCGGCCACCACGCGCGACGCCGTCTTCGCGCGGGCCGCGAACTCGCTCCACTCGACCACGCGGGCCGGGCGGTCGGCGCTGCCGGGCTCGGTGAGCACCGGCTGGAACGCCATGCGTGGAACCAGATGACGGGGCATCGTCGTCGCCAGGGCAGGCTGCATCAACACGGCGCCACCATAGAACGGCAAGCCGGTGCCGTCTCGTGTGCATCACACGCGGCTGGTCCAGCTGCGCTTGCCGGCCGTGCGATGGCGCGCCGAGTGCCGGTCGAAGCGCGCCAGCTCGGGCAGGCCCTCCGGCATCGCCGCTTCGAGCGTGTCGATGAACTCGACCAGCCGTTCGATCGTCGCCCGGCTGATCGCATGCTCGATCAGGCACGTGTCGTGCTCGGCCAGGTCCTCGGGCAGCCGCAGCACGTCGGTGAGGAAGTGCATCAGCACGCGGTGCGTGCGCACCTGCGACGCGGCCACCTCGGCGCCGCGCGCGGTGACCGACACCTTGCCGTAGGGCTCGTGTTCGACGTAGCCGAGGTCCTGCAGCCGCTTGACGGCCTTCGAGACGCTGGGCGGCTTGACGTCGAGCGCGCGGGCGATGGCCGACACGCCGCAGGCGCCGTCGTCGTCCTCGCGCGAGAGCACGAAGATCGCCTCGAGGTAGTCCTCCATCGTCGGCGACAACAAGCGCTTGTCCGCCCGCCCGGCGGCGCCGCTGGCAGCCGGGGATGCGGTCGTTGTCGGCAGTCGGTGGATCGCCATGTGCCGTGCCGGCAGGTGAGGAGGAGCCGTGACCACGCGGCACCAAGTGTAGTCGGCCGGGGGTGCCGCTGCCACCGCAACCGCCGCCGCCGGACCCGCCCCGCCGCCGCTGTCAGAATGCAGGCCACAGACGGCCCGGAGTAGTATGATGACCAAGCACTTGTTGTGCGCCCCACATCACGCGACGACGTCACATCGGCCCCGGCTCCACAAACTGTGATGCCCGACTCCATATCGTGCCAGTCCGCTGCGATGCAGGGCGCGCTTGATGAGCGCGGCGTGAGGAACGGGTTGCGGCTTGTGGTGGTGCTGCTTGCGCTGGTCATGCTCGCGGCGTGCAAGACGCGCGACCCGCGCGACCGTGCGCCGGAGGATCGCACCCGTGCACGCCCCGCCTGGGTCGACGTCGAGCCCGGCGGCAACCGCCAGTGGATCGGCCGCGGGCAGAGCACGTTCGACGACCCGGTTGGCCAGGTGCGCGCGCCGTTGCGTGCCGAGGCGCTGGCGCGTCAGGACATCGTGCGCCACATCCGGCAACGGCTCGAAGGCTCGGCGCTGGTGCTGATCGAATCGGCGACGGGTGCGCCGGCCGGGCCGCGGCCTGCGTTGCCGGATCGCGATGCGTCGTCGTCGGCAACTCCGCTGGGGCCACCTGCGCCCCCCGCGGCCGCGCACACCAGCGCCAGCGACGTCGCGAGTCACACCGCGTGCTTCATCGCGCGCACGTCGGTGGTGGTCGATCGCTGGTTCGACGCGGCCGCTCGCACGTGGCACGTGCTGGTCGCGGCGCCGCTGGCCGACACGACCTACGCGCTGACGCTCGAGTTGCGTCGCAACCAGCCGGCGCTGCGCGACGCGCTGTTCCCGGTGCACCTCGCGCGCGCGCGCATGACCGCGCCGCCGCCGAAGCTCAACGACCTGCCGCCTCCGCCGCAGGGGCCGGGGCTGGACGAGGCGGCGCAGCTGCGCATGTCGCGCGACATGGTGTGGCCGCCCAACGAGCCGAGCGAGCCCGGTCGCATGTTCTACGGCGGCGCGCAGGTGCACTGCGGTCGCAACGCCACGTCGCTGGATGTGCCGGGCCGTGCTGCGCGGGTGCGGCTGGCGCAGCGTGTCGGCGAGGTCGTCCGGCTCGCGCTCGAGTCGTGGGTCGGTGCGCGCAGCCCCGGCGGCGACTGGTTGAGCGGCGCGTTTGCCGAGGCCGTGTCGGTGGCGGCCGGCTGCGACGCGGCCGAGGCGGCCAGCGTGGTGACGATGACGGTGAGCGCCGAGGATGCGGCGTCCGCGCCGAGCGTCGGCAGCGGTGTGTCGCAGGCCACGCAGCGGTCGGCGGCCGACGACTATTCGTGGTTGCTCAACGAGTTCGGCGCGCCGCCGGATGGAGAGGCCACGGCGGGTCGTGTGCCGTGGTACGCGCCGCACATGTTGTGTCCTCGCCGGGCGCGCATGTTGTTGCAGGTGCCGATGGATGCGGTGCAGCGCGCGTGCAGCCGTCGCTTGCGCCAGGCGGCCGAGGAGGCGAATCGCCCGCTGCCGATGGATACGCGCCCGACGACCGGTGTGCCGCCGGTGCCGGATGATGCCGACCTGCGGTCGTTGCTCGACTCGGCGCAAGGCCGATTGCAGGGTCACCGGCCGTTTCAGCCCGGTGGCCGGTACTGAGCCCGGATGGCCGGTTCGGCGGAGTACCACGAGGGTTCCGGACAGGCTCGCGAGCGAGCGGGCCGGTGAGCCTTGCGATCACGAGTCCGCTCCGCCGATGGGCGTTCGTCCGCGAGCATGGCTGCAACGAAGAGGACTGGACACAGTGGGCGCAGAGTGCGCAGAGCAGCTACAGCGACAGCGCTCGCAGGGCCATGCCGAGCTGGTCGCAGTCGGCCGGGCGCTTCTCGGGCTGCTTCGCCAGACACTGCAGGATCAGCTTGCCGAGGGCTGGAGGAATGTCCGGATTCAGCTGCTGCGGCTTCTCCGGCGCCGTCGTGCGGATCGCGTTGAGCAGGCGGCGCGGATCGGTGTCGGTGAACGGCAGCACGCCGGTCAACGTTTCGTAGAGCGTCATGCCCACGCCGTAGACGTCCACGGCGGCCGTCGGCTTGACGCCCTTGATCGTGAGCTCGGGCGCGAGGTACGCGGGCTCGCCGAAGACGGTCTCCGACACCACACCGGGCCCGCGGCCGCGAACGCGCGCGAGTTCGAAGTCGCGCAACTGGTAGCCGCGACCGCCGCGCTTGCGGGCAATGCGGGCCGGGCGCACGTCCAGGTGGAAGACCTTCGCGCGGGCGGCGCGCGCCAGGCCGTCGCAGATTTCGGCCATCGCGCCGACCATCTCGCCGACCGGCAACGTGCCGCGCGCCAGCAGCAGCGCGTCGAGCATCGCAATGCCATCGGACGACGGCATGCGCAGGAACGGCTCGTCATCGAGTTCGCCGTACTCGTAGACCGTTTCGAGCGCCGGGTGGCGCAGCTTGCAGAGCCGCGCGAACAGGCTCTCGAGTTTCTGCCGCACGAACTCGCGGTACGGATCGTGGAACAGCTTGATCGAGCAGGCCTCGCCGGTCTCGGGGTCGAAGCCCTCGAAGCGGATGAACACCTGGCCGTCGTCGGTCACCTCGTTGAGGCGGAAGCGGCCGAACCAGCTGGGTTGCGCGTCGTCGTCGGCGTCGTCATCGAGCGAGAGGAAGCGGCCGGTGGCGGCGGGGTCGAACACGCCGGACGTGGACGCGGGTTCGGGCGTGGTCCGGAACGGACTGCCGCAGTCGGGGCAGGTCGTGACGTCGTCGGTGCGCTCGCGCCGGGTGAGCATCTTGTCGCACGAGTCGTTCTCGCACGTGATCACGGCGCGCTCGCGGTAGCGCAGCACCGCGTCCAGGCGATCGGCCGGCAGCAGGTTGAGGTTGGCGAGCACGTCGGCGAAGCGCACGCTCACGCCGTAGTCGGCCATGCCGCGGTACTCGCGGGCCGCGCTGGCGAGCCGCACGATCGGCAGGTTCTCGAACAGCACGAGCAACTGCACGAGCACGCGCGACTCCTTGTCGATCGTGCCGAAGTGCATCGCGAATGCGGCGCTGCCCTTGAGCTCTTCGAGCAGGCGACGCCGGCCGGCCAGGCGCCCGGCGGTGTCATCGAGGTCGCGCTCGGGCGGCTGCCAGGCTTGCAGCGGGTCGGCCGTGCCGGGCTTCTTCGGTGTGCTCACCGGCGGCGTGGCCGCGCTGGCGGGCTGCGCATCGGCCGGGAAGTCGCGCGGGTCGGCGTCGTCGGCGCCCTCCTCGCTCAACAGCAGGTGAGACGGCAGTTGCGGCCGCACGGTGCCGCCGCTCGAAATGAACTGGTCGGCGAGGTCACCCTTGTCGGTGTCGTCCTCGTCGCGCAGGTCCGGCAGATCGGAGAACGCGGCGGGCAGCTCGCGCTCGGCGGACGCTGCCTTGCCCGGGCCGGGGGGCGCCGCGTACTCGTCGCTGCCCAGGCCGTCGTCGCTGGTGTCGAGTTCGAGATCGAGTTCGCTCGCAGCCTGGCGCGCCCGCGACGAGATCGCCGTGAGGTCCACGCCCGTGCCGCTGCCGCTGCCGCTGCCACTGCTGCTGCGCGCGCCCGGGCCGACTCCGCCGATGCCCACGCCGCTGCGTCGCGCCCCGCGACCCGACGGCGCCTTGAGCTCGGCGCTGCTGCGGATCGCGGCACTGCTGCGCGCATGCTGGCCGGTGAGTTCGAGCAGTCGCGCGAGCTCGTCGGGCCGGTTGAAGCCGAGCCGCACGAGCAGCGTGCCGAGGCGGTTGTCGGGGCCGGTCTTGTGCAGGTGATAGAACTGGAACTGCTGCACGCGCAGGCAGGTCATCACCGCGTCCTGCTGCAGCACCTCGAGCTGGATGCCCTGGCGCGCCATCAGGTAGTCGCGCTTCATCTCCTGGAAGAAGTCGACCGCCGAGAACAGCTCGAGAATCTGCCCGGCCGTGAGGAAGCCGTCGCGGAAGAAGACGTCCTTGAAGAACGCGCGCTTGCCGGTACCGGTGCCCGTGCCGCTCTCGGTGCCGGTGCTGGCCTGTCCGGCCTGTCCGGCCTGTTGCGTGCGATCGAGTCCCGGCCGCGTGTCCACCAGGCGCTGCGTCGTACGGCTACGCGCATCGAGCGCGCGACGGTAGCTGTCGTTGTCGATGAACCCCATCTGCACGGCCAGCCGCGCCAGCAGCGCGTCCTCGCGCGCGGTGTAACGCTCGAAGCGCAGCGCCGGGTCGGGCGGCGTCTCCATCTGCGACGGCGTCAGGGCGAGTTCGTCGATGTCGGCGCCGGCCGGGACGAGCTTGCGCTCGCGGACAAGGTCGGCCACGCGCGGCACGTTGTCGGCGGTCTGCGCCGTCGCGGCCGCCTTGCGCAGGGCTTCGCCGATGCTGCCGGCCTCGACGGGGCGCAGGATGCCGGTCTCGAACAGCCGCTGCAGGCGGGCGGTCTCGTCGGAGAGCTTCACGCGGATCGCCGCATCGTTGAGCAGCAGCGTGGTGTCGGGCATGCCGGTGTGCTTGACCACCAGCGGCCCGAGTGCCTGGAGCCGCGCTTCGATCTCGATGTCGCCGAGTTCGGTGACGATCGTCTGGACCACCTCCGGCTGGCCGGGAAACCGGTCCAGCAGGAGATCGTTCACGGCAGCCAGGTGGCGCAGTGAGGCGGGTCGAGCGGTGGTGGCGGCGGGTGGCACGGATGCGAGGCGAGGTTGGCCGGCGCGCGGAGGGCCAGGCGTTGCGGCCGGATCGCGCATTATACGGCCGGCCGTGGTGGGCGCCAACCGCAGGCCGGGTGCGGCGGGGGTGGGTGGTGCATGCCGCCTCGCGGCAGATGGAACAAGAGCCGCGAGCGCGAGCGAGCGGATGTACGGGCGTGAGCTACGATTCCCCGACAGGCTCGTCAGGGAGCGGAATTCCGATTCCGGGCGAGCCGGGGCTGCAGCGATGGGCGCTAACACAAGAGCCGCGAGCGCGAGCGAGCGGGCCCGGTTGGGATCACGCCTGCAAGCCCACCGTTTGAGCGCTGACAAGCGCGTTCACGAACACTCCAACGGTTGATCGGTAGACCCGGGGCCCTCGGGGCCCGTTCGCTCGCGCTCGCGGCTCTTGTGTCAGCGCCCATCCGCTCACGCCGGTGATCGGTGGAACAGCGCACACACCAGCTCGATCAGCATCAGTTTGCGCCGATCCGGCGACAGGCGCGCTGCGCGCAACTGGTACTGCGACGTGGCCAACGCGATCGCGGTATGGCTGTCGGTGAACACCTCGTAGCACGGCCCCGCTGTCAGCGCACCCGGCCGTTGTCGGATGCCACCGCGAGGAACTGGCTGTCCGCCGTGAAACCGGCCATGCGGATGTCGTCGGTCGCCGTGCCCTTCCTCCAGAGCATGCGCCGCTTCGCAAGGTCCACCACCAGGATCTCGCGCGGAGTGATCGTGCCGTTTGTGATCGCGGCGAGCCGACCGTCCGGCGAGATCACCACATGGCCGCTGCCGTTGAACACCATCCCGATTGTGCCGGCAGTGCGCAGGTCGGACGTGCGGAGCAACGGCTCGCCCGGACACGGATTTCGCGGACCACCCGGACGGTCGCGAAGGCGTGCGCTACTCGTCGCTGTTGTCGTTCGTGATCCGGCTCAACCGCAGCTCGATCTTGAGCACGTTGTTGTACCAGGTCTCCATCTCGATCATCTTGTTGTCGATCGAGCCACGCTCCGGAACCTTCAACACCGTGGCCGACTCGTAGGCGATCTCCTGCGAGTGGAACGCCAGCGCGCCCTCGTCGATGTCGATCCAGAACTCGCCTTCGCCACCGCCGCAGGGCTTGCCGGGGAACGGCGCGCGCGGCGCCCGCATGTAGATGCGCTCGACCCACGGGATGCGCGCGCAACGACGCTGCTGGCGCATCGCAATCTCTTTCAGCGTGTAACTGCAGACGTGCACGCGCGTGCCGTTGGCCGCATCGTCGTACTCGAACGACACCTCCCAGGTGTCGCCGAGCTTGCGCACTTCGCCGGGCAGGCGGCGGAACGACGGGCCGATCTGCAGCGGGTCGGTCAGGTTCATCGCCTTGCGCTCGGCCTCGGCACTCTCGTTGGTGTAGCTGAAGGCCACCACCTCGCGCTGGTTCACATCGACCGTGAAGCGGTAGTCGAGCGACATCGCATGGAAGAACATCGCGGCCAGCGGATTGTCCGGCTCCTCGACCACCACTGACTGGCCGGTGCGCGGATCGATCGTGGTCTGGCCCTGCGTGAACGAGGCGTGCTCGTAGTCGTCCATGCCGAGCGTGCGCTGCTTGGCGTGCACCGAGATGTGCTGCGTCTTCACGTGCACGGTCGAGCGCGGGCCGCGCGTCTTCTCCACCGCCCAGTCCACCGCGCACTGCGTGTTGCCCTGGCGGTCGGCGACCACGAGCCGGTCGGGCATCGCCTGCTGGGCCTCCGGGTTGGCCTTGAGGTGCGTGATGATCGGCTCGAGCATCTTGCGCTCCTTCGCCTTCGCCACCTTGTCGACGAACTCCTCGAGGATCTCGAGCACCGGCTTGCCGCCCTTCTTCAGCAGCTCGGCCGCTTCGGTGGCGGTCTTCTCGTCGGCCTCGGCCATCGCGTACACGAGGCGCAGCACGGCACCTTTGGCGGTGCCCTTCATGCTTGTGATCGAGGCGTGCGAGGTGGTGAACACGAAGTGCAGCGTCTGGCCCTGACGGAACGACCAGCGCAGGTTCGCTTCCTTCGGCAACGCGGGCTGGCCGGACCCCGGGTCGCCGTCCTGGGCGGCCGTCGGGTGAAGCGCGGGCAAGGCGAGCGGGAGCAGCAGCAGCAGCAGCGCCGGGACAGTGAGCAGTCGCAGGGTTCGCATCACGTCAGCTTCCGTGGAGGGGGCAATCGGGAAGCCCCATTGTGAGCGATGCGCGCCCGACTTTCCATGGTCAGCCGCGTCAGCCGCCGCGGCGGGCCGACACGAGTTGCCCGACCACGTTGAAGGCCAGCACGAGCAGCACCAGCACGAGCGAGCAGGCCCACGCCAGGCTCTCGTAGTTCGGCCACGGCAGCTTCGACGCGTTGTAGATGAACACGGCCATCGACGCGGTCGGCTGGTTGGTCAGGAACATGTGCTCGGTCCAGGCGGCCCAGATGCCGCCGGCCAGCACGCCCACGAACAGGCCGCAGACGCCGACGCGAACGGTCCAGCGGAAGTGGTTGGGCCGGAAGGTGCGACGGGTCACGCTTTCCAGCGCCCACGTGCGCCGCAGGTCGAAGCCGTAGCCGAGCAGCGCACCGAGCAGCACCGCCAGGCCGACAGCCCAGCCGAACATGTAGTAGGCGGTGGAGTCGTAGACCCAGAAGCGGTTGCTGGCGAGCGCGGTAAACAGCAGCGGGGCGGTCTCGCCGGCGGCGCGCGCGATCGCCAGCATCACGCCGGTGAGCACGGTCGGCAGCGCGTTGGGCAGCACAATCTTGAGTACAACCTGCGCGTTGGTGGCACCCACGCCCCAGCCGGCTTCGCGCAGCAATCCGGAGACCGTGCGCAGGCCTTCCTCGGCGGTGAGTACGACGATCGGCACCATCAGCAGGGCCAGCGCGAGGCCACCGGCAAACGCCGAGAAGCTGTGCATCGTGGCCACGACCACGGCGTACGCGAACACGCCGGCAAGGATCGACGGCAGGCCAGTGAGCACCTTGGCGGCGAAGCGCACGATCGTGGCGAGTCGCGAGTGGCGGCCGAATTCGCTGAGGTAGATCGCGGTGAGGATGCCGATCGGCACCGAGACGACGACCGCGATGCCGACCATCACGAGCGTGCCGACGACGGCGTTGCCGAATCCGCCACCCTTGCCGAGCGGCGTGGGGGGCAGTTGCGTGAACAGTTCGATGCCGCTGGTCAGCAGGCGTTCGCCGCCGCGCCAGGCAAGCATGATCAACACCGAGAACAGCGGCACGCACGCGATCACGGTCAGCGTGACGACGATCGCGGAGAGGATGATGCCGGAGATGTTCTGGCGCGAGTACGGGTTGTGGCGGAAGCGCGTGCCGGGAGGCGACGGCGGCACACCGGCCGCGGGGCCGGCCGGTTCAGCGAAGCGTGCGTCCTTGCCGGGAGTCTCGGGCATCAGTGACCACCTCGGCGGGCGCCGCCCGCCAGTTGCACAAACAGGGTGCCGATGATGTTGACGATGAGGGTGATGGTCAGCAGCACGAGGCCGCCGAAGATCAGCACGTCCTTCTCGATCTCGCCGGATTCGGGGAAGGTGTTGGCGATCAGCGCGGCCAGCGTGTTGCCGGGCTCGAACAGCGAGATGCTGAAGCGGTTGACGTTGCCGAGCAGCATCGCGAGGGCCATTGTCTCGCCGAGCGCGCGACCGAAGCCGAGTACGACGGCGCCGAAGATGCCGCCGCCCGCGGTCGGCAGGGTGACGCGCAGGATCGTGGACCAGCGGCTCGCGCCGAGGGCGTACGAGGCTTCTTTCAGCGGGGTCGGAACGGCGCGCAGCGCCTGATACGACACCGAGCTGATCGTCGGCAGCACCATGATGCCGAGCACGAGTGCCGCCGGGAGCATGCCGCGGCCGACCAGCGTGCCCTGGAAGAACGGCAACCATCCGAAGTTGTTGCCGAGCCAGCCGCAGAGGTCCTGCATGTAGGGGATCAGGACGAAGATGCCCCACAGTCCGTAGACCACGCTCGGGATGGCGGCGAGCAATTCGACAATGTTGCGGACGATCAGCACGACCCAGCGCGGCAGGAAGTCCTGGCTGAGCACGATGGCGATCGAGACGCCGAAGATCGTGGCGATGCCGAGCGCGAGCATCGAGCTGTAGATCGTTCCGAGGATCGGCGCGGCGAGGCCGAACTGCGACTTGTTCACGTCGTAGACGTCGGTGGTCAGCAACTGCTCGAGGCCGTGGCGCTGCATCGCGGGCACGGCCGAGAGGCTGACGACGTAGACGACGTAGAGCAGGACGAGGACGATGCCGGCGGCGCAGGCGCGGGCGATCCACAGCAGGGACACGTCCATGAAGACGGTAGTCGCCGGGACCACCCCGTGCAGGCGTCGCGGGACGTAGTCGAAGCGCTCGTTCGACGGCCCGGCTGCGTTGGTGGCGGGAGCGGGCGGAGTCGTCGGGTCAGTCATGGAGTTGTCGGCGCGTTCGGCGGAGGCGGACCGGGTGGACTCTGACGTGTCGGGTGCCGGGTGGCAGCGGACCCGCTGACGAGCGCCAGCGGGTCCGCTGTGTCCGGCGCCGACTCCGCGTGCGGCGGAGTCAGCGGATGTCGCTCACTTCTTCCAGGTGATCTTGTCGGCAGCCGCCTTGACCTTGGCGACGACGTCGGCGGGCAGCGGCACGTAGCCGAGCTGACTGCTCATCTTCTGGCCGTCATGCAGGCAGTAGTCGATCAGGGCCTTGAGGGCCTTGCACTTGTTCTCGTCGTCGTACACGGGGTGGCAGAGCAGCCACGTGTAGCTGACGATCGGGTACGAGGCGTCGCCCTCGGGATCGGTGATGAAGGCGCGCAGGTTCTCGGGCAGCACCACGGCGCTGAGCGTCTTGGCGGCCGAGTCGAGGCTGGCGGTGGCGTACTTGCCGTTCTTGTTCTGCAGGCTGGCCATCGGCATCTCGAGCTGCTTGGCGTAGCCGTACTCGACGTAACCGATCGAGTTGGCGGTCTGCATGATCGTGGTCGAGACGCCTTCGTTGCCGCCCGCACCGACGCCGCTGGGCCAGTTCACGGCCTTGCCAACGCCCGGACCGGCCTTCCACTCGGCGCTCGCGTCGTTCAGGTGGTTGGTGAAGCCGAACGTCGTACCGCTGCTGTCCGAGCGGTGCACGGTGTTGATGTCGGCGTCCGGCAGCGTGATGCCGGGGTTGGTCGACGCGATCTTCGGGTCGTTCCACTTCGTGATCTTGTTGAGGAAGATCCCGACGTAGGCCTCGCGCGAGAGCTTCAGTTCCTTCACGCCGGGGATGTTGAAGGCCAGCACGATCGAGCCGGCGGTCATCGGCAGCATGATCACGCCGCCCTTGACCTTCGCGATCTCGTCGTCGCTCATCGCCGCGTCAGACGCGCCGAAGTCGCAGGTGCCAGCGGTGAAGTTCTTGATGCCGGTGCCCGAGCCGACCGACTGGTATTCGATCTCGATGTTCTTGTTGGCGTTCGAGAGATCGGTGAACCACTGCAGGTAGAGCGGAGCCGGGAACGTGGCGCCCGAGCCGATCAGCTTCACCGCGGGGCCGTCATAGTTCAGCTTCGTGTTGGTGCTCGTGCCGGAGCTGGAGTTCTCGTTGCCCTTGCCGGCCGGCGGGCAGGCGATGCCAGCCAGAGCGACCGCGGCAACCATCATCGTCAGGAACATCCGGACAGTGTTCGACCGGTGGATCATCATGTTCTCCTCGGTTTTTCGATTCGAGACAGCAGACGGCGAGGGTTCTAGGAGGCCCGCACCACGGCGTCTACGGCATGCAGAGAACTAGCGGGGCACTCGTGTGCGGTTCGCGGGAATCTAACGGAAAACGAATATTCGACTCACATCCCGGGTTCCGTGCCCGCGTTTACGGCCCTCGTCTGCGAGCGCCCGGATCGGTGCCGATCAGCCGAACCGGCCGGTGATGTAGTCCTCGGTTTCCTTCAGGCGCGGCCGGCTGAACATCTGGTCGGTGCGACCGAACTCGATCAGCTTGCCCATGTAGAGGAACGCGGTGTAGTCGGCGACGCGCGCGGCCTGCTGCATGTTGTGGGTCACGATCACGACCGTGTACTTGCCGCGCAGTTCGAAGATCAGGTCTTCGATCTTGGTCGTGGCAATCGGGTCGAGCGCCGAGCAGGGCTCGTCCATCAGCAGGATCTCGGGCTCGAGCGCAAGCGCGCGCGCAATGCACAGGCGCTGCTGCTGGCCGCCGGAGAGGCCGGTGCCGGGCTGGTTGAGCTTGTCCTTCACTTCGTCCCACAGCGCCGCACCGCGCAGGCACTTCTCGACGAGCGCGTACGGATCATCCGGGCGGATGCCCTGCAGGCGCGGCCCGGCCAGAACGTTCTCGCGGATGCTCATCGCCGGGAACGGATTGGGCTTCTGGAACACCATGCCGACCGCCTGGCGCACCGCCACCGGGTTCACGCCGCGTCCGTAGATGTTCTCGCCGTCGAGCGTCACCTGACCGTTGACCCACGCGCCGGGCACGACTTCGTGCATGCGGTTGAGGCAGCGCACGTAGGTCGACTTGCCGCAGCCCGACGGGCCGATCAGCGCGGTCACCTCGCGATGCGACATGGTCATCGAGATGCCGTGCAGCACCTGGTGCTTGCCGAACCCGGCCTTGAGGTCGGTGGTGACGACCTTGGGCTGCGACGTCTGGCCCGCGCTGGCGTGCGCCGACACCTGCGTCGAGACCGCCACGCGCAGGGGCGTGGAGCGTCGCTGGTCGTCGCTGCCACTGGCGCCTGCTGGCGAGGCGGCGGCGGCGGCCGGCGCGGCGGGTGACTTCTTTGCGGGCGTCTCGTCAGGCTGCTGACTCACGTCGCTCTCGCTTTCGATGGCGGAAATCGGGGTTGCCCGGGGATGCGACACGGTGCGCTCCGTAGGTGATGCGAACAGTTCTCGGCGCGCGATGCTGTCTCGGAAGCGTTCGAGCCGTGTGTGCCCGACGTGAGTACCTGCCGACACCGCTGTGCGCACAATCCGGTGCACGATGAGCAGTCGATCAGGACTTTGTCAGGAAACTGTTTGGACGCCCGCCGCAGCGCTTGCCGGGCAGATCCGGTCACTTGTCGTTCTTGCCGTTGCCTGGCCGGATGCCACGCGGACGCATCCGCACCGGCACCTGCAGGTACCACCGCCCCGCCGCCAGGTTGTCGCCCGTATTCACCACGTAGCGGAACCACAGCGTGCTGCTCTGCGTCTTGACCGGCGTGACCAGCTCGTAAGTGACCTCGCCAGCCGTGGCGTCCTCGGGCGAGCGCAACGCGCCGTGCAGGCGCACCCGCCGCGGCGTGCAACTCGTGAGATTCGCAGCCGAGTCGACCAGCGCGTCGATCGAGTTGTTGATGAACCGGTTGAGGCCGAGCTCGCCGGCCGGCACGCGGCCTTCTTCTTCCTCGATACGCTCGCGCACCATCCGCGGGTCGATCATCTGGCGGATCGCATCGCGGTCGCCATCGAGCAGCGCGTTGCCGAACCGCGCGGCGATGGCCTGCAGCTGCACGTAGCGCTTGAAGTAGATCGAGCCGTCGTCGGTCGGCGGAGGCGGTGTCGGGTCGGCGTCAGGGTCTTCAGGCCCGTCCGGATCGAGCGGCAGCGGGGTGATGTCGGGCGTGTGGCCCGCGCCGTTGTCGGTCGACCCGGCGTTGTTGCCATCGGTGTTGATGCCCGCGCCCATCGCGAGTGGATCGTCCGGCGTGGACGCATCCGTGTTGGTCGGCGGCTGCGATGCAGCGGCGCGATTGCGCATCGCCATCACGCCGGCGGCACCGAGCACCACCAGCAGCACGGCACTCATGATCACCGCAATGACCATCGTCGGGTTGCCCGGCCGACCCGCCGGCTTCGCGGGCGCCGCGGGCTTCGCGGGTGCGGCCGCCGCCGTCCGGCCCGACGGCGACGCGATGATCGTGCGCGGCGGATCGATTGCCGTCGCCTCGATCTCGCCATCACCATTCGCGTCGGCGCGCACATGCGCCGGCAGATCGTCGAGCTCATCGAGCCCGGCCACGCCGCTGAGCCCGCCGACCGTCGCCAGCGGCGTGTCGGTCTTCGGTGGCATCTCGATCGTCGGCGCGGCCGCGGCGGCGGCAGCGGCGGCAGCGGTGTGGCTGCGCGTGGGCTGCACGGGCGGCATCATCGCGGGCATCATCGTGCCGGGAATCACCCCGCCGCTGCCCGGCAACGCCGCCTGCCGCCAGTTCACCAGGTCGCGCAGTGCGTGCCCGGCCGTCGGATATCGCTTGTCGCGATCGCGCGCCATCATCCGTTCGACGATGCACTCCAGCTGCGGATCGATGTCCGGTACCACCGACGCCAGCGGCACGACCTCGCCGAGCGCCAGCTGGCGTACGATCATCGTCGGCACCGTGCCGGTCAGCGGCAGCTTGCCGCTCAGCAGGAAGTACAGCGTCACGCCCATCGAGTACACGTCGGCGCGATGGTCGATCTCGCCGCCGTCCCATTGCTCCATCGGCATGAAGTGCGGCGTGCCCATCACCTGGCCGGTCTTCGTCAGCGACGAGTCGCTGGCGTCGAGGCCGCGCGCGAGGCCGAAGTCGGTGATCTTCACCGTGCCGTCGGGCGTGAGCATCAGGTTCTCGGGCTTGATGTCGCGATGCATCGTGCCGCGACTGTGCGCGTACTCGAGCCCGGCCAGCGCCTGCGCGCCGTACAGCGTGGCCTCGGCCGCCGACAGTGTGCCGCGCGTGCGCACGATGTCGCGCAGGTTCGGCCCGTCGATGAACTGCATGACAATGAAGTGCAGGCCACGCGTTCCGCCCTCGCCGTCGGAGGAGCCGACGTTGAGCACGCGCACGATGTTCGGATGGTCGAGCTTCGCCGCCTGGCGCGCCTCGCGGTAGAAGCGCGCGATGAACTCCTGGTTGTGCGAGAGGTTCTCGGGCAACACCTTGATCGCCACCTCGAGGTCGAGCCCGAGGTGCCAGCCGCGATAGACCAGCCCCATCCCGCCCTGGCCGAGCAGCGAATCGACCCGGCACTGGTCGAGCACCTGGCCGATGAGTTCCTGACTGCGGATCATGCCGATGCCTTGCCAAGCGGGCCGTCGCGCGCGGATGCCGTTCACCATAACCCGTGGCGGGCAGACCGGTGGCGGCAATTTGGCGCTTCTGGCGCGACCGGGTTGATGCGACTCCGTGCTCGTCGCCCTCCAGGCGAGTGACCGCGCCGCTGCCGAATGGTAGCAGGGGACCGCGCGCACCCCGCCGAGACACCATGACGCCGCCCGCCGCCACGCCCGATCGCACCACGTCGCAGCGCCTGACGCCCGCGGCCACGCTGCGCATCGACCTGCTGGCCGGCGTGAGCGTCGCGCTGGTCGGCCTGCCGCAGTGCCTGGCCTACGCGATGGTCGCCGGCCTGCCGCCGGTCTACGGACTGGCCACGGCGGCCGTGCCGGGGCTGATCGCGGCGCTGATCGGACGCAGCCCGTGGGTCGTCACCGGGCCGACCAACACCACCGGCCTGCTGATCCTCGCGGCGCTCACGCCGTTCATCGCGCAGTCGGACACCGGCTTCCTGCCGGCGCAATTCCTGCCGGTGCTGGCCGTGCTCACGCTGCTGGCCGGGCTGATGCGACTGCTGCTCGTCAGCACCGGTGGATGGGTGATCGTGCGCTACGTGCCGGAGTCGGTGCTCGTCGGCTTCACGGCTGGCGCGGGCATCCTCATCGGCGTGATGCAGTTCGACGAGGCGCTCGGCCTGCGCAGCGGCGGCACGGGCTTCCTCAACGAACTACAGAAGGTGGCGGCCTCGATTGGCAGCGCGCCGCCAGCGTGGCCCGCGATCATCGTCACGATCCTGTCGATCGCCGCGGTGGCGCTCGGCAAGCGCTTCCTCAAGCGCTGGCCGATCGCGCTGGTGACCGTCGCGGCCGGCGCGCTGGTCGCATTCCTCACCGGCCTCGATCAGTCCGGCGGACTGCCGCTCGTGAAGGACCGGCTCGCCGTGCCCAGCGGATGGCCGGCCGGCGCGATGCCGTGGGAGATGTTCACCAGTCCGCCGGCGGGCATCGCCGACCCGTGGTCGCTGCTCGCTCAACTGTTGTTGCCGGCGTTCGCGATCACGCTGCTCGGCACGATGGAGCTGCTCGTGTCGGCGCGGGTGGATGGCAGCCGGGCCGACCTCTCGCGCGAGATCAAGGCGCAGGGCTGGGCCAACATCGGCGGCGCGTTCACCAGTTGCTTCCCGGCCTCGGCGAGCCTCACGCGCTCGGCGCTGCTGCGCATGGACAACGCCCGCACGCGCCTGGCGGCGGGGTTCGGCGCGGTGGCAGTGGTGCCGGTGATGCTCTTTGCCGGGCCGCTCGTCGGCTACATCCCGCAGGCCAGCCTTGCCGGTGTGCTGCTCGTCGTCGCGGCCGGCATGCTCGATCGCAAGCGCATCTGGCGCTGCATGGTGGTCGGTGCGGTGCCGCGCGTGCTGATGTTCGTCACGCTGGGCGCGACGCTGCTGCTGCCGCTCGAGTGGGGCATTCTCGTCGGTTGTGGCCTGAGCCTGATGATCCACCTGAGCCAGCAGCAGGTGCCGCGCGTGCGCCGGCTGGCCGTGTTGCCCGGCGCCGACGCGACGCACATTCGCCTGCGCGAGTCCGACGATGCGGAGGCCGCGGCCAGCCCCGTCACCGTGCTCGAGGTCAGCGGCGTGCTGCACTTCGCGGCCGTCGATCCGTGCATCGACCGCATCGCCGAGCTGCTGCCGGAAGGTGCGACGGCCGGCCACGTGGTGGTGATCGATATCACGCACGCGCATCAGATGCGGCTGGCCGCGCTCGACGCGTTCGATCGCCTGCACCAACAGCTCGCGCGCCGTGGCATTGCGTTGCACCTGGCCGGCGTGGACGAGCCGTTCGCGACCGTACTGCAACGCACCGGCAGTGTCGTGCCGTGGATCGCTGACCATGGCGATCCGAGCGAGTCGGTGCGACGTGCGCTCGAGGCCGCCGGCGCGCTGCCTGCACAAGTGTGATGGTGGCGGGCTGGCAATGCGCCCGCACAATTGATTCATTCGACGCCACGCCGCCACCAACGCCGCGCACCCGCCAACCTCATGAGCAACGCCGCCGCACCCGCCGCCTTCGTCGAGCAGAACCAGCAACGCTACCTCGACGAACTGTTCGACCTGCTGCGCTTCGCCAGCGTCTCCACCGACCCGGCCCGCAAGCAGATCGTGGCCGACTGCGCGACCTTCGTGCGCGACCACCTGGCCGGCATCGGGCTCACCGCCAGCATCCACCCGACGCCGGGCCACCCGGTGGTCTACGCCGAGGACCTGCGCGCGGGCGCCGGCGCGCCGACGATCCTGGTCTACGGCCACTACGATGTGCAGCCGCCCGAGCCGCTGGAGCTGTGGCGCCACGGGCCGTTCGAGCCCGTGATCGAGAACGGCCAGATCATCGCGCGCGGCAGCACCGACGATAAAGGCCAGGTCTTCACGCACATCAAGGGCGTGGAAGCCTGGCTGAAGACCGTCGGCAAGCTGCCGGTGAATGTGAAGTTCCTGATCGAGGGCGAGGAGGAGATCGGCAGCCCGAACCTCGAGCCGTGGCTGAAAGCCAACGCCGCGCGCCTCGCCTGCGACGCGGTGATCATCTCCGACAGCAGCATGTTCGCGCCCGGCCTGCCGAGCATCACCTACGCGCTGCGCGGCCTCGTCTACCTGCAGGTGGACATCGAGGGCCCCGGCCACGACCTGCACAGCGGCATCTTCGGCGGCTCGGTGCTCAACCCGATCAACGCGCTGACGCGCATGCTCGCCTCGCTGCAGGACGAGAACGGCCACGTCACGGTGCCGGGGTTCTACGACAAGGTGCGCGACCTCACCGCCGAGGAGCGCGAGATGTGGGCGAAGCTGCCGATGGACGAAGCCGAGTTCCTCGGCCAGACCGGCGCGAAGGCCCTGCGCGGCGAGAAGGGCTACACCACCCTGGAGCGCATCTGGGCCCGGCCGACGTTCGACATCAACGGCATCCTCGGCGGCTTCACGGGCAGCGGCGCGAAGACGGTGCTGCCGAGCAAGGCGATGGCGAAGTTCTCGTGCCGGCTGGTGCCCGACCAGACGCCCGCCGAGATCGAGAAGCTGCTGCAGGCGCACCTCGAGAAGATCGCGCCGCCAGAAGTGCGCTGCACGGTGAGCGTGCTGCATGGCGGTCCACCGTGCATGACCGAGCGCGACCTGCCGGCCGTGCAGGCGGCGGCGCGTGCGCTGGCCAGCGGGTTCTCGCGCGAGCCGGTGTTCATCCGCGAGGGCGGCAGCATCCCGATTGTCGAGGCGTTCACGCGGATCCTCGATGCGCCGGTGGTGCTGCTCGGCTTCGGCCTGAAGGACGACCGCGCGCACAGCCCCAACGAGAAGTTCGACCTCAGCGGCTTCTACGGCGGCATCCGCACCAGCGTGCACCTGTGGGAAGAGTTCGCGGCGTTGAAGGCGAAGTAGCCGGGGCCACGACTTCGCGGGTTGCAGTTGCCGCAGGCCGATCCGGCGCGTAATGGTTGGGCACAACCTCAATGCCCGACCTCGCACCGGACGTTTGATGACCGACACGACTCCGCCCGCCACCACGCCTGAACCCGATCGCAAGCCGGAGACCGAGGCCGAGGCCGAGGCCACCGCGACGGCCGCGACCGATGGCGGCGTGACGCCACCCGACGATGCCGGGCTCCCCGCCGGCGCCGACGAGATGGCCGGCTACACGCCGCTGGCCGACAGCGAAGGCGAAGGCGCCGCCGCGGCCCCGGCACTCAACGTGCGCTCGGGCCGCCGCAACAGCAAGCGCGAGGAGAACCGCGATCGCGACGAGCGCGACGAGACGCCCGCCGACAAGGCCGCCCCCTCATCGCCGAAGCCGCAGCCCGAGATCGACCCGGCCACGTGCACCCAGATGTCGGCCTCCGATGCGCTGGAGAAGCTGAAGGCCGGCGAGACGCTGAAGAACGTGATGGTCGTCAATCTCGACGGCCGCGGCGTGGAGTTCGCCAACAAGGTCCACGTCGTCGACTCGATCCTGGTCAAGCCGGACTTCAGCTCGGCCGTGTTCCGCGACGAGGTGCTGTTCGCGCGCGTGACGTTCCTCGGCGGCGCGAAGTTCGGCGACGAGTTCGACGGCCTGCGCCAGTCGCGCAGCTGGAAGAGCGAACTCGGCGCGCACTTCCACGGGCCGCTGACTTTCACCGGCTGCTACTTCAAGGGCTCGCTGTGGTGCGCCGGCATCGTCTGCCACCAGAACGCGAACTTCCGCCCGTGCACCTTCTCCGGCGTGGCCGCGTTCCCGGCAGCCGAGTTCAAGCAGAAGGTGTGGTTCACGAACGTGCTGTTCAACAAGTCGTTCTCGGCGTTCGAAGCCGTGTTCCGCGGCGAGATCGCCGACTTCGGCAGCACGTGGTGCGAGAAGAACGCGATGTTCGCGCGCGCGAAGTTCGAGCATCGCGCCAGCTTCTGGAACGCCACCTTCAACGGCGACGTCGACTTCGATCGCGCGCACTTCGGCGGCGAGTCGAACTTCTTCCACACCCGCGTGAAGGGCTGCCTTGACCTGCTCAAGTCGATCCACGCGCGGCCGCTCGACATCCGCAAGGCGTTCGTCGACGGCACGCTCAACCTGCACCTCTGCGAGGCGCCGCGCCTGCTGATCCACAAGGGGCAGGTGGACGGTCACCTCGCGAGCGTCGCGAAGCGGCTCGACTTCGCGGTGCGCAACGACTTCGGCCAGCTGGTCTCGATCTTCGAGGACAACAAGGATTACCGCTCGATGGACTGGGCGTACCACGAGTTCCGCAAGGCCTCGCGGCGCGTCAGCAAGGAGCCCGCCTTCGTGCGCGGCCTCGAGTGGCTGGTGCTCGATGTCGGCACCGGATACGGCACGCGGCCGTACAACATCGGCATCCTGATGGCGCTGTGCATCCTGTTCTTCACCACGCTGTTCGCCATTTTCCCGGCTGACTTCGTCTACAACATCGAGCCGACGCGGCTGAACCCGCCCGGCGCCGAGGTCTCGCTCGATGTGGCGAATGCGCTGTACTTCTCGGTGGCAACGTTCACGACGATGGGGTTCGGCGACTGGTCGGCGCGGCACGACTCGGCGATGCGCTTCGTGGTGATACTCGAGGGGTTCATCGGGTTGTTCCTGATGGCCCTGTTCGTCGCGATGCTGACACGCAAGATCATCCGCTGACGACGCGCCGCCGGGTCTCCAGCGCTTCAGCTACCGGTCAGCGACGCCATCGATGCGTGGACGTGCGCGCGGTGCTCGGCACGAACCTGCCCGACCAGAACCGCGCGGCGGGCTGGAGTGGAGAACGGCACGCCACGGATCGCCAGGTACTCCGCGTGGAACGTGTCCCACGTGGCGTCCGCACGCTGCTGGTTGGTGGCCACGCCGCCGTGCACCTGATGGAACGTGCCCTCGCCGAGAAGGCTCACCAGCACGGAGTCCGGCAGCTCGCACGCGCGCGCCAGCACATCGAGATTGGCCAGGCCGCCGCCGGGTGCACGGAAGCGCTCGTCGTAGCCGCCCAGTTCCTCCCAGAGCGTGCGCGGCATGAACAACGCATTGCTCTCGGCCATCGGCATGAACCAGCCGCTCTGGCACGATCCTGCAAATACACTGATGCCGAACAATTCGTACCCGTTGTCTCGCCACGCCACCGAATCGAGCAGTACGTCCTCGACCTGCGCGGTGTATCCGGCCGGCACGCTGCGGGTCTGCATCTCGTGTCCGAGGTGGTACGAGACAGTGGTGACGACAGTGCGCGGAGACAGCCGGGAGGCCAGCAGGGCGCCGGAGACAAGGTTCGGGGAGGCCATGCGGGCGCCATCAATCATCACGCCGATCAGCTCGCCCGTCGCCCGACCGAGCCCCGCCCGGATGGCCGGAACCGGTGAATGCGTGGCGTTGTCGATCCGCATCACCGTCACGTCCGGGTAGTCATCCTGGAATTCCGGTGGATGGACGGATCCATTGTCGACCACGATTATCTCGAGATCGTCCGCCGCGATGTTCTGCTGATACGGCGGGTGCAGTGTGAAAATGGTGCGCGGCAATTCGCGCGCCATGTTGTAGCTGACCACGACCACGCTGGCTTTCTTCGCGACCGACATTGTGTTGTGCGGGCAGTGGACGGGCAGCCTGGTGCAAGCCAGCCAGCCAGGGTACCATCCGGACGCGCCCATCCCTCATGTATGCGAGCCGCGCCGTGAACGCGTCGATCAACGGATACTACGATCGTGCCCGGATCGATGGCCTGGTGGCGGAGGGGCAACATCGCGCCGCGGTCGGCGGGCTGTGGGATGAGATCGGCCGCTTGCAGTTCGACTTCGTTGTCAGCCACGGACTGACGCCGACCTCTCGCGTGCTGGATGTGGGTTGTGGATGCCTGCGCGGAGGCGTGCATTTTATCCGGCATCTCGAGCCGGGCCACTACTTCGGGATCGATCTGTCCGAGAGCCTGCTGCAGGCCGGCTACGACGTGGAACTTGCGGCGCTCGGCCTGCAACACAAGCTGCCGCGCGGCAACCTGATCGCCACCGATTCGTTCGATCCCGCGCCATTCGGCGTGACGTTCGATGTGCTGATCGCCCAGTCGGTTTTCACACACCTGCCGCTGAATCACATCCGGCTGTGCCTCGCCCGCACGGCTCCCTTCGTGCGTGAAGGCGGCCGGTTCTTTGCCACGTTCTTCCTGTGCGCAACCGACGCCGAGTGGATGGGCCCTCGGCCGGTGATTGACGGCATCACGACCTGGCCGGCCAGCGATCCGTACCACTACACGGCCGACCACATCGCATGGTGCGCGCACGGCCTGCCGTGGAATGTCACGATTGTGGGCGACTGGAATCACCCGCGACGGCAGTCGATGGTGATCTTCGAACGGCAACCGGCATGACGGAATCTCCGGACGATATCCGACCTGTTGCCATTCTCGGCATGCACCGCAGCGGCACCAGTTGCCTGGCCGGCAGCTTGCAACTGGCGGGGCTGTACCTGGGTTCCGTCAACGAGGTTGCGCCGTACAACGCGAAGGGCAACCGCGAGAACGTGGTGATCATGCGCCTGCACGATGATGTGCTGGCCGGGAACCATGGAAGCTGGGATCACCCGCCTGCCGATCCCCGCTGGAGCGAGTCGGCGCGCGATCGGCTGATGGAGATCATCAGCGGCTATCCGGCCGACCGGGCGTGGGGCTTCAAGGATCCGCGAACGACGGTGGTGTTGCAGGGCTGGCTCGATGCCCGACCCGATCTGCGGCTGGTCGGTTCGTTCCGCGAGCCGATGGCGGTCGCCCGGTCGCTGCAACATCGCAACGGCTTTCCGCTGGCAACGGGCCTGGACCTCTGGCTCCAGTACAATCAGAGGTTGTTGGCCTGGCACGACCGCTATGGGTTTCCGCTGGTCAATTTTGACCTGGATGAGCCGGAATATCGATTGCGAGTTGCCAGTGTTTCGCACACCCTCGGTCTGCCTGCTCCGGACGTGCAGGCCCCCTTCTTCGACCGTTCGCTGCGACACAACGATGGCGCCACCGATCAGCCGCTTCCGGCCGCGGTGCAGGCGGTCCGCGATGAACTGATCAAGAGATCCGTCTGATGGAATCTCCTGCCGCCGGTCATGACGTGCGCGTGAGCTTCCTGCTGGGCGGGGCACAGAAGGCCGGCACCACCTCGCTGGATGCCTGGCTGCGCGAGCACCCGCAGGTCGCGATGCCGCACAGCCGGAAGGAACTGCACTTCTTCGACCTGGACGGCAACTTCGCCGCGGCGACGCCGACATACGCGGACTACCACGCCTGCTTCGATGCCGGGGCGTCTGGCATCCACGGCGAATCGACGCCGGCCTACATGTACTTTCCCGCGGTGCCGGCGCGCGTGGCGGCCTACAACCCGGAAATGAAGTGGATTCTGTTGTTGAGGGACCCGGCCGACCGTGCATTTTCGCACTGGAACATGATGCGCGAGGCCGGTGCCGAACCACTGGATTTCATGAGTGCCCTCGACGCCGAGCCGGATCGCATCGCAGACCGCGCCGACCTGGAGCGACGGCGACGCTACTCCTACCTCGACCGGGGCCGCTATGCAGAGCAGATCCGTCGCTTGTGGCACCACTTCGATCGATCGCGCACGCTTGTGCTGCGAAGTGAACACCTCTGGCAAGACCCGACCGCCGGCCTGCAGCGGATATGCCGCTTCCTCGGCGTGCCGTGGCCCGACACGCCAACCGCGTTGCAGTCGGCCGAGCGCGGGCGATACGACGCACCGATCAGTCCGCAGGCGCGCGAGCGCATCCAGCGCGAGCTGGAGAGTGCGAACCGCGAGCTCGAACAGCTGCTGGAGATCGACCTCTCCGACTGGCGGCGCTGACGGCGACAGGCTGAAGCCGATCAGTCGGCCGCGGGGCCGGGCAAGCGCCGGATGTAATCGGTGACGCGATCGTTGCCATCGCGGGTCAGTCCGAGTTGCGCGCGTTCGGCTTCGTACAGCTCGCGCGTGCCCGAGCCGTCGACCAGTGCGTTGAGGCGCATCGCGGCGGTGGAGTTGGTGAACGCCACGTAGTCCGGATACGCCGCCAGCAGCGGGCCGGAGAGGCGCTTGTCGTGCCGCAGGTAGAACTTCTGGTGGTAGTCCTCGGCCAGGTAGAAGCGCGTGGCCGGCAGGATCGCCGTCAGCACGCGACGGTTCTTCTGCGCCGAGATCGCGTCGCGCATCGCCTCGGCCGCGGCCTTCTGCGCGTCGTCGCGATAGAATACCGCGTTCATGTACTGCCGGCCGTAGCCGGTGCTGAACGGATTGTGCGCCGCGAAGAACTCGCGCAGCAACTGCTCGAACGTGATCACCGTCGGGTCGAAGTCGATCTCGATCGACTCGGTGTAATCGCTGATCGCGCGGTACGTCGGGTCCGGCGTCGTTCCGCCGGCATAGCCCACGCGCGTCCGCCACACACCCGGCAGGCTCCCGAACCGGGAGTCCGGCGTCCAGAATCAGCCAACGGCAAACAGCGCGGTGCGAAGGTTTGCGGGCACCGCCTGGTCGATCGGCGGGATGGCAGGAGTCGTCGCTGTCGTCGCGTCGTCGTCGCGGTTGATGACCGGTGCATCGGGCAGCGGGCTCGGCAGATCGCACGAGCCGTGATCCTCGCCGGTGCGGATGATCGGTTGCGGTTGCGTGGGCTCCATCTGCTCGATCGCCTTTCCTGCGGGTAGCGCGGCCGGGCGCGGAACATCGTCCGTTGCCGTGGCCGCATGGCCCTGCGCGCCGCTGTCGCCGGCCGGTGCGGTACGCGAACAACTCGCCGACAACGCGCACACGGCGGCCAGCACAAGAACGGTTGCCAGTCGGCGTCTGCGCATCAGTCTGTCGCCTCCCACCTCTTGTGCATGGCGGCTTCCATCGTCGCATCATTCAACGCCGGAGCCGGCCGCCGCATTCCGGAATCTGCATCAACCGCCGAGCAACTCGCGGATCGCATTGAGGCGCTTGCGGTCGTCGCCGCGCGCGGTGCGCAGCCGATACTCCACCATCTTGCCGACCTTGTCGCGGTACTGCTCGTTGAGCGCGGCGATCGACTCGCTGACCGACGCGGCCTTCAGCGCGTGATGCCCGCGCGGCACGACCGACTTCGCCAGTTCCATGTAGAGATCGAACTCCGGCGTGCCCGACTCGAACTGTGGCACCGCGGGCGCCTCGGCCACGGGCTCCGCGCTGATCCACACCGCGCCGTCGCGCACCGTGGCCACGAGGTGCTTGAGCTTGCACATGTCGTCGAGCAGGTCGCCGAGCGTGAGCGCGCGCAGCGATGCCGTGACCTTGCCGTCGGCCGCGAGACGCGCCGCGGCGGCCTCCTCCAGCTGGATCGGCAGGCCGTGCGTGGCGGCGAGTTGCGCGAACGCGTCGGCCAACGATTGATCGGCGAGCTGCAACGGCGCGGGCCGGTCGCGCAGTTTGCGCTTCACCTCGGTGTCGGACGCGAGCCTTGCGGGTGGTGCATCCGGCGTGCCCGGCGTCCCGCTGCCGGCCGCGAGTGTCGCGTCGGTCGAGAACGTCCAGACCCACGGCGCCTGGCCTTCCATTTCGAATCGCGCGGTGAACGTACCCTTCGCCAGTGGTGCGGCCGGCACGAATGCGGCCACGCCGGAGTTGCCCGGCCACGACGGATTGGCCGGTTGCGCGGGGCACGAGAACGTACCGGCCACCTTGTTGCCGCTGGCGTCGGTCAGCGTTGCCGCGACAAGCTTCGTGCGGCGCAGGTTGCCGGGCAGGTGCACAATGATCGGGAAGCCGCAGCCGATGCCGTTGTTCGAGCCGGCCACCGGGTTGGGCACCTCGCCGCGCTCGCCGAACGCGGTCGGCATGTTCACGGCGCCGTCCGGCGGATGCATCACCGGTTCGTTGCCGCTGCCGCCCGTGCCGAAGTAGAGCACCGCCATGTTGTGCTTGTGCGCCACGCCGACGATGCGCAAGCCGGGTCGCAGCATCGGCGCGCCGTGCCAGACGGAGCGGTACCAGCCATCGACGGCGCTGCGGAAGTCGCTGATGCCGGGGAACAGGTCGGAGCCGGCGCCCGCGGCCTTGCCGGCGTCGGTGTAGCCGGGGCGATCGGGGTACTCGTTGTGCAGGTCCATGCCCTGCGCGTCCTTGTTCTGCTCGAGGTAGTCGCAGTGCAGCACGCCGTCCTGGCTCATCTTGCCGTCAATCAGCACCGGCACGAGGCCGCCCGCAATGCGGATCTCCGTGAGGTACGCGGCCTTCGCGATCAACGCGGCGTCGACCGGCAGTTGCTGCGCTGTGCGGCTGAGCGTGGTGCCGGAGATGGCAATGTCGAACTGCCCGTCGGGCATCAGCAGGGCCGCGGGCAGCGTGACGATGAACGGCAGACCGCTGAGGCCGATGCCGTCCTTGCCGCCCGGCGTGACGCGGCCGTCGCCATCGAGGTCGGCGAACAGGAACGTGAGGCCACCGACGGCCGCGGTCTGCAGCGTGCGCGGCAGCCTGCCGACGGTGTCGACGCCGAGCCGCGCGCCGGCCGGCAGTGGCGCACTGCCGAGCGCAATCTCGTCGGCGGTGGCGACGGCAGGCGCCGAGAGCACGAGCAGCAGCAACAGGAACAGCGCGGCGGGTACGTGCCGGTGGATGAGCATTCGCATCTCCGGTTCTTGCGTGTCGACGGAGCGCACCATTCTATCCGCCGGGCGGCGCTGATCGGTGCGCGATCCGGACAAAGCCAGACTCCGCGGACCTTCGTCCGCGGAGTCTGGCTTGCATCGTCGTCGGCTCAGCTCAACCCGCGCGGCCGGCTCAGCGGCGGCTGGTCGCAAGGTTGGCAATCTGTTCGAGGCAGAACGCGACGAACGCCGGATCGTTGTGGACCATCTTCTCCCACGCGGCCACGTCCGACGGCACGTCGATGCGACGGCCGGTGATCGGCGACACGTGCGCCTCGGAGGCCACATTGCGGAACCGCGGAGCATGCAGCGCCACGCGCTCGTCGTCGATCACGGCCCACGCGATCGGCTCGCTCTCGTCGGCGGGCTTGCCGCTCATGTCCTCGCCCTGGTTGTCCGGATCGAGCGGGTCGTACTCCGGCTTCGCAGGCACGCCGGGGCCGTCCGGGCTGAACGGATTGCCGCCGCCGGGCAGCATCTCCTGGCCGAGGCCGAGCAGCTTCATGAACGACCGGCGGCGTTCGCTCTCGTCGAGCAACTGGATGAACGCGTTCTTGACGTTCACGTCGAGCTTCGCGAGCTCGAGCGCGATGCGGTCGGCCTTGCTCAGCGCGCCGAGGTCAGCGGGCTCGCCGGGCACCGACAGCTGCAGGCCGCGGTGATCGAACTCGGGCCGCATGATCAGCGCCTGGATGCCCACGTCCTTGATCACGTCCATCAGCATGCCGCGCACGGTGGCGGTCAGGTACTTCTGGTTGATCTCGAGCAGGCGGGCGCGATTGGGGATCTCCATCGGCGCGTACGTCAGGAAGGTGTCGTACGCGAAGTATCCGGCGGTCAGCGCCAGGCGGATGTAATTGCGCGGCTGCGACACGGCATCGACCAGCCGGCGCAGCACGTTGCCGGCCGCGTCGCGACCGATCACGCCCAGCGCCTCGGCCAGCGCGCCGAAGCTCTGCGCGCCGAATGCCGCGCCGACGTTCTTCGTGCAGTCGATCAGCGAGCCGCCGGCGGTGTAGGTGAAGGTCACCACGTTGACCGCGTCCCACGCGCCATTGGCCGCTTCGAACAGCGTCGGCGAGTAGCCGTGCAGCACCATGCGCGCCAGGCGGAACGCATCACGGCCGGGCAGCACGTCCCAGATCCAGTTGTACTGGCGCGAGAGGGCGTCGTCGGGGCGGTCTTCCCTGTGGTTG
>JBFWQT010000028.1:0-27861 GCA_050249295.1 Planctomycetota bacterium
ACCAAGAAAGACATCGTAATCGATCTCGCCAAGGAGTTCGGCCTGACGCAGGTCGCCACAAAGTAGATCGTGCAAGGCACTTTCGACAAGATCATCGCCGTGATTGCCGATCAGGGCCGCATCGAGCTGCGCAACTTCGGCGTATTCGAGGTCAAGCGCCGCGCACCGCGCAAGGCGCGCAACCCCAAGACCGGTGAGGAAGTGCAGGTGCCGGAGAAGTTTGTGGTCGCCTTCAAGCCCGGCCGCAAGATGGAAGAAGACGTCGAGAAGGCCTACGAGAACCCGGCCCATCGCCCGGCCCCGACCGACGACGCGGCCGACGATGATATCTGAGGTAGCGGCGCATTGAGTGACTGCATTGCATGCCGGGCGGCACGTGCCGTCCGGTATGCGTTTCGGTGCGTCTTCGGCATGGCCGCGGCCCGCCGTTGTATGATTGATGAGAGTGCGGCCTCGCACATCGACCCGACTCGCCCCGCCAGCGACATGCGCATGCGCACCCGACACACCGGCGCCGGATTCACGATCATCGAGATGATGGTTGTCATGGCGCTCATTGCTCTGATGGTCGGCGCCACGTTCGCCATGTTCCGCAGCATGGGCAAGACCAACGCCCTGGAGTCCAACTCCAACGAGATCAGCTCGATGATCCGGCGCGCCCGATCCACTGCGCTGTCGCGTGGCTCCACCGTTGAACTCGGCTTCGAGCTGTACCGCGAAGAGGGCGTGGTGCGCAGCCACCTGCGCCGGCCGGTCACCCACTTCCACTTCGAGGATGCCGGCTCCGAGGCCGTGATGGGCACCGGCGGCGTGCGCGGCGTGATGACCCACGCGACCATCTCGTCGCTCGGCCGCAACGGCAGTGCGCTGCAGCTGTTCGGCGAAGAGGCGAGTTGCGTGACAGTGGACGCCGACTCGCGCTTCGACTGCACGCACGGCGTGAGCCTGTCGTGCGATATCTTCATCGAGCGCGCCGCCAACACGACGCTGATCCGCCGCGGCACCAACTACTACTTCGGCATCCGCGGCGGCGTGCTGGTTGGCGGCGGCACCTTCAAGGGTACGCTGGCCCTGCCGCCGCGACCGGGCGAACGCGAGATGAACCTGGTGGAAGGCAGCGTGACGGTCGTCGGCATGGAGCCGGTGCCGACGCGACGGTGGGTGCACGTGGAGTTCGTACTCGACCAGCGCGGCGGTCGCCTGTTCATGGATGACGTGCAGGTGCTGAGCTACGTGGAGGACCAGGAATCGCCGCAGGACGCGCAGGACCGCGCGAACGGCCTGCTGGGCGTCGACCCGAACGACCCCGCGGCGGCGGCGCTGCGCCAGCTGCCCGAAACCTGGGACCCGGCGACGCACATGGCGTGGATCTACTTCGGCTCCGACGGCCGGCTCGATCCGCAGCATCACACGCAGCCCGTCGAGTTCTACATGGAGATGCCGCCACCCGGTTACCTCGACGAGAACAACTACGATCTGTGGCCGTCGGTGCGCGACCTGCTGGCCAACAGCGGCGGCAGCACCGGGTTTGCGCTCGAGCACGACAACCCGCAGGTGAAGATCGGCGGCGGGTTGTTCGGCAAGATCGACAACGCGCAAATAGCCGAGGTCGAATCGGGCGACGCGATCGCCATGCCGGCCGGCGTGGTGCTCACCGCACAGGTGACCAACGCGAAAGACGAGGACGGCAACGACCTGCAGATCGAACGGCGCAAGATCACGGTCGAGTTGATGGGCACGATCCGCTGATCACTCGCCCACCCGCCGGTCAGCGCCCGGGCGGGGTCAGCTCGGCAACCAGCGCCTTGCGGCCGTGATGCCTCGCCACATCGAGCGGCGTGAGCCCGTCGTCGTCGGTGGCATCCAGTCGCGCGCCGGCCCTGATCAGTGCCCGGACCACGCCCGGCGTGCGGTTGCGTTCGGCAGCCAGGTGCAAGGGCGTGCGACCCATCCGCCCGACCGCGTTGGCGTCCGCGCCGCGCGCCAGCAGCCACTCGACCGTCCCGGCGCCGCCCGCGTTGGCCGCGCGGTGCAGGATCGTGCCGTCCTCGTGCGGCGACTGCAGATCGAATCCGCGCGCCAGCAGCAACGCAGCCAGCTGGAACCCGTCGTCCCGCGACCGGCCGCGATGCGCCAGTGCCTCGCCCATCGTGAACGCCGTGATGCGCGCGCCATGGTCGAGCAGCAGCCCGGCCAGTGCGAGGTTGCCGCCGGTGTGCGCGACGAAGTCCAGCGGCGTCATCGAGAGACCGCCGTAGAAGATGCCGGCCGCGTTGACGTCGGCGCCGCGGTCGAGCAACTCGCGGGCGATCTGCAGCAGGCGGGTGGCGATGGCCGGCGACTCGCGGCCGAGCCCCGACTGGCAGCACAGGTGCAACGGCGTCATGCGGCCGTAGTGGCGCGTGTCGTCCGGCGTGACTGCCCGGGCAAGGTCGGGCGTACGGCCCAGCAGACGGCGCGTCCGCGTCAGGTCGCCGACCATCGCGCATGTGAAGATGTTGCGCTCGACGCCGGCTTCCAGCAGACGATCGACCAGCGCCTGGCTGCCGGTGCGCGCCGCCTCGATCAGCATCGTCCAGTGCGCCGCGGCGCCGTGTTCAAGCAGCAGGCCGAGCACCGCCACGTGCCCGGCATGCTTCGGCACAGTGTTGTAGTCCTGCACTGTCATGTGCAGCAGGTCGTCGAGTGCACCGCGCCAGGTGTCGAGCAGGGGCTTCAGTTGCGCGGCATTGCCGGTGCGGATCGCGGCGCGCAGCCGGTTGCGCTGTGCTGGCCTGGCGCGCGTCTCACGCCGCTTCGCGGCCAGGCAGGCCCGGCAGATCGTGGCTCGTCCGTCGCGACTGCCCGACGCGCGATTGAACGCGCTCAACGGCAAGGCCGATCGACATCGAGTGCAGGTCTTCATCGCGAACTCGAACCGGGCCGCACCGGCAGGTAGCAGATGTGCCGGTCTGAATCACGCAGCAGCAGCATGCATGATGTCGACCACCCGCCGTGATGTGAAGCTTCAGGGAGCCTTCCGATCGCGCAGCGCTTGTCGCGTCCGTCCGCGCGCTGCCGGTCCCGCCTTCCCGCGGGTGTGAGTCGCGCCGGGTTGGGGTAGACTGGCGTATCCGCTGAACGCTGACCTCCGATGCCCACCGACTCGCCGGACAGATCGGACAGGCCGGACCGGCCGGACAATGGCAACGCCCGCCCGGCCGACGGTGCGGACGACGCTGCGGTTCCGGCGCCGCGCAAGCCGGTGCGGCGCACGCAGAAGCTCGGTGAGCTGCGCAGCAGCAATCCGTCCGGACGGGTTCCCGATGGCGTGAGTGCGCAACCGCCCGATGTCCTGCCTGCGGCCGCCGCGTCAGCAGCCGCGGTGGCCGGTGCCGCGACCGACATCATGCCGCGCCCGTCGCCGACCGACTCGCGCGGCAAGACGCGCGAGCGTGAGCGCGACGACGATCACGACGACCACGACGACGACCTGGATCGCAACGCGCCGACGATGATCGAGCCGCCCTCGCCATCGTTCAGCGCGGCGATGCTGATTGCCGGACGCCAGCGCGAAGCGGGCCAGTCCGGCAGCGAGGTGACCAGCGATCACCCGGCCAACGAGTCGATCGCCGGCTTCGTCTCGGCCACACGCGGCGTGTCGGCGGCCGTGGACCTGACCAACCCGGCGCGACCCGAGTGGACGCCCCCCGTGCCCGGCGACCTGCGCCGCGGCGCGCGCTACCTCGGCATCGAGGAGATCGCGCGCGGCGGCATGGGCAGCATCCGCGTCGGCTTCGACCGCGACCTGCGCCGCGAAGTGGCCATGAAGGTGATCCTCGGCGGCACGTCGGCGCCGGTCGACAAGCAGGCGCGCTTCCTCGAAGAGGCGCAGGTCACCGGCCAGCTCGAACACCCGAACATCGTGCCAGTGCACGACCTCGGCATCGGCACCGACGGCAGCCTGTTCTTCACGATGAAGCTGGTGCGCGGCGAGTCGCTGCTCGAGGTCATCCAGAAGACGCGCGACCACGACGCCGGCCACGAACGGCACTTCACGCTGCCGCGCATGTTGCAGATCTTCCTGCGGATCTGCGATGCCACCGCGTTCGCGCACTCGCGCGGCGTGATCCATCGCGATCTGAAGCCCGAGAACGTGATGGTCGGCGGCTACGGTGAAGTGCTGGTGATGGACTGGGGCCTGAGCAAGGTGATGGGCCGGCCCGACCAGGTGCGCACGCGTCTCGACGTGACCAGCGACCGCAGCGAAGAGGGCCTCGTCAAGACGCACGCCGGCAGCATCGTCGGCACGCCGGGCCACATGCCGCCCGAGCAGGCGCGCGGCGAACTCGAGAACCTCGACGAGCGCAGCGACATCTACGCGCTGGGTTGCATCCTCTACGAGATCCTCACCTTCGAGCCGCCGTTCCCCGGCAACGATGTGCCGAAGCTGATCAAGCTGGTGCGTCGCGGCCGGTTTGATCCGCCGACCCGGCGGGCGCCGGAGCGCAACATTCCGCGCGAGCTGGAAGAAGTCGTGATGCGCTCGATGGCGTTCCGCAAGGAGGATCGCTACCAGACCGTGCGCGACCTCGCGGCCGAGATCGAGCGCTACCTCGACGGCCGCACGCTGACCAGCGTCAGCTACACGCCGGGCCAGCTGTTCGGCAAGTGGATGCGCCGCAACATGAAGGCGGCGATCGTGGCGGTGGTGTTCATCGTGCTCTCCACGCTGCTGGGCGGCTACGCGGTGTGGAGCGCGGTGGCCGAGCGCGACGCGGCACGCAACGATGCCGCGGCACTGCGCGACCAGGTGGCGCAGCTGGCGGCGGCACCACGGGGGCTCGACGACCCGGGCGCGCGGCTCGCCATGCGCCGCAACTCGCTGCTGGCCGAGGCCGACGCGGCACTCGCGCAGCATGATGCGCAACTTGCCCGTCTGCGCCTGCGCCAGGCCGCCGCGCTGCCCGACACGCCGTCCTCGCAGCCATTCCTGCGTGCGCTCGAACGCCGCCTTGCGTCGATGCTCGACACCAGCCTGCGCTACCTGCCGACCGGCGACGTGATCACCTGCATCGCGCTCGACGCCACGCGCACGCGCATGCTCGCCGGTGCCGCCAACGGGCGCATCCTGCTGCTCGACGTGCGCGAAGGTGCGCGCGACCAGACCGCGCCGGTGATCCTGCACGACCACGCCGTCACAGCCGTGTGCTTCGTCGGCGACGACATCCTGATCGGCGACGAGACCGGCCAGATCTGCCGCCGCGCTACCGACGGCCGCGAGATCGAACGACAGAGCGCCGGCACGCGCGCGATCATCAACCTGATTGCCGACAGCGAGAGCCTGATGGTCACCGACAGCATCGGTCGGCTCACGGTGTGGCCGTTGCCGTTCGGCCCGCGGCCGCGCAGCCTGCGCTTCGCCAGCCCGTACCGCTTCAGTGCGGTGGCCGAGGGCCAGACGATGATCGCGTACGGCACCGACGTCGGCATCGTGCAGCTTGCCATGCAGCGCGCCGCCAACCGCTTCATCAGCACCACCGCCACGTCGCTCGGAGTGATCCGCCATGTCGAGTTCGGCGCGGACGACGCCACGCTGGCGGTGCTCGGCGATGCCGGTGTCGCGGTGTTCGATGTGCTGCGCGACGAGCGTGACGGCGACGCGCGACTCTCGATGCGCTACCGGCTCGCATCGCCGCACGACATCTGCGGCGGCCTCGCGCTCGACGCCGACAACCGCCTCTGGATCGGCAGTGCCGGCGGGTTCGATTCGTTCGCGCTCGGGACCGGCTGCTTCTGCGCGCAACATTCCACAGCCCTGCCGGTGAGCGGTGCGCCGCGCACCGACGATGCGCCAACCGTCGCACCGACGCGCGTGAGCCGGCTGGTGACGACCGTGCGCGGCATGGCCGGGCTCGACACCGACGGCCGGCTGTGGGTGCTCGATCGCCGACCTGCGCTGCCGACGATCGTCACGCCCGAACTCTCCGGCTCGTGTCGCATCGCGGTCTCGCGCAACGGCCAGCACTGCCTCGTCACCGATGGCGCCGCCGTTGTAGTGATTGATCGTGCGCTGGGCTGGCACCCGCAGCGCCTCGTCACGCCTGCACCGCCCGGTGCGGTCGCCTTCTCGCCCGACGGCCGGCGCGCGTTCATCGCCTGTACCAACGGGCAGTTGCTGGTGCACACCGGCACCGAGGACGGCCCGCTGCCCGTCGAGCCCGACTCCGAACGCCGACGGCCGCGCGGCTGGGATCTGATCGACACCGGCGCAAAGGGCGCCGCATCGTTGCTGGTTCATGTCGGCGGTCGCGAGCTGTTCTTCGTGGCGGCCGAGGCGCGCGTCACGCGCGTGGTGCTCAGCGATGCGGTCGCGTCGCTCGCCGCCGAAACGGTCTACTCGCGCGTCGGCCCGTCGGATGCCGGCGCGGTGGCCGCGTGGTCGGCCGCGCATCGCCTGTTGTTCCGTCCGCGCGAGGCCGGCGGCGGGGTGGATGTGCTCGCGGCCGAGGACGGCGCACTCAGCGGGACGATTGCCGTTCCACCGGACGCCGCTGGCAAGCCCGTCCGCGTGACCTCGCTGGTGCTCACGCCGCGGGCCGACATGCTGCTGGTCGGCGACTCGCGCGGCCGCGTGCATGGCATTGCCGGCCCGGCCGAGGCCCCGGCGCAGTGGCGCACGCGCTGGACGCTCGAGTCGGTGTCGGCGCGTGCGATCGTGAAGATCGTGCACGCTGGCGACTCCGGCCTGATGATGACCGCCGACGCCGCCGGTGAAGTACGCGCCTGGAGGTTCGACCGCGATCGCGCGCCAGAGCCGCGCGGCACGCTGGTTCGCGCCGGCCTGCCGCATGGCCCGCTCGCGCTGGCCGTGATCAACGATGCCGAACGCCAGGCGCAGGTCTGGTTCCCCGTCGCTGGCACCGGCTGCCCGTTCGGTACCGCGCGCGTGATCGACCTTCTCGGCGAGTGATGCTGCCAACGGCTGACAGCGTCGCTGCGTACAGTGTTACGGGACGATGCCGCTGTATCGCGTGCATCCGCCTCCGCCAGCCTGCCTGACTTCGTCCGCCGCCGATCCGATCCGCCGCCGTCACCATGCGCAAGACCCGCTACTACAGTCTCCTTGTTGTGTTGCTCGCCGTCGGCATGGCCGTGGTCGTGTACCTCGCCATGTTCACCGACACGTTCGGTGTGCCCGGCGGATCCGGCCGCGGGCCGCGCACCGCCGGCAACCACGCAGGCAGCGACGGCATCGGCAGCGGCAACGGCGCGCTGCGCAACGCGAGCGGCGACAACGGCGCGACCAATACCTCACTGGACGCCGCATCGAACGGGGCGAACGGCAGCACCAGCGACAGCAGTGGCGGCACGCGCATCTCGCCGAGCGAGACGGCGTGCGGCGATCCTGAAGGCGCGATCGTCCGGGGCGTGGTCATCGACAGCACCACCGGCAACCGCCTGCCGGGCCAGACCGTGACGCTGGCCGAAGATGCGACGCGCTGGGTCTGGAATGCGAACACCTACCAGCAGGCGCGCAACAGCCTGCTGGCCGCATCCGACGACGAGCAGGCCGCGATCACGACCGCGCGCGAACAACTGATGGAGCAGCGCCGCGCCGTGGTACGCAACATGGGCACCAGCACCACCGAGCGCACAGCCGCCGCGCGCAAGCTCGAAGACCTCGCCCGCCTGATCCGCCTGCTCGACGAAGCCGGCAAGCTCTGGACCGGCGCGACCGCGATCCTCAAGGCGATCGACGAACCGAAGAACCTCAACGTCGAGGACACCGCGCGCGGCATGACCGCGCTGATCCTCGCGCGCGATGTGGTCCGCCGTGCCGGCAACGTGGCCGCTGGCAACGACGACGAGAACGGTGACGCACCGACCGGCGCCGCGATCATCACCGGCGACGACACGCAATCTGCCGGCCGACACTGGACGGCGACCTCGGCCGACGATGGCACGTTCGAGTTCCGCGATGTGCCGCCGCGCATGTACGGCATCGTCGCGCAGGGGCCGGAGTTCCTCAGCGAGACCACCGCCGTGTTCACGCTCAACCCCGGCGAGGAGCGCGAGGTCGAACTGCGCGTCACGCCGGCCGGCCGCTTCACCGGCACCGTGGTGGACGCCAGCGGCACGCCGATCGCCGGTGCGCAGGTGCAACTCGCCGACGCGAGCAAGCCCGGTGAGGAGCCGGCGTTCAAGCTGCCGGGTGCTCCGAAGCCGCAGGGCACCGTCTCGGCATTCGACAGCGCCGACACCGACACGCCGCCGGACGCCGACTCGATGGGCCTGGAGGCGCGTGCGCGCATGCTCGCCACCGAGCGCATGAAGCACATGCCGGGCAGCGGCACGACCGACAACGAGGGTCGCTACGTGTTGCGCGCGCCGAACACGCCGGGGCGCTATCGCGTCGCCGCATGGGACGACAAGCACCAGCCCGGCCAGTCGGAACCGGCCGACGCGAAGGCGCGCGAGAACACCGAGGTGGCGCCGATCGTTCTGCAGCCGCTGGCCGGGCTGCGCGTCACCGTGCTCACCGACACGCCCGAGGAGCCGGTCGCCGCGCAGTTCGTGCCTGGCCCGGAGGTCTCGCCCGACGGCACCGAGCACTTCCCGATTCCGGACCGGCAGACGTTCCCTGTCTTCAATGCGCTGGTGCGCGTGCTCAACCAGCAGCAGATGAACGAACTCGGCATCACTGATCAGTGGGACGGCCTGTGGGACACGAAGGACATCGAGTGGCGCGTCCGCCGGCAGATCGGCGATGCAATCCGCCGGACCGATGCGCAGGGCGAGGTGTTGTACGTGCCGCTGCCGGCCGGCAAGTGGTTCGTCAAGGTGCGCAAGCGCGGCTACCTCTCCAGCGAACAGTACGAAATCGACGTCACCAATAACGCACTGACCGAGCTGACGATCGACCTGCGGCGCGGCCTTGTGCTGACCGGCAAGGTGGTCGATTTTGCCGGCGAGCCGGTGCCCGGCGCGACGATCACGCCGCTGGTGCATGTGAAGGGCGAGCGCGACTTCGGCGTGAAGAGCGCCGAAGCCCGGCACGTGGAGATGGTCAAGGGCGCCGACGGCAAGATGATCGCGCAGGTTGCCGAGTGGGGCGAGCGTGAGGTCAAGACCAACTACCTCGGCCTGTTCACGGTCGGCGGCATTTCGGAAGGCGCCGAGAGCGTGGACCTGCAGGTCGACGCGGTCGGCTTCCTGCCGCAGACGGCGGTCGGCGTTCCCACCGACGGAACGCTGATCAAGGTCGAGTTGAAGCGGGCGATGCGCGTGGAAGGCGACGTGCGCTATGCCGACGGCACGCCGCCGATGCCGGGCTTCAGTGTGTTCCTGCGGCCGGCGGATGCGGCGGGCGAGGAGACGGCCGGGCCGCAACTGTTCAACGCGGCCGAGAAGGGGTCGTGGGCGCTGACCACGCGCGCCGACGGCCACTTCATTTTCTCCAACGTGATTCCCGGCAAGTACCAGGTCGAGGCGCTGGATTCGAACAGCGCGCCGACGCGCAGCGAGCCGTTCGAGGTCGTGCGCGACCAGTCGGTGGACGGCCTGCTGATCACGCTCTCGGCGGGGGGCACAATCAGCGGCGTGGTGGTCGACTCGGCCGGTGCGGCCGTCGAAGGCGCGATCGTCACGGCCGACGATCGCATCGCCACGTTCGCGCGCAGCGGCCAGGATGTGGACGCACGCTTCCGCAATGCCGCGAACGGCGACCCCGAGACGATGGCCCGCCTCACCGTGTCGGCCCGCACGAACGCCGATGGCACGTTCCGCATCGAGCACGTCAAGCCGGGCGAGTACACGCTGATCGGCGCGCACCCGGCCCACGCGCGCGGCCAGGTGGAAGGCGTGCGCGTCAACGAGGGCGCCGACACACCGGGCGTGCGCATCGAGCTCACCGCCGGCGGCACGATCCGTGGCGTGGTGCTCACGCCCGAAGGCCAGCCGCTGGCGAACATGGAAATCGGCATCGGCTCCGAAGGCTGGCGCACCTTCCCGCGCAACGTGCGCTCCGACAAGGAGGGCCGCTTCGAGTTCGCGGCGCTTGATCCCGGCCTGTATCGCATCCAGCCCGGCGCGAACCCCAACCCGGGCCAGGCCGCGATCGGCGGCAAGACGGTGCGCATCAAGGGCGGCGAGACGATCGAAATCCAGCTCGGCGGCGCCGAGACCGGCGGCTGTCGCGTGACGATCGAGGTCCAGCGCAACGGCCAGCCGTACGCGAACGGCGAGCTCAACCTGGCCAGTGCCGGCGCCGGCATCCGTCGTGGCCGCACCGATGCGAACGGCCGCGTGACATTCGAGAACGTGGCGCAGGGCGCGTACGTGGCCGCGCTCAACGCCAACCGCCACCCGACCAACTTCTACATCAGCCCCGGCGAGGCCGAGCGCCGCATCGAGATCCGCGTGGAAGACGGCGTGCTGCGCGGCAAGGTGGTGGACGCCAGCGGCAACCCGATCTCCGGTGTCAACCTCTCGATCAGCCAGGCGCCCAGCGAGCCCGGCGCGTTCGACCCGGTGCGCAGCATCATCTCCGAGGAGGAGCGCACCAACGCGTCGGGTCAGTACCGCTTCGGCCAGGTCGCGGCCGGCACGTGGCGCCTGCTCGTGCGCAAGGACGGCTTCTCGATGGCCGACGTCACGGTCCATGTCGGCACTGACACCACCGAGCAGGACATCACGCTGCAGGCCGGCGGCGGGCGCATCAAGGGCCGTGTTACCGGCTACGTCTCGCCCGACGCGATTCCGTTTGTGCGCGGCTGGGTCCGGCTCGAGCGGGCCGACGGCAGCCCCGTGATGCTCGGCACCGGCTCGCACCTCATCAACGGCCCGGAGTTCCTGATCAGCGGACTCGCGGTTGGCACCTACAACGTGGTGGTGCAGCAGGACGGCGGCATCCCGCTGCGCAAGAACGGCGTGGTCGTGAAGGAAGGCGAGACCACCGAACTGGAGTTTGCCATCCAGCAGGCCGGGGCCGTGCGCATCAACATCACCGGCGACTTCGGCGCGTTCATCGGCGAGGACTTCTCGAATCTGTCGTTCGAGATCCTCGACGGCTCGACGCAGCTCGAGCAGTTGTTCTCGCCGGTCGACTTCATCAAGGCGGTGTTCTCGCCGACGCAGGAGAACTCGGCGCCGGTCGAGCCGGGCACCAGCGTGATCACGATCGGCAGCCTGCCGCCCGGCAACTTCACCCTGCGCATGAGCAAGCCCGGCTTCCGCACGGTGACGCGCGCAGTGAAGGTCACGGCAGGCGAGACGACCTCCACCAGCGTAACGCTCGAACGTGAGTGACGCGAGTGACAGCTGTCGGAGCGACGGATCGACGGATCTGGCACACAGGGCATTCCATTCCGCCGTCGGGTTGTGTATCCGACGCGTTGGCGGCCGGGTTCTGCGCCGCTCTACCCTGACCCACGGATCAACGACATGCTGAAGCTTCAACCGGGCCTGTTCGCGGCATTGGTGGTGGTGTGTGTGATGGCGGCGTCTGCGCCCGCAGTAGCGCAGGATGCGCCGGCCCCGGACTCCGCGTCGTTCGACAAGCTGCAACACGGCAGTGGCGCGCATGCCGACGCCGAGTTCAAGGGCTATGAGAAGGGCAAGCTCGAGTTCGCCTCCGGCTTCGGCGATCTGAAGGTCGCGCCCGGCGACCTGGCCAGCGTGGAGCTGAAGGCCGAGCGCAAGATGTACGCCAAGCGCAGCAAGAAGGACGCGGCCCGCGAGATCACGGTGTTCAGCGCTGACGGCAAGCTGCGCTACCGCGAGGCCGGCGAGAGCGGCGACGGCAATGCGTTCAACTGGGACGACTTCTTCATGCTCAAGTCCGATCCGATTCCGTCGGAGAAGTGGTCGGGCAGCATTGCCGCCACGCTGGGCATGGCGCGCGGCAACACCGAGGATGTGTCGGCCGGCGTGATGGCGACGCTCAAGCGCGCGACGCTGTCGGACGAGCTGACGTTCACCTACGAGTTCGGCTACACCGAGACCGGCGGCACCGGCGCAGTGGCGGTGTCGCGCCGCTTCCACGAAGGCACCGCCACCTACCGCAACTTCCTGACCGACACGTTCAACGTGTTCATCAAGGATACGATCCGTCACGACGTGATCGGCGGCGTGGACATCCGCAACGTGATTGATGTCGGCGCGAGCCTGATGGCGTTGCGCGAGGTGGACGATTCGATGTTCCTGCGCTTCGACCTGAGCAGCAACTTCACGTTGTCGGAGGACGTCGGCGCGTCGCTGACCAACTACCTCGGCGCGACGTTCACGGTGGACTTCAAGGCGACGCTGCTCGACGCGCTGATCCTGCTGGCCACGTCGAGCCTGACGCTGGATTTCGACACGATCGACAACTGGAGCAGCACGTCGAAGCTCACGCTGAAGAATGACCTCGGCGAAGGCTTCACGCTGGCGATTGTCGCGCAGTACGACTACGACAACCAGCCGGCCGCGGGGTTCCGCGCCTCGGATTTCCGACTCACGGCGATCCTCGGCTGGGCGTTCTGAGCCAGAGCGCGCGGCACGCATCAGCGCCGCGCGTGTAGCAAGCGGCCACGTGAGCCGACCACCTCCCGCGAGATCTCTCGGGGTGTGGACCGGCCCGCGTGGCCGCTTGTTGCCTGAGCCGGCCTGTGACCATCGGCCCACCGGCGCGGGCACACCGTTTCGCGCGGGCGCCGCGCATGGTCTGGTGTGACACTGTCGCGCGCGCCACACACGACCGACCGATGTTCCTCCAGATCAACCGCTACGCCATCGGCAACATCACGCGACGCAAGACGCGCAGTCTGTTCGCCATCGTCGGCATTGCGGTCGGCATCTCGTCCGTCATCGCGCTCGTTGCGATCTCCAACGGACTGCTCGACGCAATCCGCGGCGTGCTGCGCGGCTACCCCGGCGATGTGCTCGTCATTGCGCCCACCGCCGCCGGGCTCGATCACAGCCTGGTGCCGGACTCGCATGCCACAACGATCGCCGCGATCGATGGCGTGGAGTGGGCCGAGCCGTTCTGCTTCAAGCTGCAGAACTACCCGATGAGCAAGCTGTTCACCGGGGGAAGCGCCGACGCGCCGACGACCAACGCGATCCTGCCGATCTACGGAATCCGCCCCGACGGCCACATGATGTCGGGCTTCCCGCCGCCCGACGAGGCAACTCGGCAGCGCGATCCACAGTTCATCGGGCCCGGCTTCAGCGGCCCCGACGCAAAGGACGAGGTGCTGTTCGGCTGGTCGCTGCTCACCGCGTTGCGCGCCTATGGCCTCGACTACCTGCCGAAGCAGTTTGTTGTCGGCGAGCACGGCAGCACGCGCTGGCGCATCGTCGGCAGCTTCCGCAGTGGCGGCATCAACGACACCGCGCTGGTGGTGCCGTACCGCACGCTGCAGGATCTCGCGCAGTTGCAGGGCCGGTGCAGCGCGATCCTCGTGAAGACCAACGGCGACACGGAGGCGGTCGTCCGGGCGATCAACCGCATTGCGCCGGACGCGATCAAGGCGCTGCCCACGCAGGACTTCATCGGACAGTTCGGCAACGACATCCGCCGGCTGCAGAGCCTCGTGTTTGCGATCGGCTTCATCGCCGCGCTGGCCGGCGCGATCGGGGTGCTCAACACCATGATGAGCAACGTGCACGAGCGCACGCGCGAGATCGGCCTGCTGCAGGCCGTGGGCTGGCGGCGCGGGCAGGTGATGCTGGCCGTGATGGCCGAGGGATTCTGCCTGAGTGCGATCGGCGGATTGCTTGCGATGCCGCTCGGGCTGCTGCTGATCAAGGCGGCCGAGAAGATGATCGAGTTCGACCCGGTGCCGACCGGCGTGAACCCGATGGTCTATCTGCTCGGCCTGGTGCTCAGTCTGGCGCTGGGCCTCGTGGGCAGCATCCTGCCGGCGTGGCGCGCGAGTCGGCTGTCGCCGGTGCAGGCGTTGCGCGAGTCGTGATGCCGTGAGCGGCCGCAATCGCGTGCATTCCGGTCCCGGCGTCCATATTATTGATGCGTCGGGATGAGTATCCGGTCAGAGAGTCGAGAGGTGCGCGTGTCATGCCGGAGCCGGGGGCCAACCTGCCCGCTCCCCGCAAACCGCGACGTCGCGCCGATGCGCGGCGGATCGGCACAGAGGAAATTCTGTCCAGCCTGGTCAGCCCGCCCGACGACGTGCCTGCCGCCGACAGCGGCGGTAGCAATGGCAGTGGCACGCGGGTGATCACGATCGCGACGGGCGACCCGCCGGTCGACGACAACCGGACCACCGCGGTCGGCGAGCGCCCGCCCGTGGCACCCGTCGCGCCCGTCGCCGTCGTGGACGACGAACTCGGCCTGGTTTTCGCGCGCGGCGAGCATCGCTTCGAGCTCGGCGCCGAGATCGGCAGCGGCGGCGCCGGCACCGTGTATCGCGCGTTCGATCCGCTGCTCGAGCGTGGTGTGGCCGTGAAGTACCTGCGCGGCGACGACCCGACCGCGCGTGCCCGCTTCGTCGAGGAAGCGCAGATCACCGCGCAGCTGACGCACCCGAACATCGTGCCGGTGCACACCATCGGCACCGACGATGCCGGCGCGCCATTCATGACGATGAAGCGCGTGATCGGCCGGACCATGACGGAGATGATCGACCGCGCGTGGCGGCGCGTGGAGCAGGACCGCTCGCGCCACAGCTACGAACTGCGCCGGCTGATCGACATCCTGCTGCGCGTGATGGACGGCGTGAGCTACTCGCACAGCCGCGGCGTGCTGCATCGCGATCTGAAGCCGGACAACGTGATGATCGGCAGCCACGGCGAGGTGCTGGTGATGGACTGGGGCCTTGCGCGGCCGTTCACGCCGCAGAGCACGACACCAGCGGCGAGCGATGCGGTGACCACCACGCCGCTGCCCGGTTCCGGCGCGCGCACCTCGAGCGGCCGCATCGCACCCGGCGGCCCGGCAACGCGCGTCGGCAGCAGTGCGCGCCAGGGTCGCGCGACGCGCCTGGTGGCCAGCGACCGGCGACAGCAGCGCGCGCTGCTCACGCTCGATGGCCAGATCGTCGGCACGCTGCCGTTCATGCCGCCCGAGCAGGCGGCCGGCGAGCACGACACACTGGACGAGCGCGCCGACGTGTACGCGCTGGGTGCGATCCTCTACACGATTCTCACGGGCCGGCCGCCGTTCGCCGGTCCGCAGAACGACGCGATGCGTCAGGCCGTGTTCAACGGCGCGTTCGCGCGACCGCGCCGTGTGGCCGGGCGACGCCGGGTGCCGCGCGACCTGGAGGCGATCACGCTGCGCGCGATGGCGCGCGAGCCGGAGGATCGCTACGCGAACGTCGCGGCGATGCAGGCCGACATCCTGCGCTGGCTCAACGATGAACCAGTGCTGGCCCGCCGGCCGGGCCGGCTTGATCGCCTCGTGCATTGGCTGCGAAGGCACCGCGGGTTGACCGCCACGATGATGGCGGTGGGACTCGTGCTCGGCGCGTCGGTCATCTCGCTGCTGTGGCTGCGCTACCAGAGCGACATGCAGCGGCTGCACGATCAGCGCATGGAGACCGAGGTCCGCCAGCGCGACGACGCGATGCGTGAAGAGGCCGAGCGGCGCAGTCGTCTGGCCGACATCAAGCGACTGGCCGGCGAGACCGAGCTGGATCGCCTGCGCCTGGCGCTCGGGCTGGAGCTGCGCGGGCAGGCCGACGACGCGATCAACGAGTTCCGCCGGCGCTGGGCAGCCGCCACAGCGCAGGGCATTGCGCATCGCGATGTGGTCACCGGCATGCGCCGCGAGGAGGTCGAGCGCTACGCTGCTGCGCTGCGCGACGTGATCCAGAATCCGGATCGTGCGACCAACCCGGCCGCGCTGGCGCTGGACTGGTTCCGACTCGGCCTGCTGCTCGACGTCGGCCTGCACGACTCGATCCGCGCGATCCCGGCGTACACGCACGCGCTCGAACTCGACCCCGGCCTTGTGAGCGCATTGTCCAACCGCGGGTCGTGCTGGCTGGCGCAAGGCGAGAACCAGGCTGCGCTCGACGACTACAACGCCGCCGCGCTGATTGCGCCCGACGACGCTCGGGTGCTGACCAACCGCGCGCTGGCGCGGGCCCGCCTCGGCGATCTGCGTGGTGCACTGCGCGACGCCGACCGCGCGGTGCTGATCGCGCCCTCCACCGCGCTGTGCTACCTCAATCGTGGTGCCGTGCACCGCGACCTCGGCGACTACGGCAGCTCGATCCAGGACTACACGCGCGTGCTGGAACTGCTGCCCGAGTCGTACGACGGGCTGGTCGGCCGCGCGCAGGTGCTGGCGCTCACCGGCCACCCGACCGAGGCAGTTGGCGACTACACGCGCGCGATCCGCGCCCGTCCCGACGACTACCGCCCCTACCAGGCCCGCGCGCTCTGTTACATGGCACTGAACCGGCCGCAGGAGATGGCCGACGACCTGACGATTGCGTTGCGCATCTTTCCCGACAACCCGGCTGCGCTGACCAATCGCGCGATCGCGCTCGACACGCTCGGTCGGACCGCCGATGCGATGGCCGACTACCGCCGCGCGATTGCGATTCAGGCAGCAAGCTGGCGGGCGCACGTCGGACTCGGCATGCTGCAGTCCAGGCAGGGCGACCGGCCCGCGGCTCGTGCGTCGCTGCGCCTGGCGCTGCAGTATTGCGACAACGACGAGGCGCGAGCGGCGATCCAGCAGCGGCTCGACACCATTGGCAACGACTGACCGACGACGACCATGTTCGACCAGTTCGCGGAGTTTGTGGACGAACCGACCCGCCAGAACTTCATGGCGCTGCGGCGCATGCTCATCAAGCATGAGAGCTACCGCCCCTACAGCAACCCGCTCGCGCCGTTGCAGCAGGCCGCCGACAGCGAAGACTGGGAAGGCCTGCTGCAGGCTGTGCCGTCGGCGATGCCCGGAATGCTGCTCAGCGCGCGGCTGCACATGCTGGCCTCGATCGCGCATGAGAAGCTCGGCCACGAGGAAGACGCGATGATGGAGAAGATGCTCTACCAGCGCTGTCTGGAGGGCATCCGCCTGACCGGCCAGGGCACCGAGGAACAGCCGTGGCTCGTGCTGCGCGTCAGCGACGAATACGACGTGTTGTTTGCCACCGGCCGCACCCTCGAGCGGCAATCGCTCGTTTCATCGGGTGAGCGCAAGCTCGACCACCTGGTCTGCACCGACGGCAGCGAGGTGTGGTTCGACGTGACCGACATGCTGATGCGCGGCATCGGCGACTGACCGGCGCAGCGGTGAAGGACCCTGCTGATGACTGCAACCCCGACCGACATGCTCGACGCCTGGTGGCACCGCCACTCGCTCGCATTGCTCACCGACTTCTACCAGGTGACGATGATGGGCGGGTACCACAGCAGCGGCAAGGCGCAGCAGCCAGCCAGCTTCGAGTACTTCTTCCGCAGCCTGCCGCCGCACAACGGGCTGGCGGTGTTCGCCGGGCTCGAGCCGCTGATCGACTACCTCACGCAGCTGCGCTTCAGCGACGCCGACCTCGAGTACCTCGATTCGCTCGGCACGTTCGACCGCGCATTTCTCGAGGCGCTGCGCGAGTTGCGCTTCACCGGCAACGTGTGGGCCGTGCGCGAAGGTACGCCGGTGTTCCCGCACGAGCCGCTGGTGCGGGTCGAGGCGCCGCTGATCGAGGCGCAGCTGGTCGAGTCGTTCCTGCTCAACGCGCTCAACTACCCGACGCTGATCGCCACCAAGGCCGCGCGCATCTGCCTGGCGGCCGAGGGCGACCCGGTGCTGGAGTTCGGCCTGCGTCGCGCGGCCGGGCCCGACGGCGCACTCAGCGGCTCGCGCGCGGCCTACATCGGCGGCGTCGCGGCCACGAGCAATGTGCTGGCCGGGCGGCTGTTCGATATCCCGGTGCGCGGCACGCTGGCGCACAGCTGGGTGATGAGCTTCCCCGACGAGCTGTCGTCGTTCCGCGCCTACGTGAAGGTCTATCCGGACAATCCGATCCTGCTCGTCGATACGTACGACACCGTGCACAGCGGCGTGCCCAACGCGATCCGCGTGTTCGACGAACTGAAGGTCTCGCACCCCGGCTTCCGCCCCAGCATCCGCCTCGATAGCGGCGACCTCGCGCGCCTCTCGAAGGTGGCGCACGCCGCGCTCGAAGAGGCCGGCTACACCGACCCGCTGATTGTGGCCAGCAGCGACCTGGACGAGGACCTGATTGCCGACCTGCGCCGCCAGGGCGCGAAGATCAACGCGTGGGGCGTCGGCACGCACCTGATCACCTCGCGCGATCACCCCGCACTCGGCGGCGTGTACAAGCTGGTCGCGATCCACGAGAACGGCGCGTGGGCGCCGCGCATCAAGATTTCGTCCAACCCGGTGAAGACCACCGACCCCGGCCGCAAGCAGCTGGTGCGCTACTACGGCGAGCACAACGAGCCGCTCGGCGACGTGCTCTACGCCGCCGATGAGACGCCCGCGACCGGCAAGCAGATTCGCGCCGTGGATCCGGTGCGCCTGCACCTGCGCTACGTGCTCGGCCCGGTGGCGCGCCACGAGGTGCTGTTGCGACCCGTGGTAAAAGACGGCCAGCGCGTGGTCGAGCCCGAGCGCGTGCGCGACATCCGCGACCGCGCGCAGGCCGCCGTCGCGTCGTTCCCCGAGGAGTACCTGCGCCTGCGCAACCCGGAAATCTTCCGCGTGATGCTCTCGCCGGCCCTGGCGAAGGAGAAGGGCCGCATGCTGGATCGCGACTGGTCTTGAGCCTGCGGCGTTACGGCGGGTAGTTGAGGCAGCCGGTGATCTGGATGCTGGCCAGCAGGCGGATCGGCCTGGTCTGCCAGGGTAATGCCTCACGCGCTGTTCGCGAGCGGCACGCTGGGCGCACCTTGCATCTTGCCGACAACTGGTCCTGCGATCTGTGGCACGGTCACCGCTCACACCGGCAGGCGGAACATCCGCACGGCGTTCGCACTGGTGATGCGGTCCACCTCGGCCACCGGCTTGCCCTGCAGGTCGGCCAGACACTGCGCGGTGTGCACCACGAATGCCGGCTCGTTGCGCTTGCCGCGATGCGGCACCGGCGTGAGGTACGGGCAGTCGGTCTCCACCATGCAATGCACCGTGTCGGTCGCCGCCGCGGCGTCGCGCAACGCGGTCGACTTGTCGTAGGTCAGCTGCCCGGCAAACGAGAGCAGCATCCCGCAGTCGATGAAGTCGCGACCCTGCTGCGTGTCGCCGCTGAAGCAGTGCGCCACGCCGGTCGGGCGCGCATCGGCCGCCACGGGGGCTGCCCGGTCGCCGAGCACCTCGCGGATGATCCGCACGCAGTCGTCGTACGCATCGCGACAGTGCAGCACGAACGGCAGGTTGAACTCCTGCGCGATCTCGAGCTGCCGGCGGAAGCAGGTCTCCTGCACCTCCTTCGGCGCGTAGTTGCGGAACCAGTCGAGGCCGATCTCGCCGAGCGCGGTGACCATGTCGTGCGAGAGCGCGTCGCGCAGCGCGACCTCGGTGTCGTCGCTCCACTGCGCGGAGTCGTGCGGATGCACGCCGGCGGCCACGCGGATGCGGCCGCGCCACTGCTCGGCCAGGCGCAGCGCGCGCGCGTGGTCGGGCACCATGGCGATCTGCACCACATGCGACAGACCAGCCTCCCAGGCGCGTTCGACCATCGCGTGGCGGTCGTCGCTGAACTTGCCGGAGTCGCAGTGAGCGTGGGAGTCAATCATGGCGCGAGTGCGGACGTGGAGCGAGCGGTTGCGCGTAGCGTACCGCGATTGCGCGTCACATGGGTCACGATCGGTCGCTCGGGCTCGCGGGTGGTCGGGCCCGGACTCGGCAGGCTACGATCGATCCATCGGCCAGGAGCGGCAACAGTTTGAGCCGTGGTCGCGGATGTCGTGCGGCTGATGGCGGCTGATGGCGGCGCCGCACGCGATCAACCGTCGAGCGAGAATCCGACCCGGATGAACGCCAGGAACACCACGTCGGGCGCGTCGCTCGCCGGCACCGTGGATGGCAGGTTGAGGCGGATCGCCGGGCCGAACGGCACCTCGACGAACAGGTTGCTGTCGGCGAACAGGATTCGCAGGTTCAGTTCGGCGAGAATCGGCAAGTACATGATCGTCTGGCCGTCGCCGTTGGTGTCATCCACAAACGACACCGCAAGGCCGGTGCGGGCGCCGATCGAGAACGCCGTCCACGCGCTGCCACCCTGCGCGAGCGCGATCGTCTTGTCGAAGAAGATGTCACCGTGTGCGACCAGGTTGCCGCCAAGCTGCACGTTGAGCAGGTCGAGGCCGAAGGTCAGCGGCAAACCCTCAGCAGACTTGCTCCGGCTGATCGAACTGCTCGAGCCGCGGATCTCCATGCCCCATGTCCAGGCGACGCCGAGCAGGCTGAGGTCGAAGAACCCGCCGATCCCGGACGTGTAGCCGCCTCCGCCGAGCGAGAACAGCCGCAGGCTGAAGACCTCGCCGACGGGCTGGTCGTGTGAGGAACTGCTGCCCACAGTTGGATCCTGCGCGACCGCCGGGGATGGTGCCAGTAACAGAACGGCCAGCAGCAGGGCGGGGAGCCAGACAGGTCGGACCATGCGCATGGGGTGCCGGGTGTTGGAGTGGCACGCCGGTGGGCGGGCGTGCCGGTCGCCGAGGCGGTCGGTCAGTTCAGCGGATCAGCGGATCCGGGTGGCAACGGCATCGACCACCGTCACCCGCATGTTCACGGATCGCATCGACGACGGGATGCCGAGCCCGTGCAGCCAATCCCAGTTGGTCCAGTCGGCGACGACGATCGGCGCGGACTGCTCGCCGGGTGCGAGTTGCATCGACCGCGTGCGCCAGTCAACGATCGCCCGGCCGGCCGCATTTCGCAGTGGCTGGCCTTGCTGGTCGAGAAACTCGCAGCGCAACTGCACGTGGGTCACCGCGAACATCGTGTTATTGGCGACGCGCAGTTCGTAGCCGGCCGGCTGGATGGCGCCACTCACGCCGATGCTGGTCACAAAGGTGGCGTTGCAGGCGCCGGTGGCTTCGACCTGGAAATGGTGGATCGTCGTCGCGGTGAGCTGATGCGGCAACAGGACCGTCCAGCGGTTGAGGCGGAAACGCACGCGGCGCGACTCGCCCGGCTTGAGCAGCGGACTGGCAGTCTGCAACTCGCCCTCGCTGCTCCACAGTTCGTGGTTGTCGGCGTCGTAGTAGGTCTTGCGCAGCTGGATGCCGGTCAGCGGGATGGTTCCGTGGTTGGTGATCGTAAGGTCCACCCACGGGCCGACCGGGTCGTCAGTGTGAACGCTGCCGGTGAACTTGAGCTCGAGCAGCCCGGCCAGGGCGTTGCTGCCGTTGGTCTGGTCGAGTTGGTAGCGCGTGGCAAGCACGTCGGCCTGCCACGAACCGAGCCCGGCGCGCACCAGCGCGTCGAGCGTCTCGCGCGACATCAGCTGGAAGCCGAGGCTGGTCTCCTCGAGCATGGCCAGCAGCATGTCAACCGTGTAGCCGGCCTTCAGCGTTGCGACAACCTCGTCGAACGTCACCGGCCGAGGCGGGTATGGCGAGCTGTAGACGGCGGAGCCAGCGATGCGGTTGGCCGCAAGGGTGTGGGCACGTGAGAGACCGCCGCAGTCGGCCGCCGCCCAGAATCGTGCCAGCAACTCGTTGGCGGATCGTCGCCAGCCCGGCCAGAAGGTGTGCAGCCGGCGCGCCAGGTGCACCGCCGCCACTTCGCTGCCCCGCACCTGAAGCGCCAGGTTGCCGCCATCGAGCAGCAACTGCGGCGCCGGCAATTCGCCGTTGGCTTCGAGCACCACCACCGCGCGCGAGACGTGCTCGAGCGCTTCGGCCTTGCGGCCGAGCGTGATCTCGAATCGGCCACAGGCTTCGAGCGCGCTGGCCTCCTCGGGGAAGTGCTCGATCACGCTGCGGTAGGCGGCGAGCGCACCTTCGTCGTCACCGGCGAGATGCTGGTAATGCGCCATCGCCAGCAGAGCGGGAATGTGGTCGGGTGCAATTTCCAGTGCGCGCCGGCAGGCATCGCGCCCCGCATCAAGCTGCCCGCGGGCAAAGGCAATCCGCGCGCGCAACACGTGCACTGCCGGGTCGAAGTCGCCACCCATCTGCGACGCCGCGTCGAGACTTGCCTGCGCCTCGTCGAGCCGGCCGGCGGTGAAGAGGATGTTCGCCTGGTCGTAGCGAACCACAAAGCTGTCGGGCAACAGACGCAGCATCCGCTCCACCAACGGAGTGGCCTTGTCGAGCTGATGCACCGCCACAAATTCGTACGCACGATCGCGCAACGCCGGCACGTGATCGGGCGCCTCGCGCAGGCTGCGGTCGAGTTCAGCCAACGCCGCCGTCGAGTTGCCGTTGCGCGCGTTCCAGACGTACAGCTGGTGGTGCAAACGGCCGCGCTGGTCCGGATTGAGTTCGTCCTCGCCGGCCAGCGCGGCGTCGAGTTGAACGCCAGCTGCGTGGAGGTTGCCGCTGGCGAGCAGCATCGCCGCGAGCTCGAGCTGTTCCTGCGGCCCGGTGCGGCCGTCGCGGCGGTACCAGCGGATCTGCGGGAAGTACTCGAGCGCGTAGTCGATCAACGAGACGTCGGCGTAGTCGAGCCGCTCGACCTCGTTCCAGGTGCGCGCGTGCGGCACGGCCGTGTTCAGGCCGATCACGCCGCCGGTTTGCAGGTCAATTGCCGGGCCACCGCTGTTGCCGGGGTTGATCGTCAGATCGAGCAGCGCGTAGTCGAGTCGCGGCAGCGCCTTGGGGTCGGGCTGCGCGCCGGCCACGCCCTCGACGCGGATCAGCTTGGAGACGCTGCCCTCGGTGAGCACGAGGTTGCCGAAGCCGAACTGGTCGGGCAGCGGGAAGCCCATCGCCACCACGCGGTCGCCCTCGCGCACCAGCCCGGAGTTGACCGTGCAGAGCGGAATCGTCGGGTAGGGCTCGCGCGGCACCGGCGCCTTGAGCAGCGCCATGTCCACCAGCGGCGAACCGATGCGCACCCGGTCGACCAGCTCGACCTTCACGCGCCGGCGCGGCTGGCCCGGCGTGACCGCGCCGTCCCAGATCACTTCGATGCTCAGCGGCACCGCGTCCGGGTCGGAGTCGAGCGTTACGACGTGATGATTGGTCAGGATGAAGCCATCCTCGCGCACGATGAAGCCGCTGCCCGAGCCAGCCCGGGCGTTGCCCTGCGCGTCGGGGCCGAAGTCCACGTACACCAGCACGGTCGCGGCGCGGTACATCTCGAGCACGTCGGCGGCGCGCCTCGGGTCGGCGCTCCGGGTCAGCCGCTGCTGGTGCGGGAACGGCCGCATCGTGGCCAGCATCCGCCGGAAGGTCGGTTCGAGCGAGGCAAAGCGGTCCGACGGGCCGACGAACTCGGCGAAGTAGTAGACGTCCTCGGCGAACGTCTTGACCATGATCTCACGGCACGCGGTGTCCAGCATCGTCACGTCAAAGGTCTGCTCGACTGCCGGGCGCGCAGCCACCTGCAGGCGCGCCGCGTCGCCAACCGGCTTGAGCCCGTACTGCCGATTGGCACGGACCAGCGCATCGAGCGCGCGCACATGCTCGTCGTAGATGTCGGTGGCGGCGCGGCGCAGGTAGTGGCCACGTTCGAGGAACGAGAGCTGGATCTGCAGCCCGGTGGTGAAGCGGTTCGGTGCGGCAACGGCCGGTTCCGGCGAGAGCAGCAGCGTCACGCCATCGGCCGTGTACCAGACGTATTCGCGCCACTCGGCCGGGTGCTGCACGGCGATCATGGCCAAGGGGTCGATGTACTGGCGGAAGCCGCTGACCACGTAGTCGCCCTCGAGCGCACGCAGCACGTCGAGCGACGCGCCGGCCCGACGCAGCGCGAGCTTGTTCTCGGCACTGAGCACAAAGCGCCGACCTTCACGCAGGATGCGGTCGATCAGTGCGGCCTCCGGCGTCCCCTGCGAGAGCAGTTGCAGCACGCTGTCGAGCGTGAACTCCGCCGTGCGGGCGCGGATCTCTGCAAGCAACCTGTCACTCGCGCCACGGCGCTTCAGGTCATCGAGTTCGTCCGCGGTCACGCGCACCGCATCGGCCGAGCGCACCATGCGGATCATTTCCGCCTCGGCCGTGTGAGTCGCGATCAGCGTGCGCAAATCTTCCGCCGTGATCGTGTCGGCCGCGGCCCGATGCGACGGGAGACTGGCGAACAGCGCAACGAACAAGGCTGCCGCCATGAGGGGATTCAGACCACGCATGAAGCCTCCACACCGCCGTCCGGCGGCCGGTGTTCGATGAAGAACGATCAGCGGATGGACGGTCTACTGGTCCTCGCTGGTCCAGGCGTCGTCCAGCGCGCCACCCGCCGCCGTGGTGGGCGGTGTGGTGCCGGCGGAGTTGCTGGCAGGAGGAACGGTAGTGGAGGACGGGGTGAATCTCAGAGTCGCGTCGCGTTGCCCGCGCACCACGCTTTTCGGGTCAGACCACGCGCCGTCGCCGAACCGCACCCGGAACCAGACGGTGTCAACGCCGGTCAGTTTGTTCCAGTCGAACGCGAGCTCGTAGGGCGTAACCACCGACCCGTTGCCGAAGTCCACCAACGCAAACCCGCTGTCCACCTTGTCGCTGAGGTACAGCTGGGCCGCGGAGGGCGACGACGAGAAGTGGATCGCGGTGACGCCCGGCTTGAGTCGCGGCGGGGTCGCCGTGGTGTTGGACGGGGTGGGATTGTGGTACGGCTCGGGACACCCCGCGAGCAGCAACGCCGCGATCATCAGGCAAGCTGCCGGAACGCCGCGAGCAGCCGCAACGGTGAATTCGCGCATGAGGGGGCCTCCCGTGGGTGCGCCACCAGCGTACCGCCTGTCCACCTGTCGGAGCAACGCCAGAACGCCCGCGTTGGCGGGCGTTCTGGGCGCTGACACAGAGCCGATCCGGCTGCCGACGTCAGGCTGCGCGGCGGGCACGCTCCGGCAGGTCGAGATCGGCGGCGTAGTCGCCGGGGTGGCCCCACGGATGGGCCTCCAGCGCGGCCGCGGGGCCGGGCATGACGGCGTGCACCGAGGCCAGGCGGCGCGAGGCGAGCCACTGGCGCGGACGCTCCTCCTGCACCATCGACGCACCCATGATCCGCAACAGCTCGCGCACCATCATCGCGGCCGCGTCGGGCTTGCCCATGTGACGGCTCTGGTCGGCCATCGCGAAGCGGTCCCAGTCGTTGAGCAGCACGCCCTCGATCGCGACGCGCCACGTCTCGGCGTCCAGGTGCGTCTCGTCGTACACCAGCGCGGCGCCGGCGCGAGCCATGTACAGCGCGTTGTGCAGCTGGTGGCTGTCGGTCGCGTGCGGGTACGGCACCAGCACCATCGGCTTGCCGAGGCTCGTGCACTCGCTGATCGTCGTCGCGCCGGCGCGGCCCACCACCAGGTCGGCGGCGTGCAGCAGGTCGCCCATCTCGCGGCCGTGCGCAAACTCCAGCACGCGCACGTTGTCGTGGAAGCGGAAGTTCGCGGCCACAGTCTGGTAGCCGTGCGCGCCGGTGACGATCACGAACTGCGCCCACTGCGAGTAGCCCTTGAGCAGGTCGCGGTTGAGGATCGCCCAGTTGCTGAGCGCGCGCGCGCCCTGGCTGCCACCGACGAGCAGCAGCGTGCGCTTGCGCGGGTCGAGCTTCAGCTTGCGCAGCGCGCGCTGGCCGTTGCCGTTCATCACGCACTCGCGCGTCGGGTTGCCGCGCACCAGCTGACGGCACTTCTTGTGCAGCATGTACTCGGGCACGGGCCACTGCGTCAGGCAGACGCGCGCCCAGCGCGAGAGGAACTGCGTCGCGCGGCCCGGCACGCAATTCTGTTCGCACACCACCAGCGGAATGCCGAGCGTCTTCGCGGCCATCGCGGTGGGCAGCGCGCCGTAGCCGCCGAGCGCGATCACGACGTGCGGCTTGCGCCGGGTCAGTTCGCGCAGCGCCTTCGCGTAGCCGGTAACGGTGTTGAAGACGAAGCGGAAGGCCTTCTTCAGGCCGAGGCCGGGCGGCGCGCAAGGGATCTCGACGGTGTCGGCCGAGACATCCTTGAGCATCTTCTGCTCGACGGCCTTGCCGGTGGTGAAGAACGTGACGACGCACGGCGCCTGCTGCTGCAGCTCGTCGGCGAGCGCGATGCCCGGCGCGAGGTGGCCGCCGGTGCCGCCGCCGGCGAAGACCACGCGGAAGATGCGCTGCATGCGCTGCGGGGCGCGACGATCCTGGAAGAAGCTGATGCGGGCCTGGCCGGTCATGGCGGATTCCTTCAGGCGGAGCGACGCGCCGCGTCGGTGGAGTCGGAGTCGTGGTCGATGCGTTCGGTGAGCGGCAGGCGGCGGGACGAAAGCACGATGCGTGAGTCCACGACGATCGGCATATCGGTCGCCCGCGCCCGGATGTTGCCTTCATCGGTCGCATCGCTGGCGAGGTTGAGCGCGGCGTTCGATCGCGATGCAAACCGCGGGGCGCCGGTGCCGTGCGCTGCGAAAGCAAACGCCGGGCGACGCGCGGAGGCAGCGGGCGTACGCGACGTCTGCGATGTCGGCGCGCTCGCCGGGGCGTCGTCACCGGTTGGTGCGAGCGCGCCTTCGGGCACGCGGCGGGCGACGCCGAGGATCATGCCGACGGCTACCAGGTAGAAGAACGTGAGCGAACCGCCGAAGCTGATGAACGGCAACGCGATGCCCTTGTTCGGCACGCTGGCGGTGACCACCGCCACATTGATGGCGGCCTGCACTCCGATCAGCAGCGTCAATCCGGCTGCCAGCAGCTGTCCGAACCGGTCGGGTGCTCGCGCCGCGATGCGCAGGCCAGCCAGCACGAGCACGACGTACGCGCCAAGCGCGAGCAGCACGCCGAGGAAGCCGAACTCCTCGCCGAGGATCGCGAAGATGAAGTCGGTGCTCTCTTCGGGCAGGTAGTACATCGCCTGGCGCGACTGGCCGAGGCCGACGCCGGTGGTGCCACCCGCGCCGAGCGCGATCAGCGACTGGCGCACCTGGTAGCCCTTGCCGTCGGGGTCGGCGTCGGGGTTGACCCACGCCTCGATGCGCGGCTTGACGTGGTCGAACTTGACGATCACGACCATCGCCATGATCAGCACCAGCGGCAGCGCGGCCATGCCGATGTGGCGCGCCTTGCCGCCGGCGAGCAGGAACATCGAGACGCCGACCGTGGTGAGGAACAGGGTGGTCCCGAAGTCCGGCTCGATCAGGATCAGGCCGCAGACCGGCGCGAGGATTGCGACGAACGGAATGAAGCCGCGCTCGAAGGTGGGCAGCAGGCGGCGCACACGGCCGAGCGAGAAGTGGTGCGCGAGCGCGACGACGAGCGCGAGCTTGGCGTAGTCGGAGGGCTGGAAGCCGATCATGCCGAAGCGGAACCAGCGGCGCGCGCCGTTGAAGGCGGTGCCGAGACCGGGGATGAGCACGACGACGAGCAGCACAATGGCGCCGATGTAGAAGATGGCGGCGCGCTTCTGCAGCAGCCGGTGCGGCGTGCAGAAGCCGATGAGGCAGCCGAGCAGGCCGACGCCGACGAACAGCAGGTGCTTCTTGAGGAAGAACGCCGGGTCGTGCGTGGCGGCCGAGAGCATCGCGACCTTGGACGACGACGAGAAGATCAGGACGGAGCCGATCGCGACGAGGACCATCGCGGCGACGAGCAGCACGGCGCCGGCGTGGTCGTCGAACCAGCGGGCGCCGGTGCGAAGGTGCGCGCGGGTGTTCGAGGCGAAGGCAACGAGGGAGAAGCCGGGCGAGCCGGGGACGTCAGTCCCCGGAGGGGAACTGGTGTGAGCGTCGCGGGTGACGTCATGAGCTTCACCATCATTCCCCTCCGGGGACTGACGTCCCCGGCTCGCCTGGTCGTCGTCCGTTTCGGGTGCGTCGTCATCATCAGTG
>JBFWQT010000029.1:0-26536 GCA_050249295.1 Planctomycetota bacterium
CCATGGGAGGCGCTGCGAGCGCCTCCCACGTCGTGTTCGTCAGTCGCAACCGGGCTCAGAAGCCGTCGCCGCTGCCGTTGCCACCATTGTTGTTGCCGCCACCGTTGCCACCGCGGTTGCGGTTGCCACGGCCGAAGCCACCGAAGCCGCCGCCGTTACCACCCTGGCCGCCCTGGCCCTGGCGCCAGAAGTTGGCGCCGCCACCCTGCTGGAACTTCTCGAACTGCTCCGGGGTCAGCGTCTGACGCATCTCGTCCTCGGTCTCCTGCTGGACGCGCTGCATCTCCTCGCGGGCCTGCTCCTGCGTCATCTCACCGCTCTGGACCTTCTTCATCATGTCGAGGAAGCTCTCCATGTTGGTCTTCATGCGGTTGCCGAAGGCTTCCTTCTGGCTGTCGTCCAGGCCGAGGCGCTCGGCGAGGCTGTCGGTGATGCGGCCACTGAACTGCTGCATCAGCTCGGGAGCGCGCTCCATCAGCTGATCCATGCCCTGGCGCATCATGCCGCGGCCGGCGTCCTGCAGGTTGTCCAGCTGACGGCGCTGCTCGCTCGCCTCGTACTCGTTGAAGCGCTGCTCGAGAGCCAGCAGGCGGCCGGTCGTCTCGTCCAGGTTCTTCTTCAGCTCGGCGATCTCGTCGTCCTTGGCCTGCAGCGCGGCACCGGCGTTGTCGGTGGCCGGCTTCGGATCGGACACGACAGTCACGACCTGCTGGTCCTTGAGCTGCTTGTCGAACTCGGCCTTCTGCGCGCTCAGCAGCGACTCGACCTCGGCCTTCGACAGGCCGGTGATCGTCGGAGCAGCGGTGTTGGCCGGCGCCGGCGGAACGATGATGCTCGCAGCGGCCACGGCGACGAGCGCCGACAGGATGCAGGCCACCAGGACGATCGGGAAAGTGGAGGTCTTCATGCTCGGTTCCTTGCTTTGCGGTTGCCCGGTCACCGGCTTGCGACGCGACTGGATCGAGTCTGGCCGGAGATGGATGGTCATGAGGTCCAGCGCGTGATGCACATGTTACGCCGACGTGGGCGAGTATGTTTGAGATCTTCCGCGCGCACGTCGGCGCCGCCACCATGGCCACCTCGCGACGCACGCCGTTGCGCGCCGCGCCGCCAGCAAGTAACCCGGCGCCACACTCGACCACGCGCGGCCGACACGTCATGCCCACCTCGCTGCGATTCCTTGGCACCGCGCAGGACGGCGGACTGCCGCAGTTCGGTTGCCGTTGCGCGCGTTGCCAGGCCGCCCGGCTCGATCCGACCCGCCGCCGCACCGCCGCCGCCGTGTTGCTCACCGACGACGCGACCGGCTACCGGCTGCTGATCGATCCGTCGCCCGACCTGGCCCGGCAGTACGACGCGCTGCCGCCCGGGTCGCCGAGCAGCATCTGCGACGCCGTGGCGATCACACACGTCCACTGGGGACACTGGATCGGCCTCGGACTGTTCGGCCGCGAAGTCTCGGCGGCGCAGGGTCTGCCGGTGTTCGCCACGCCAGCGGTGCATGCGTTCCTGCGCGAGCATCAGCCGGCACGCCTGGCATTCGAACTCGGCCACCTGCGCGCCGAGGAGGTGCCAGCCGGCACCACCCGCGAGGCCGGGCCGTTCGCGCTGCATGCGCATGCGGTCGTTCATCGCAGCGAGTTTGCCGATGTGGTCGCGTGGCGTGTGACGGCATCTGACCGCCCGCGCGGCGGCCTCCTTTATTGTCCGGACATCGACCGCTGGACCGACGACGTGGTCGCGCTGGCCACCGCCTGCGACGTCGCGCTGGTTGATGCCACGTTCGGCTCGCCGGACGAGTTGCCCGGTCGCGACCTCGCGACCATCCCGCACCCGCTCGCGCGCACCACGATGGCGGCCCTCGCACCGGCCGTGGCGGCTGGCACCCGCGTCGGCCTGATCCACCTCAACCACAGCAACCCGCTGGCCGACGCCGACAGCGACCTGCGGCGCGATGCGCTGGCGCAGGGCTTCGTCGTGCCGGCCGACGGCGACGAGTGGACGTGGCCGGCACAGCACCATTGATCGCGCCGCGTCCGCCTAGCACCATCTGGTTGCACTCGCGTCACCGTCACGCCGCACACCATGCCGCACCCCGCACGACGTCCCGGTCTCCTGCTTGCGCTGACGCTGCTCGTCGGTGCCCTGCTGCAGGCCGCTCCGCCGGCCATCGCCACGGCCGACGACGACAGCGATTTCCGCCAGGCGGTGGTCGATGCCTACAAGCTGCTGGACCAGGAGCAGTACGAGCGTGCCGAACTGGCGTTCATCGAGATGACGCGCAAGTGGCCCGGCGAAGGCGAAGGCTGGTACCACCTGGCGTGCTGCTATTCGCGCTGGAGCAAGACGCTCGAGGGGGCCGAGCACGACGAGAAGCTCGAACTCGCGCAGCAGCATCTGCTCTCGGCCGCGAAGGCCGCGAAGGTGTATCGCGATCTGGCGAACATGACCAACGACCCCGACATGGAGCCGTTGCGCGACACCGATGCCTATCGCAGCGCCATGGACCTGATCCGTCGCCGGCTGGCCGGTCCGCGTGCGGTCGACGCGCGGGCGCTGGAGTATCGCGTGTACACGCCGGGCGACCTGAAGGACCGGCCGATGCTGGTGTGGTGCCACGAGACCGGCAGCAACGCCGAGACCGCGCTCAAGCAGGTGACGTCGGTGTGCCGCGAGCGCAACTGGGTGCTGGTTGCACTGCAGGGTCCGGAGGCCACGGCGATGGGCGCGAACGGCCAGGGACGCGGCTGGTCCACCTGGTCGGAACTGGGCGTGCTGAAGACGATCCAGAACCTGAAGGCCGATCGCACACTGGGTCCGCGGATCCGGCGGGATCGCGTTCTCGTCGGCGGCTACCGTCAGGGCGCGTACGTCGCGCTGTGCGCCGCGATGGTCGAGCCCGACTCGATTCACACGGCGCTACTGGTGGATGCGCCGCTCGACACGCGGAGCTTCCCGCTGGACCGCATCAAGCAGCTGGCCGGCAAGGTGCGCATCTACGACGCGCACTCGACGTCAGACCTGCTCGGCCTGCCCGGCGCGCGCAGCGGCATCCAGCGTTTCGCCGATGCCGGCGTGACCGCGCGACTGCACGAGTGTGACGCGGTGGACCTGCCGCCGTACCTCGCCAACTGGCTCGCGCGCGACTTCGATCACTGGTGGCCCACGGTCGAGTAGGCGGGCGGGTTGTCGAAGCGCGCCATCAGTCCCATCAGGATCGCGCCGAGCACGAACAACACCGCCGCGCTGGCAAACGCGGTCGCGGGCGAGAACGCCGCGGCAATCCACACGCCGAGGAATGGCGCCGTCGCGCCGCGCACGCCCACCAGCAGTGTGTGGCCGCCCTGGTAGGCGGTCGGCTCGTCGTCGCCGGCAAAGTAGATGCTCGCCAGATTCCAGACCACGTGCACGCCGGACATCGACAGGCCGAACATCAGGAAGCCGACGTAGAGCACCAGGATGCCGCCGGTCTCGACCATCAACGGCGCGAGCAGCGAGCCCTCGGCGGCGAGCGCGCGATCGACCATCGGCGCCGCGATCATCACGACCTGCACCAGCGCGAGTCCGCTGAAGGCCCACACGCAGACGACCATCGGCGAGCGATGACCGAGCCGGCCGACCACCAGCGGCACGCCGAACGCCAGCGCGGCGTGGAACAGCAGTCCGCGCGCCGTCGCGATCTGGGCGAAGCTGATGCCGTACGAGTCGATCAGGTACTGCGGGATCACCGCGTTCATGATCATGAACGCCACGCCGTAGAACATGAACAGCATCTCGAACATGAAGAACCGGCGGTCGCGCGCGAACAACTGCACGATCGCCACGAACGGATTGCGGCTGCGCGCGCGCCAGGTCGTGCCCACGGCCGGCAACGGGGAGCCGCTGGTGGCATGGCCGGCTGCGTCGGCCACCGACTCCGGCAGTGCGAACGCGGGGCCGGGCGCTGACGGCTGCCGGCGGATGCGCATCCGCACGCGCGCCATCTGCCACCAGCCGACGGCGCCGGTTGCCGCGGCCAGCACCAGCAGGTGACGGAACATCCACGGGTAGTGCTGCAGGATCACGCCGGCGCTCAGCGAGACGGCGATCAGTGTGAGCACGCTGCGCATCGTGGCCCGGCCGAAGAAGTGCGTGCGCACCGCGGGCGGATAGCTGGCCTGGTAGAACGCGGTCAGCGCGGGGATCAGGAACGCATCGGTGACCGAGAACAGCGCAAAACCGAGGATGTAGACCGTCGGATCGTTCGCGCAGGCCATGATCAGCAGGCCGGTGCGACCGCCGGCGCCCGCGATCAGGAAGAACGGCCGCTTGCGGCGCCCCTGCATCATCGGCCCCGAGATCAGGCCGGTGAACAGCCCGGCGGTGCCGACCGCCATGAGGATCGCGACGTGGAACGGCGTGCCGCCGAGCAGTCGCAGCAGGATGTACTCGGAGTGGATCGAGACGCCGCCCCACACCGACAGCAGGATCATCGCGCGCCCATGGAAGTGCCACGCGTACCGGCTGTACGGCCCCGCAACGGGTGAGACGTACCGGCTGTACGGCCCCGCAACGGGTGAGACGGCGGCAGCAGCGGGAGGCGTGCTCATGGCATGGCGCGTGGAAGGCGGCACGTGGCTGTACCAACCGCGCGCGCATGCCGCCAGTCGGGCGCCAAACGCGAACGCGCGAACGCGCGAGGCCGCCGTTGCCAGCTGCCTCGCGCGTCCGGTCGATTTCACGCGTCGGTTGGTCGCATCACGCCGTCTTCGTGCGCACCAGCGCGGCCGCGACCTCATTGACGTTGCCGGCGCCGACGGTCATCACGACGACGTCGTCAGTGACGGTCTCGCGCAGTTCGCTGATCACGTCGCCCATGTGCTCGCAGTGCAGGCTCTGCGTGCCAAGCTGCGACACCGCGTCCGAGAGGCGCACCGACAGCTCGCGGTTGATCGGGTTTTCGCTGCCTTCGCGCGCCGCGTAGATGTCGAGCAGCATCACCTTGTCGGCCGTCGCCAGCGCCTCGGCGAAGTCGTCGAAGAACGCCTGCGTGCGGAACGCCTGGTGCGGCTGGAACACCACCCACAGCTGCCGCTCCGGCCATTTGAGGCGCGCCGCGCGGATCGTCGCGTCGATCTCCACCGGGTGATGCGCGTAGTCGTCGACCACCGGCGCGCCGCAGAAATCGCCGAGCAGGTGGAAGCGACGACCGACGCCGCGGAAGGTGTGCAGCGCCTCGGCCACCGCCTCGCGATCAATCCCGAACCAGTCGGCCAGCGCGGCCGCGGCCGTGGCGTTGGCCACGTTCTGCAGACCCGGCACGCCGAGCGAGATGTCGTTGACCGGCCAGTTGTGCCGGCGCAGGCGGAAGCGCGTGGTCGTCTCGTTCGCGTCGGTCAGTTCGGGCCGCCACATCGCGTCGGACGCGTCCATGCCGAAGGTCATCACCTCGCGATGCTTCAGCCCGGCCATCACCTCGCGGCAGCCCTCGTTGTCGGCGTTTGCCACCAGCAGGCCATCGATGGAAATGCCCTTCGCGAACTGGCGGAACGACTCGCGGATCGCCGCCTCGCTGCCGTAGTAGTCGAGGTGGTCGGCATCAATGTTGGTGATCAGCCCGGCCACCGGATCGAAGCGGTGGAAGCTGCGGTCGTACTCGCAGGCCTCGACCACGAAGTGCGGGCCGTGGCCGTGGCGCGCGTTGGTGCCCAGGTTGTGCGGCTCGCCGCCGATCAGGAACGACGGATCGCGCCCGGCCACGCTGAAGATCCAGGCGAGCATGCTGCTCGTGGTGGTCTTGCCGTGCGTACCGGCCACCGCGATGCCGGCGCGATCCAGCATCAGCCGGCCGACCGCCTCGGCGTACTTGATGACCGGCACGCGCAGCTCGGCGGCGCGCTGCATCTCGGCGTTGTCCTGGCGAATCGCGGCGGACGCGATGACGAGACTGGTTTCGCGATCGATCGCGCGGCCGTCCTGGGCATGGTCGACTCGGATGCCTTCGCCCATCAGCTTGCCGGTGAGCGGCGTACGCACCGGATCCGAGCCGCTGACGGTCACGCCGCGCGCGGCCATCAGTCGTGCGATGCCCGACATGCCGGCCCCGCCGACTCCGACGCAGTGAACCTTGCGGACGTGATGCAGCGAGCGAGGGTCGGTCATGTGGGTACCTTGCGTGCGAACGGACGCGGATCGAGTCGAGTGTCGGCGGAGCGGATCATCCCCGTACCGGCCGTATCGGTCGCCCCGGTCGCCACCTTTAGTCGCCGCCCTGTCGGCCCGCCGTTACCATCGTGTTGCCAGCGCTGCCCCCGCAACCTCGATCACAACGGGAATCCAATGAAGGCACTCATCACCTGCCTGGCGCTCACGCTCGGACTGCAGTTGTGCATTTGCCAATCGGCAAGGGCGGACGACCTGCTTCCGGTTTGCGTGAATGGCAAGTTCGGCTTCATCGATCGATCCGGCACGATCGTGGTCAAGCCAACGTACGACGGTGCCGGGGTCTTCTCGGAGGGCCTGTGTGCCGTGTGCCTCGGCGGCACATGGGGCTACCTCGGACGCGATGGCGAGGTCGCCATTCCGCTGGCCTACGACAGCTCTGGCGAGTTCTTCCGCGGGCGGGCCCGGATCTGGCTCAACGGGCAGTGTGGGTGCATCGACACCAGGGGTCGCCTGGTCGTGCCCCCGCGATACCAGTCGATCCGCATGGACGAGTGCGGCTTCATGATCGCGAGCGGCTGGGATCGCGGTGGCAATCTGGTGGAAGTCATGTTCGACCGCGACGGTCACCGTGCATTCCCCGGACTCCAGCTCCCGGCGTCGATCGGATTCTCCGAAGGGCTGATGGCGGCCGGGAAGCGTGACGAGAACGCCGCCGTCCACTGGGGCTTCATCAATACGGCGGGTGAGTTTGTGATCGACGCCACGTACGACTGGTGTGGCTGGTTCTCGGATGGACTTGCACACGTCACGCGTGACGGGCAGACCGGCTTCATCGATCGCGCTGGCAACGTGGTGGTGCCGTTCAAGTTCGCCAGCGTCGCTCCGTTCAGCCACGGCCGGGCGTTCGCGCGTGAGACCAACTCCAGATGGATGGTCATCGATCGCGAGGGGAACCAGGTCGGACAGCAATGGTACTCAGCGTTTGTCCGGCCATTCTACGGCGGGATCGGGATGGCCCACGCAAACAAGGGCATCGTCTACGTGGGGCGCAACGGGCTGCCCATCAACGACCAGCGCTACGAGAAGGCATGGCCGTTCCAGGAGGGCCGTGCAGCTGTCGAGATCGACGGCAAGATCGGCTTCATCGATGAGGACGGCCGAATGGTCATCAAGCCACAGTTCGAGCTGATGTCCGAACCACCATTCCGCGGGTTCGACGGCGCTCCGGTGTTCAGTGGAGGTTTCGCAGCCGTGTGGCTGGACAAGAAGGTCGGGTACATCGACCTCGCGGGAAACTGGATCTACAAGCCGACCCGGTGACGCGTCAGTGCGTCGTGATTCTCGCGGCCCCATCGGCGGCTATCGACGGCGCCGGCTGACACCACGGCCCACCGGCTTGCCACCGCGTGCGCCACCACGGGCTCCACCGCGAGCACCGCCACGGGCACCGCCGCGCGCACCACCACCGCGGTGGCCGAGAATCTGGCTGACCATCGGCGCCTTCTCCTGCGGCTCGAAGATCAGATCGCCGAACGCGACGTCGGACTGTGCCTGGAAGCAGATGCCCACCGCGGCCAACGGCGCGACCTCGACGCGGCCGTGCAGCGCGTGCCAGTCGGTGTCGCGCTCGGCAATGCGGAACCAGCAGTGCTCGGCCGCGCGCTCGATCATCAGCGTCCACCACGTGTTGGCCGCGTGGTGCGTGGTGTCGATGCGCAGCATCTGGAAGCCCCCACCGGCGAACGGGCCGAGCACGAGGTCGAACCCGCCGGACACGATGTGGAATGGCGCGCTGAAGTTGTAGCGGTCGATCTCCGGCCGGCCGACGAGGAACCACGCGGGGCCCTCGGCGTAGAAGCGGTCGGGGTTGGTGCTGAGCCACTGGCCGACGCCATTGCCGTGCAGCGAGGCAAGCGGGAACGACGCGCTGACATCGTTGACCGGCGCGGAGACCAGCGTCTCCTCGACCAGCGCGCTGTCATCGAGCGGCGGCATCGAGTCGGGGTCGAGCGTGTCGCGCGCACTCGGCGGCGCGGCCACTTCCATTTCCTCATCAGGGAAGTGCGTGCCGCTGAAGTCGTCGAGCGACTCGAACTCGTCCGGCGACATCTCGTCGCCCATCAGCGACCCGACGCCGACGATGGAAACCATGCCGGGGCTGACCGGACCGGCGCCGGCGCCACTGCCGCCGAGCGCATCGCCCCCGCCCGCGGCCAGCGTCTCGAGGCCGATGCCGGGCATCGAACGCATCTCGACCTTCTCGGCTTCCTCCTCGATGTAGCCGTCGATCGACATCGCGGCCGAGAGCTCGTAGGGGTCGGGCAGGTCGTCGAGGCCATCAAGATCGTCGAGCGCGTCGAAGCCGCCTTCCTGCTGCGAGCCGGCATCCACGGGGGCCGCGTCGGGCGCCTCGTCGCGGCCGAAGAGCTCCGACGGCGAGGCGACGTCGTCCTCCTCCTCGAACATCTCGCTGGCGAGCGCATGCGAGAGGGCCTGACTGTCGAAGATCTCGGCCTTGCCCGCCTTCTTGCCGGCAGGCTGCTGCACGAAGCTCGACAGCGCGTCCATCGCGGGCGCATCCTCGTCGAGGTCGATCGCCATCACTTCCGGCAGATCGTCGGCCGGCGGCGGATCGGCCGCGGCGGGCTTCTGGCCGGGCATCCGCAGGCCGGTCTTCTTGTCGGCCGGCTTGTCGGCAGCGGCAGCGGCAGCGGGTGCCGCGGCAGTGGTGGATGTGTCGCCGGACGCACTGAGGCCGCGACGCTTCATGGCTTCCTCGACCGCGCGCTTGGCCTTCGCAGCGGCGCGCTCGGCGGCTCCGGCGGCGATCGTGCCACCGAGGCTGCGACCGAGGCCGGTGTTGCCGATCGAGAGAATCGTCTTGCTCGGCTCGTGGATCTCGCTGGCGAACGCGCCGGGCAGCTGCGTGATGACCGTGCGCATGCCGACGTTCTGGCGCTTCTTCTCGGCCGGTCGCGGCAGCGTCATGTCGTCGGTGTTCTGCACCCACCACAGGGCCCACGGCGCCGGGTCGCAGGCAAACACCTGGCCGGTGACGGCGAGCAGGTGCGTCCACGCGAGCTGCACCTCGTCGGTGTACTCGCTCTGCAGCGCGCGGATCAGGAACGGGCAGGCCTTCACGCCGCCGCACCGCGCGGCCGCTTCGAGCAGTTCGGGCCGGTCCTCGTCGGGCCAGTTGACGAGCCGCTCGGCGACGGGTTGCCACGCCGACTCGACGCGATGCACGGCGGCCGCGAGGCACGCATGGCGCAGCACGCGGCGGTCGCGCGTCTCGGAGATGATGCCGGCCAGCGGGCTGAAGTCGAACGGTGTGCCCGCGCTGGCCAGCCGCGCGATCTGCTCCGGCCGGATGCGCGAGAGCAGGGCGCACGCCGCCATCTGCTGCAGCGCGCCCGGCGAGAGCAACATGCGCGACAGCAGCGACGCGGCGTCGGCCCCACGCAAGCGCAGCGTTTCGAAGGCCAGCTGCCGGCGCACCGGGTTCGCCTGTCCGAGCCAGTTGACGAGCTTGTCGTCGATGATCGGGCCGCGCACCACCCGCAGGATTCGATGCGCCGCGCCGACCACGAACGGGTCGGGCTTGTCGAGCCACTGTTCGATCATCGAGACCGACCACGCGCCCTGCGCGATGATCGCCGACTCGACGAACGGAATCAGGTGGCCCTGCGCCGGCAGCCGCAACTTCGTGATGATGTCGGAAAGCAGCGCGCGCGCATCGTTGGAGTCGCGCCCTTCGAGCGCCACGACCACGCGCTTGAGAATCTCGACGAGCAGCAGCTGGTTGTCGCTGTAGTAGCGCTCGCGCGCGATGTCCTGCTCGTCGAACTCGGCCTGCTCCAGGCCCTGCAGTTCGTCGAACGTCTTGCGGCCGAGGTCGAGAATCACGGCGAGCGCTTCGGGCGCCTCTTCGAGCTCGAGCCGCTCGAGCGTGCCGAACAGCCAGACGTGATCGCCGAGCGAGAGGTTCCACGGGGGCCAGCGCTGGATGATCTGCTGCAGCACGATCGGCGCGACCTTGCTGCTCTGCGGCCGCTGGTCGGCGGCCATTGCACCCGAAGCCAGCTCCTCGATGTAGAGCATGTCCTTCTCGGGGTAGCCCTTCTCGGCGCGGCGCTTGCTCACTTCGGTGGCCAGGCGCGTCGGCGCGAGCATCGCCAGCGGCACGAGGTCGGCCAGTTCCTTGCCGAGCACGGTCATCCAGCCGGGGCCCTCGGGCAGCAGGTGAATCAGCGCGGCCGGGCCCTGCTCCTTGAAGCGGGCGCGCCAGGCGAGGCACCAGCCGGCCTGGTCCTGCGGGAAGCCGGCGTCGATCGGGAACTTCGTGGACTTCAGGCGCAGCAGAGCGACGGCCGCGTCTTCGGGCGCATGCTCGAGCGCGGCCAGGAAGCCGGCTTCCTCCTCGGCCTGCGGCTGGCGGCCGAGCAGGGCGACGAGGTGACCCGCTTCGGTGCGCGCGTTGGCCGGCAACGCCTGCAGGCAGCGCCACAGCTGCGGGCGCCACGCATCCGGAATGCGCGCGGCCTGCGCCACCGCCGCGGCTTTCTCGGGCCGGATCGGCGGAAGCTGCAACTCCATGCCCGGCGGCTCGGTGGCCACCGCCGGCGTGAGCAGCCGGATGAAGCGAGCGGCCGCGACCGGGTCGGCTGAGACCAGGCCGCCGAGTTCGTCGGCCGTGGGCGGATGCCCGGCGCGCACCAGGCCGGCGTACACCGCAGCGAGACGCGACGGATCGCCGATCGCCTCGGCCCGGGCGGCGTTGAGTTCGTCCAGTGCTGCCGAACCGAGCCACGAGAGCGGACGCAAGGCGAGGCGCTTGCCGACCGGCGTGGTCGCCGGTTTGCGCTCGGCCCACAACTGATGCAGCAGTTCGGTCTCGGCGTCGTCGGGTTCGAGCGGGAACAGCGGCGGCGCCGACGAGCGCGCGAGCACGTTGAAGTTCTCCCAGTCGGCCGCAAACCCGTTCCACGAGAGAGCCGGCCGCTCGACGGCCCACGGGCGCACGCGGCTGCCCGGGCTCTGGCGCGTGGCGGTGGCAAACTCGTGCGCCCACATGCGCTCGATGTACGTCCGCAGCAGCGTGAACGCGCGCGCGTTGTCGCGGCGGTGCACGCGGAACGACGCCGCGTCGTAGCCTTCGAGATCCTTCAGGAACTGCCCGGCGTAACCCGAGAAGTCGGCGAGGTGCGGGAAGCGCGCGACGACGTACTGCGCGAGGTCGCGCGCGTCATCGACGTGGCCGATGCCGAGCGTGGCGCGCGCCAGCGAGAGCGTCAGCCACGCGCGCTTCTGTTCGCGCTCATGCAGCACGCGGTTGCCGGGATGGTCGAGCGGCAACTGCCACTGCACGTGGTCGGCCGGCAGCGGCGTGTCCTCGCGGCAGAGGTGGCTCTCGAGCATGCCGGTGCAGAGGCGCACCACGAGCGGGTCGGCCGGCACCGCGAGCAGCGCCTCGATCAGCGCGTCGAGGCCGGCGCCCATCATGCCCTCGTTGGAGAACGTGAGCGCCGAGAAGTCGTCGCGCTCGGCCAGCGTGCGCGTGCAGAACCACACCGGCAGCGACGGGTCGAGCTGACGGGCGATCGCGCGGAACTGCTTGTACGGCGCGAGCGCGGCCGCGAGCTTCGTGATGCTCTCGGGCGCTTCTTTCGGCGCCTTCGCCGGCAACGGCAGATCGGGCGCGAGGGCCGCGAGCCAGCGCACCACGGGCCGCAGCGCCGGTCGGTGGTGCAGCGCCATCTGCAGGCAGCGGATGGCCGTGGGCCGGTCGTCGTCGCGGTCGAGCGCGATCATCGCGCGCGCGAACAGCTCGGCCGCCTCGGCGCTGTCGGTGAGCGGCAGCACCGCCTTCTCGACCTCGGCGGCGCGCGTGCTCATGCCGGTGGCGCGCAGCAGGTGCAGCGACCGCTCGGCGGTGGACTCGAGCAGCCCCTCGTGCGAGGTGCACGGCGCTGTCCAGTCGAGCGTGAGAATCGTCACCGGCTCGGCGTCCGGATCGTCCGGCTTGAGTCGCTGCGCATCGAGGTGAATGCCAAGCACGCCCGGCTCGGCCAGTGTGACGCGGCCGTGCACCACAACGGCGGCCTTGAGGCTACGCGCGCGCTGCGACGGCGAGAGGCTGGCGGCCGGCACGTCGAGCCGCTGGAACACCACCGACTCGGCAAGCGTCGCGCTGCCGGTGTCGTCCGTGTCGTTGTCCTTGACCGTTTCTTTGTCGGCGTCGGCCGTGGTCGGCTTCGCGCGCAGCGGCAGCGTCGGCAGCACCATGTCGAGCGTTTCGACATGGCTGAGGTGCGCGCGCAGCAGTTCGCCGGGCAGGTACGCCAGCGGTGTCGCCGTCGCGGCCGCGGCGTCGACCTCGAACGGCAGCACCAGCACGCGCAGCTTCATCGACGGGATGGCCGGCGCGCTCTCGGCCACGACCGGCGGCGCGTCCGGGTCGACCGGTGGCTCGTGCACCGCCGCCAGCGCGGCCGTCGCGCGCGCCTCGTCGTCGCCCGGCCCGGTGAGAATGTCGCCCAGCAGCCGCGGTAGTTCGGCCTGGTTCTGGCGCAGAAGATCAACCAGCGAGGTGCTCATGAGCTCGGCGGGCGAGAACTGACGGCGTGCGGGGGGAGCCACAGTCTACCTGCAACCGGCCCCGATGTGGCAATGCAAGGCGACTGCCGCGGAGCGTCGTGGATTCGATCTGTCCGCCCGGACACGTCGAACTGTGGCGCAGAGAGTTCGATCGGGTGTGCCTCGTACTGGTGGACGCGTGTGACGCCACAGGCAGGGCACCCGGCGGGTCGAATCCACATTGCGAGGGATTCGATTCTGAATCCGGATGCGCTGCGCGAGCTTCAATCGTTCAAGAACGGGCGATACAATCAGGCGGCGTCGGACGCAGGGGAGTGGGCGACATGAGTGCCTGGATCCGTAGCGGCAGTCTCCACGATCTGATGGCCTCGCTCGGCTTCCGCGAGTTCCCGATCGAGGGCAGCCACGACATGATGTTCCGCGATGATGCGGGCCACGCTACTGCCGTGAGGGCCGAACCCAATGTCCTGCTCACGCCCGGCGTGGTGGACGCATTCCGCCGCCAACTGACGGGTTGGGGCTGCATCGACGAGGCTGCGTTTGATCGGTGGGCCGAATCGGTCCGGTGGACCGGGCCCCTGTCGACACCGTCGTCCGTCGCACGCTGACCCCCGCAACGCGCGATCAGTTCACGACGCCCTTGGTGACCTGCAGGAACACGTCCTCGAGGTCGAGTTCCTCGCGCTTCAGCATCGTCAGCGCGTAGCCGCCTTCCATCAGCGCACGGACCAGCGGCGTCGGGTCGTCCTTGCCTTCGAGCAGACGCACGCGGATGAACGGATCGCCTTCGTCGGTCTCGGCCAGCTCGGCGCGCAGCACGTCGGGATGCCGCTCCAGCGCGGCCGTGGCGGCCTCGCGGCGGTCGGCGACGTCGATCTCGAATGTGCCGGCGCGGCGCAACTGCTTGACGATGTCGCGCACCGGACCCTGGTAGAGCAACTGGCCGCGCTCGACGATGCCGATCGCGTTGCACATCTCGGCGAGCTCGGTGAGGATGTGCGAGCTGATCAGGATCGTCTTGCCCATCCGCTGCAGTTCCTTCAGCAGCGCGCGCATCTCGATTCGCGCACGCGGGTCGAGGCCGGACGCCGGCTCGTCGAGCAGCAACAACTGCGGGTCGTGCAGCAGCACGCGGGCGACGCCGAGGCGCTGCTGCATACCGCGCGAGAGCGCCTTGACGTAGTCGTTGCGCTTGTAGCCGAGGTCGGTCAGGTCGAGCACGTCGTTGACGATCTGGCCGCGCTTGTGCGGCGGGATCTTGTACGCGGCCGCGAAGAACTCGAGGTACTCGGTGACGCGCATCTCCTCGTAGACGCCGAAGAAGTCGGGCATGTAGCCGATGATGCGGCGGATCTCGCGCGAGTCCTTGCGGACGGAGTAGCCGCAGACCAGGGCGTCGCCGTGCGTGGGCCGCAGCAGGGTGGCCAGCGTCTTGATCGTGGTCGTCTTGCCGGCGCCATTGGGGCCGATGAAGCCGAACAGGTCGCCGCGGCGGACCACGAGATTGAGCTCGTTGACCGCGACCAGGTTCTTGTAGACCTTCGTGAGGTTGATCGTCTCGACCACGGGCGGCGGCGCATCCGGCCCGGCGGCCTCGCGCTCGGTAGCGTCTTTCGCCTGCAGCTTCTGCGTGATCGAGCGGACGAGCTGCGACTCGGTGGACGGCGCGGGGTCCGGCGGGCGCGGCGAGGCCGACCCGTTGCCGCTGTCGTTGTCCCCGGCGGTCGGCAACGGCAGCGGAGTCGGCGACGCGGCGGCGGGTGTCGAGTCTGGTTCGGTCATGTGCGTGGGCCGCGGGTGAGCGTATGCGAATGAGTACGCAGAACATAACGCGCGGATCGACCGACCAGTGTCGCCGCTGGATGAGTGCGCCGCAAGGTGGATGGCGTCGTGGTTACCCACGCCCGGCAGGCGTGGGCTTCAAGCCCGATCGGAGGCGCGCTACTCGCTGAGCCCCGCTTCGTCGTCGGGCAGATCCATCGGATCGTCCATGTCGTGCTCGTCGTCATCGTCATCAATCACGATGTCGTGCGCACCATCCGCCAGGATCGACCGCGACTCGATGCGCGTCGTGTCGCGACGGCCGCTCGCACCCTTGTCGTCGGCCTCCTCGATCTCGTCGAGCGGCACGCGGCGGATCACGCCGGCGAAGGCGGTCTCGCGCTTGCCCTGCGGCGTGCGCTCTTCACCGTCGAACCAGGCCAGGCCGGCGACGGCTTCCTCGTTGCCGGGGTCGAGCTCGGTCGTTACCTCCCACCACCAGGCGGCCTCGAACGGACGATTCTGCTGGCGGTAGACCTGCGCGAGACGCAGCGCCACCGGCGCGACGTGCTCGAGCTCCATGCTGCGGTGGTAGCACTGGCGCGCCCGGACCAGCTCGCCGTTGAGCTCGTGCGCCAGGCCCAGCGCCCACCACAGGGCCGACTCGTCGCGGTACAGGTTGCGCGCCTCGTTGTAGGCGGCGATCGCTTCCGGCACCCGCTCCGACGCCAGCAGCGTGTCGGCCAGGTACTTGCGCGCCCAGAACGTGTCCGGCGTGTCGGCCAGCACGGCCTCGCAGCGGGCACGCGCTTCGTCGGTCCGGCCCTCTTCCAGGTCGAGCTCGACCAGGAACTTGCGCGGCGCCTCGGCCTTCGCGTCGAGCGCCACCGCTTCCTCGGCCAGCCGGCGCGCGTCATCTTTCTTGTCGGCCGACAGTGCGCGCTGCGCTTCAAACAGCTTGATCAGCAGCGGGTCGTCCTTCAGGCCGAGCTCGGCAATCGCCGCCTCGTACGACTGCGGCACCACAATCAGCATCGCGTGCGACGACGGCCGCCAGTTCTGCTCGACCTCGGTCCACGGCACGTCTGCGTCCGACTGGAAGTTCGGATCCTGCACGATCAGCGACTGCCGCGTGTGATCGACGCCGATCGCCGCGACAAAGTGCCCGTCGAGGCCACGGTACTCGGCCATGATCACCGGCAGACCGCGCTCGACAATCTTCGGCAGCGACTCGCGACTGCCGCGCATCACAAACACCTTCAGGCCGGTGCGCACCAGGTACTCGCGCACGTCGGGCCAGGTGCTGCCGTTGCGGAAGATCTCGTCGGCCACTTCCGACTGGTCGACAATGATGCCGTGGCTGGTCAGCACCGACGCGACGACCTTGGGGCCGCAGAAGTCGGGCAACTGCACGCCGCCGGGGAAGTTGTTGATCTTCTTGCGGTTGACCGGCGCGGCGCCGTCCTCCTGCGCCTTCGTCAGCGCCTCGGAGTAGTACTCGCACTCCTTGCGCAACTCGCTCTTCTTGAAGTGCCGCGCGACCACGGCGAAGTGCGACTGCGCCTCGGCCAGGTCGCCCTGCAGCGCCAGGCTGTGCGCGATCTGCGAGATCAGGTAGTCGGCCATGTGCCCGCGCGGCGAGATCTCCAGCGCCAGGCGGTACAGCGTCACCGCGTCGCCGAGCTTGCCCTGGTCGCGCCGCAGGTCGCCCAGCAGCGTGAAGAACACGACCTCTTCCTGGGCCTGCTCCAGGCCGTACGCGAGAATCTCCTCGGCTTTGAGGAACTGGCCGTGCACGAAGAACAGGTTGGCGAGGTGGAAGTACGCCAGCGGGTTGGTCGGGTCGACGTTGACCGCCTCGCCGAAGTACGCGGCCGCCTCGTCCCAGAGTTGCTCGTGCATCAACGCGCGGCCGTGCTCGACGAGCAGTTCCGACGACGTCAGCTGGACCTGCTCGGCCAGCTCGCGCCAGTACTCGGCCGAGCGGTGCAGGCCGCGCTTCATCAGGGCGGTGGCCATCATCCCCTGCGTGTGCATGCGCCAGGAGACATCCTTCTGGGTCTCGGCGAGCAGGCCGCGCAGCAGGTCGCCGCAGGCACGCAGGCGGCCGTACTCCAGGTTGAGGCGGGCGAGCACGTAGCGGGCCATGCGCGACGTCAGCGGGTCTTTCGCGGCGGCCCACAGGTCGGGCTTGGCCTCGGCCAGGCGCATCAGGTGGAAGTTGCAGCGGCCGCGCAGCAGGCGCACCTCGGGCTTGTTGCCGAACGCGCTGTCGGCCTCGCGGGCCTCGCCGAGAATCGTCAGCGCCTTGCGGTACTCGCGGCGGAAGAACGCCAGCCGCGCGCTGTGCAGCGGGTCGACCTCGGGGCCGGTATGCACCTCGACCTGGAAGCTCTTGAAGGTGGCGTCGCCGATTTCCGGCAGCTCGGAGCCGGGCAGCCCGCGGAACCGCACGGCGCGGTTGACCACCACCGGCGCCGCCTTCAGCTCGGCGACCTCGTCGAGGAAGCGCATCAGGCCCTTCAGCTGGTCGGCGCCGAACTCGTAGCTGATAACCTCCTTGAGGTAGCGCTTGAGCACGGCCTCATCGAGACCGACGTCGGGCCGGCGCGCAAGGGTGCCCGCCAGTTCGTCGAGACGCGCCACGCCGCTGTCGGCCGCTTCCACCAGCCGGCGGTGCCACTCGCGTACGTCCTGGCCGGTACGGCCGACCCACACCGACGTGACGAACGGCAGGCCGGTGTACGCCTTCCACGCGTCGCCGAGATCGGCCAGCACCTTCGGCTGGTCGTCGGCCGGCTTGTACTCGCCGGTCACGGGGTTGTAGTTGGGCCAGCGCAGCGCCTGCAGGCCGGTGACGAGGAACGCGTCGTACTCGTCGGGCACGCGCGGCAGGCCGTTGCGGTCCACGCCGTACTCGACGCGCTCGAACTCGACCTCCTGGCCGGCGCAGAGATGCTTGCTGATCACGACGTGCATCAGCAGCGAGCCAGCGCGCGAGCCGGCGTCGAGTGCGACCCGCTTCACCTCGCTCCAGGGCTTGCGGGCCAGCGCAATCGTGCTGCGCAACGGACCGTCGCAGCCCACCGCCCGGCAGCCGAGCAGCACTTCCCACGTGTCGTGCCGGCCGATCTCGATGGCGGGCACCAGCGCGACCTCGAGTTCGCCCTGCTCGAAGAGGCCGACAACTCGCGGAACGGTCTCGACGATGAAGTCGTCCCGCACCTCCAGGCCGGCGATCAGCGGCTGGACGTTCAGGTTGCGGAAGGCGCCGGCACGGGAAACTTTCACGTACGACTCTGGGCGGAGACTGGCTGCGGAATGGGTGTTGGCCGGAGGCGCCAGCTGATGGCGGCACGCCGGGAGGCGGCGATTGTACGTCGGGTCGGGAGCCAGGCAAGCGCGGCCGGATCATTCCGCGCTGCGGGCAGCCCGACCCTGTGGGTACAATCCGGCCTTCACGCCGCAACGACGACCGGATGCACAAGATGAAGACGCTACCCCGCCGCATGATGCTGGTCCTGTTCGTGGTGGCCTGCTGCACGGCCGCCGTTGCGCCCGGTTGTGCAGCGCCGACGCCCGGTGGCGGCGGTCCGGCGGCTGGCGAGTTGCCAATCGTCTCGACGTTCTCGATTGTCGCGCTCGATCCCGCGACCGGCGATCTCGGCATTGCCGTGACGTCGAAGTTCCTGGCGGTCGGGTCGGTGGTGCCGTACGCCGAGGCCGGCGTCGGCGCAGTGGCCACCCAGGCGCGCGCCAATGTGACCTACGGCCCCGCGGTGCTGCGCCTGCTGCGCGACGGCAAGACCGCCGCCGAGGCCGTGGCCGCGGTGACCGGCGCCGATGCGCAGAGCGCGCAGCGTCAGCTCGGCGCGGTGGATGCGCACGGCCGCGCGGCCACCTTCACTGGCGCGAGCTGCATGAACTGGGCCGGCGGTCGCACCGGCCGCTACTGTGCGGTGCAGGGCAATATCCTGGTGGACGAGAAAACCGTCGCCGCGGTGATCGCCACGTTCGAGGCGTCGGAGGGCAAGGCCACGCTCGCGCGCCGGCTCGTCGACGCGCTGCTGGCCGGCTACCGCGCGGGCGGCGACAAGCGCAGCGGGCCGAGCAACCCGCTCGACCTCGATTCGGCGGCGCTGCTCGTCGTGCGCGCGGAGGGCGGCTACGACGGCGGCAACGATCGCTTCGTGGATCTGCGCGTCGACAATCAGGCGCAGCCGGTGGAGCAGCTGCAGGACCTGCTGGCGTTGCACGAGCGCATCTGGCGCGCGTACCACGAACGCCGCCCCGCGAATCCGATCAAGCCGGAGAAGCCGCAGACGCCGGGCGACGGTGAGGAAGACTTCTGAAGTGTTGGTGATCATTTCATGTGCTCGTCGAGGAATGCGAACACCTCGCGCATCCCTTGCGCTGTGTTCCGCGAGAGCGGATCGTGGCCGGTGCCGGGCATCGGCACCAGGCGCATCTCGCGGCCGGCCGACTTCATGCGGATGTCGAGCACGTAGCTCTGGGTGAAGGGCACCGTCGTGTCCTGGCAACCGTGGAACACCAGCAGCGGCGGCGTCCAGTCGGCCACGCGCCACGCCGGGCTGGTCTCCTCGCGCGGATGCTGGCCGAAGAAGCCGGCCAGGAACGCACCCTGCATCGTGCCGTCCCAGAGTTCCGGCGTGAGATCGGTCGGTCCGGCCTCGCTGATTGCCGCCCGCACCAGCGGCTTGCCGTCGGCGCCCTGCGTGGTCGCGAGCATCAGCGCGAGGTACGCGCCGGCGCTGCGGCCCATCGCGCCGACGCGTGCCGGGTCGAAGCCGTACTCGTCGGCATGCTCTCGCACCCAGCCAACAGCGGCGACCGCGTCGTCGACGCAGGCGGGCCACAGCGCGGTGCCGTAGAGCCGGTAGCTGGGTGTGACCATCGCGTAGCCGCGCCGCGCCAGTTCGCGGGCGAACCCGTGGTACTGCCCGCGGTTGCCGCTGTGGAACGCCCCGCCATGGAAGCCCAGCAGCACCGGCACCGGACGCGGCACCGACTCCGGCGGCAGGAACACATCGAGCGCCAACGGCTGATATCCCTCCGGCGAGTGATAGACGATCGCGCGGTGTTCGATCGGCTCGCCGACCGGTTCCGGCATCGGCAATGCTTGCCACGACTGATCACGTGGTGCCTGGTACCCGGCACAGGATGTCAGGAGCCAGGGCGCGAACCACCCGACCGTGAACACCGCGACCATTCCGCCGGTGCGAATCGCCAGGCGCCGGATTCGCCTTTGAGGCGCCTGCGGGGCGGCCTTGTCGGTGGCGGTCGTGGGAGTGATCGTGGGGATGGTGGTGCTCATGCGGGCCTCGCGAGGTGATCCGGGGAAACGGCATGCTGGCGAGGGCGCAACTTGCGTACCGCGTCCCGCAACACGTGACGTTGCGCTACGACTGGTTGACGAATGGTTCGATCGGTTCGTACCAGGCGTTGACAGATGCTTCACGACGCTTCACTCGATTTCACTGCCCGTTCTCGTCAAAAGAACCCCGTGTTTATGGGGCTCCGCAGGCGACACCGCCCGATTGCGGCGAGGAGTCCGATAACCTGAGTTGTCGAACGGTGACCGATTTCGCATGTCCATGGTCTTGAAATTGTTGCGGATGAAATGGGTTCGTTCGGCAGTTCGAGTGTTGTGACTGTGCGCGCGAGAGACACTGCGAAATTGCCCCCTGCACCTTGAAGCCCACGGGCTGCTGCCCGTGGGTAACCGTGAAAGATGCCCGACCCCACGACGCACTGCGACATTGCCCCCTGCACCTTTGCAGTTTGCACCTTTGCACCTTCAAGCCCACGGGCTGCTGCCCGTGGGTAACCGTGAAAGACGCCCGACCCCACGACGATCGTCCAATCCCCCATTCCAGGAGGCAGGCTGGAAGCCTGCACCACACCAGGAGGCAGGCTGGAAGCCTGCACCACACCAGGATGCAGGCTGGAAGCCTGCAACACACCAGGAGGCAGGCTGGAAGCCTGCACCACCAGCACCAGGCTCTGGAGAATTGTGCAGACACAAACGGCGTAAATGAGCGACTCGAACGGCATAGATCCGGCTTTTGAAACACAACATCCCCCTCTGTATTGAGGAATGTCCTATGTTTCGGGCCGTTTTCTGCCCCAAGTGCCTGCGGCCGTAGCACTAGAAATTATTTTAGCTAAATTGGACCGATGTCAGACGTGCGGGAGCCCTGGAATGCGTCCGGAATCCGCGGTCCGGCTCACACCGGTTCGTCCGGCTCCACCTCGTCGCCCGTCGCCAGGGTGTCGGCACTGCGCAATCCCGGCGCCGCCACACCCTCGGCCGGGCGGAACATGTTGAACTCGGCCGCCAGGCGATTGGACATGCCACGACCGAGCCGGCGCATGCCTTCGCGGTCGAGCGTGTAGACCAGCGCGTACTGGTGCCGCCAGTCGAAGAACAGGCCCTTCGTGCTCTGCGTGATCACCACAACCGGCTTCTCGTACTTGTGGAACGCGATCGCGGCCTCGGTGACAACGTTCGGGTTCGGCACGTCGACCTGCACGTCGCCACTGAAATCGGCGATCACGACGTCGGCACGCGCAATCTCGCGCTCGATTGCAACCCAGATGTTGCGCAGGTTGGGCACCTGATCGATGCGCAACGCGCGACCGCCCAGCTCGTTGATCGCCGTGACCACCAGGTCGGCCACCGGATCGAACCGGCGCGCAAACGGCATCGCAATGAACACGCGCGGGCCGAGCAGCTGCGGCGCGAACCGCGGATCGCCGGGCTCGGCATACCAGCGCTGCAGCGCCTGCGACGCATCGCGCGCGACCAGCCGCAGGCTCTCGTCGAGCTTCTGGATGCGCAGGCGACCACTCGGCGTGCGCACCGGCTCGAGCGCGCTGGGCACCACGCCGGCGTAGATGCGCGCGCGCGTCTGCTCGATCTGCGTGCGCGACGCGATCACCACGCGCACCGCCTCGCCGAGCACCAGCGCCAGCGAATCGGCCACGCGGAAGTTCTGCGGGTCGGAGGTCGCCACGACGATCGCGCGCTGCCCCGCGTTGCTGCCCTCCAGCGGCTCGCAGCGCACCGGCACCACGCCGAACTCCTCGGCCACCTGCAACGGCACCGCGCGCACCGCGTCGCGCGAGATCGACGTGGTGTCCAGGTCGAGCAACTCGAGGCCGTTCTGCACGCTCAGGCTGTTCAGCACGTCGGTCTCGGTGATGTACCCGGCCTCGACAAGGATCTCGCCGATCGGCTGCGGCAGCTCGCCGCGTCCGCGCTGTTCGTTCTGGCGCGCGATGGCTTCCTGGATCTCGCCCTCGCTGATGATCTGCGCGCGCTTGAGAATCGCGCCGAGCCGCGGGCGGATCGCCGACTCGGGCAGCGACTCGTAGATGCTGCTGGCCGGGTCGCTGTCGGTGGACACGCCGAGCGCGCGCAGGTCGGGCGGCAACTCCGGCGGCAGGTCGTCGTCGGTGGCGTTGCCGGCGAAGTTCACACCTTCGTTGCGCAGCCGGCCGAACGCGATCACGTCGTCCTTGCGGAAGACGAGTCGCTTGCGATCCTGGAACGCGCGGAGGAATCCCTGCTGGATGAGCCGGAGGAGTTCTTCGCGTTCGAGGCCGAGTTCGCGCAGCACGCGCCCGAAAGAGTGGAAGCGTTCAGCCATGCAGACGATCCTGCCTGTTGAGGGCCCCTCTGACGTGAGTTGAGAACCACCGCGCCACCGTGGTTGATCACCCCCTGCGTGGCGTCATGTCGTCAGGTACCCGGGCAGATGCGAGCAGAGCAGGGAGCGGCCCACGGACTAATACGGGTGACGCCAGAACTCCGCCGCGGATCAGGCTGCGCGCATCATGTTGCATCGGCTGCACCCGCTTTTCATCCCGCGTCGAAGGCAGACGCAGGGAGCTGGCCGGGGAGCCACCGCCCAGTATATCGCATGAACTCCGGCCAGGTCGGGTCGAGTGGCCGAATGTTGTGACGGCGATTCCCGCCCGGTCAGAAGTTGACCTCGATGTGCACGAAGAACAGGTGCGGGAACGTGCCGAACTCGCTGCGGATGCCATCGGCCACGGTCGGCGCGTCGCCGATGTTGATCTGCAGGCCCGCCAGGAACGACACGTTGTCGCCGAGCGTGACCGTCGTCGCGGCCTGCAACTGCACCGACGGGTCGAGCGGCGACACGATCGCCAGGAACGACTGGCTGATCTGGCCGTTGACCGTCCAGGCGACGCTGACGGCCGCGACGTGGCGACTGAGATGGTAGGCCCAGCCGGCGCCGACGCGCGCGATGCTCTTTTCAAAGCTGTTCACGTCGGCCGCGCCGTTGAACAGGTACTCGACGGTCAGCGTCGCGTCGGAGCTGATCGGCCAGTTGAAACCGACGACCGCCTCGAAGTGGCTCTGCGACAGGTCGCCGGTGAGTGGCGCGGCAAACTGCGGACTCTGGCCGTCGGCAAACAGGTACGCGGCCTCGCCGTAGATCTGCAGCGGGTCGATCTCGCCGACGATCGAGCCGCCGATCTGGTAGCCGCCGTAGACCTTGCCGCCCTGCAGGGCGAACCCGGTCGAGTCGATCTGGAAGAACACGCGCGCCATGATCGCGCTGCCGTACCAGTCGGCGTCGATGAAGTGGCGGTTGCTCCACGCGCCGGTGTTGCCGACGGTGCGCCCGGCCGCGGCCACGATGCTGACGCCGGACGCGCGGCCGAGCGTGACGTCGACGCGGATTGCATCGACGCCGGGCTTGTAGGTCTGGTCGATCTGCCGCGGGTCGTAGGGCAGGAACTCGTCGAGCGGATTCCAGATGTACGCGGTGCCGAAGGTGATTGCCTGGCGGCCGATGATGATGTCGATCGGCACGTCGTCAGCCTTGAAGCTGAGCGTGACGGCGAACCAGTCGAGCACGAGCGAGGCATTGAGGTCGGACTCCTCGACCTGACGCCAGACCATGTCGGCCGAGCGGTAGCGCGTGTCGCCGGTGCCGCCGCCCGAGAGTGCGCCGCCGCCGATGCCGCCGCTGGCGGTGGTGGCGAAGACGCGCTGCTCGCCGTGCAGCTTGTACGCGAAGTTGTCGGTGGGCTTGTCCTCGAAGCCGATGCGCCACGAGAGGTTGGTCAGTGCGTCGTTGGGATTGCCGGCGAAGAACGGCGGATAGTCGTAGTTGTCGAGCGCGCCGGCGATGATGCGCAGGTTGTGGACGAGCGTGAACTTCTCGCCGAAGAAGCCGGGGCTGGACTTCTTGTCGGGTTCGGTGCTTGTCGTGTCGCTGCCGGTCGGCGGCCTCGGGTCGGTGGGCGTGGTCGGGGGGCCGCTGCCGGGCGGCTTCTCGAACAGGTCGAAGCCGGGGTCGTGGTCCGGCGGCGGATCGGCCTTCGGCGGGTCGGGCTTCTTGCCGCCTTCACCCTGCTCGAAGATGTCGAAGCCGGAGTCGCTGTCCTGCGCGAAGGCCGGTGTTGCGCAGAGCGAGAGGACGGCGAGCACGAGGAGCGCGGCGATACCAGGGCGCAACGCCCCGGGGGCCTGCTCGCTGGCGTGGCTGTCAGAGTATTTCGATCCGAGGCGAGGACTTGCGTCCCCGACTCGCCCGGAACGGGCACGGAAGGGGATCCTCTGACAGCCACTCGTGCTCGCGGCTCTTGTCTCAGCGCTCATCAGATTGGCGAGTGCGGGAGTGGCCGGGTTCACTTCGCCACTCCAGCCAGTTCCATCGGAATGCCGTCGGGATCGAGCCGGCCGTCGCGCAGCCAGAGCAGATCGTGCGCGCGCTTCATCAACGAGGTGTCGTGCGTGGCGAACACGAACGTCACGCCGTTGTCCGCGTTGAGCTGCGCCATCAGGTCGAGCAGGCTGCCGCTGGTCTTGCTGTCCAGGTTGGCGGTCGGCTCGTCGGCGAGCACCAGGGCGGGCTTCGCCGCAATCGCGCGCGCGATCGCCACACGCTGCTGCTGTCCGCCGGATAGCTCCTTCGGGAAGCGGTTCTCGAGGCCCTCCAGGCCGACCTCCTTGAGCACCGCTCGCACGCGCTCGCGTCGCTCGGCCTGCGGCACGCCCTGCAGCAGCAGCACGTACTCGGCGTTCTCGATCGCGGTCATGACCGGGATCAGGCTGTAGTTCTGGAAGACGAAGCCGATGCGGTCGCGGCGCAGCTTGCTCACGGCCGTGCGCGACATCTGCCCGATGTCGCGGCCGTCGATGTTCACGCTACCGCTGGTCGGACGGTCGAGGCCGCCGACGAGGTTGAGCAGCGTGCTCTTGCCGGAGCCAGAGGGGCCGGCCATGGCGGTGAAATCGCCCTGGCGGATCCGGAGGCTCACGCCGTTGAGGGCGCGGACTTCGAGCGCGCCGGTGCCGTAGACGCGGTGGACGTTGTCGAGTTCGACGATGACGGGCTTGTCGTTGCTCATGCTGTTCGTTCCTCGAGTTTGAGTTGCCCTTGCCTTTGCCCCAGCCCCCTTACCCTTGCCCTTGCCCTTGCCCTTGCCCCCTACCCGTCCTGTTCACCACCAGCGTTACGAATCATCTGCACCAGCATCGACACAATCTCCAGCAGCTGACTTCGTCCTGCTGCACATCGGGCCTCCTCTGCGAGCTTCAGCATCCGGCACGCGTCGAGCACGGCCGCTGACTCCGTGGCCGACCGTCGGGCCATTCGATAGAAGCGCGCCTTCTCCATTGTCGCGAACTCTCCGGCCCCTTCCGCGATGTTCAACAGGATGGAGACCGCCGCGCGATGCAGCTGGTCCTTGAGGTACGAACGACCGCGCGGCAACTCGTCCGCGATCTCGTCGGCGACGATCAGGAAGGCCACGGCCTTCTGATAGACGGACAGGCGATCGTGGTCGAAGGACTTCATGGTGGCGCGTGGGTTGCGGGCAAGGGCAAGGGCAAGGGCAAGGGCAAGGTGGTTCGAAGTCAGCGGCCGCCGACGCGCAACGTGTCGGCCAGTTCCACCCGCGTCGCCCGCCGCGCCGGCAGGATTCCCATCAACACCGTGCTGATCAGCACCGCTGCGGCGAGCATCAGCACCACCTCCACTCGCACCCGCGGCCGCATCACCGGATCCATGAAGAACCCGGAAATGGTCATGCCCTCCTCCATCATCGCGCTGAAGTCCAGGCCGTAGTGGCGCGCCGCGAGCGACCCGGCCACACCGATGCCGAGGCCCACGATGGCGCTCAGCAGGCCGATCCAGAACGACTCCGCCAGGATCTGCGCCTGCAGCCGCAACGGCGGTGTGCCGATCGCCAGCATCACCGCGAATTCGCGCTGCCGCTCCATCACCGACATGTAGATCGTGTTGAAGATGATGAAGAGGATCAGGCCGAGCATGATGCCCTGCATCACCCAGTTGCCGCCCTGGTCGACCAGCGAGAACGTGTAGAGCTCGCGCATCACCTCGTGCCAGGTGCGCACCGTCATGCCCGGCGCCACCAGTGTCGGATCGTCAGTCAGGCCGAGCGCCTGCTTCGTCGCATCGGCCACCGGCTCCATCGCTTCGTTGTAGGTGAGGATGATGCCGAGCCGGTGCACCGCGCCCGCCGGCAGCTGCAACAGATCGCGAGCCGTGCCGATCGGCATCTGCAGGATGCGACCATCGATGTCGTCAGACCCGCTGGAGAAGATGCCGGCCACGTGCACCAGCGTCTGCGCCATCTCGCCATGCATGTCGCTGGTGGTGATCACCAGCTTCTTGCCGACCTCGAGCTCGAGCTGGTCGGCCAGCGTGCGGCCGATCACGACCATCTTCTCGTTGGCGTCATTCAGGTAGCGGCCGTCGCTGATGTGTTGCGCGAGCGGCGACATCGTGGTCTCGACGGCCGGGTCGACGCCGAAGATGGCGATGCCCTGCGTGCCGTGCGCGGTGCTGGCGAGGCCGTTGGCGAGCACCATCGGCCGCAGCGTCTGCACGTCCGGCCGCGCGGCCAGTGTGTCGAGCACCGGTTGCGGCACCACCACCGCCAGGTCGGCCGCCGGGGCATCCAGGTAGTCCGGATGTTCGATCGTCACGTGACCGGCCTGGATGCG
>JBFWQT010000030.1:0-25956 GCA_050249295.1 Planctomycetota bacterium
GTGATCCTGCACGACAGCGCCAACCCCGGCAGCTGGCTGGCAGCCACCGACATCGCCACCGGCGACGCGCCGCGCCGGGTACGCGTAGCCGACATCGACATGGACGGCCGGCTCGACCTGGTCACGGCGGGCGACGGCGGGCTGCACGTCCACTGGCAGCAGGCCGACGGCACATTCGTTGACGAGCTCTTGTTCAACGACCCGATCAGCGATGTGGCAATCGGCCTGGAAGGCCCCGCGCAACGGCCGCTCACGCTGGTCGGCGTGCGCGTCGCCGACGGCCAGCTCAAGCTGGCGCAGCAGACGTCGCCCGGCACGTTCGGTTCGCCGTTCGCCCGCGCGGCCACGTCGGCCGGTGTCCAGGCGCTGCTGCTGGCCGACTTCGACCGCGACGGTCTGGTGGATGTGGCCGTCACCGATGTCGCCGCCAACGAGATTGTGATCCTGCATCGCGACGACAGCGCCTGGAACCTCACCGAAGCGCAGCGCTGCGCAGTGGCGAGCACACCGGCCGATCTGGTCGCCGTCGATCTGCTGCGTCGTGCCCGGCTCGATCTCGTCGTCGCCTGCAGCGGGTCGGCCGATGCGTCGATCCTGTTCGCCGACGATGCGACCCCCGGCCAGTTCCTGGCGGCCACCGCTCTGGCCACGGCGGGTAGCGGCTCCGCCAGTGTCGTCGCGGGCGACATCGACGCCGACGGCAAGCCCGACCTGCTCTTCGCGCACCCCGCCGACAGCCTCGTCACCGTTGCGCTGCAGGCGCGCGAGACGCCCGGCAACTTCGACCTCACGCTGCCGTTCGTGCTGGATGCACCCGTCGCGTTGGGCCTGGCAGACCTGGATCGGGACGGCCGGCCCGATCTGCTGGCCGCTACCAACCAGCCCTCCGGGCGCGTGCTGCTGCGGCGCAACACCACGCCACACGCCTGCCGCTCGCCGCTTGCCGAACGTGTCTGCGGGCAGGTGGCCGCAGCCGTGGTGGTCGACGACTTCAACGCCGACGGCCGCCCCGATCTGCTGCGGGTCACGGACGGCGTGCTGTGGCTCGGTCGCGGCGACGCCTCGCTGCGGCTCTCGACGACGCTGCTCGCGAGCTACACGTACAGCCGGCTGATCGCCGCCGACCTGAACCAGGACGGCCTGCCCGACGTGATCGCCACGTCGTCCTCGCCGTGGACGCTGCGCGTGTTCCTCAATCTGTCCGGCAACCCGGGGCAGTTCACGCTGGCGCAGGAGACGTCCGATTTCCCGCAGAACCTCAGCGCCATCGCGGTCGGCGACATCACCAACGACGGCGTGCCGGACCTGGTGTACGGCAGCAATTCCAACAATGTGGTGGTGTACGAGGGCGCGGGCGACGGCACGTTCATCGAGACGGCATGGGCCACGCTCGACTCGCGGATCCACGCCAACAGCCTGATTGTGGCCGATCTCAACGATGACGACCTGCTGGACATCATCAGCTACATCAACTCGGACCTGACGATCCTGCTGCAGAACACCGCCAGCCCGGGCACCTTCATCACGCCGGCGCAATGGCGCACCATCCCCTCCGGCGGACTCGTGGTGCAGCTGGCCGACCTCGACAACGACGGCCTGATCGACATCGTCAACAGCGGCACCGGAAGCAGCAACGACGCCACCTGGTTCCGCCAGAACCCGGCCAGCCCCGGCAACTTCCTCGCGACCGCGGTGCTGCTCGATCGCGGCTCGCGCACGATGCTGATCCGCGACCTGAACGACGACAACCTGCCCGACCTGCTGTTTGCCGACTACGTGGCGCTCAACGAAGGCGGCGCGAGCTTCACCGACAACGGGCTGAGCAAGAAGAGCGGCCTCACGATCACCTTCGCCGATGTCAATGGCGACGGCCGCGACGATGTGGTGTACGACAGTGGCGCGCTGATCGCCCTCGACAGCGGCCTGCCGCCGTTCAGCGATCGCGGCATCGCGGCGGTCAGTTCCTACTCGAACCCCACCTTCCCGATCGTGGCCGATCTGGATCGCGACGGCCGGCCCGACATCGTGTCGCGGCTCGGCGATGACGACATCGGCACCACGCTGCAGGATCCGGCAGGCGGATTCCCGGTGCGCGTGCTGACCCAACTCGGCAACACCACCTTTGCACCGCATTTCGCGGTCGGCGACGTCAACGGCGACGGCGTGCCCGACCTGGTTCTGCCGCGGATCGGCGTGAGCATCCTGCCCGGCGATGGTGCCGGCAACTTCCCGTCCAACGTCACGTACGCCGCCACCCTCTCCACGGCGGTGGCGCTGGCCGACGTCAACCGCGACGGCCACCTCGATGTGCTGGTGAGCACCACCGACGACAAGCTGCATGTGAAGTTCAACATCGGCAACGGCACATTCGCTGCGTCGGTCGAGAGCGCGGCGCTGGATGCCGATCTGATCGCCGCCGGCGACATGAACGGCGACGGCATTCCCGATGCGGTGACTGCCCACAGCAGCAACAAGACCGTGGAGGTGCTGCTGCTGGCCGATGACGGCACGGTGGCGTCGCAGGCGTCCACCGCCATCGGCGGCTACATCTACGCGATCGAGCTGGCCGACCTCGATCGCGATGGCCTGCTCGACCTCGTGATCTCGTCGGACAACACCCTGGTGATGTTCAACGATCCCGCCTCGCCCGGCACCTTGCTGGCGCCGGTCGCGATTGCCACCTCCATCGGCGGGTCGATGGCGCTGGCCGATATGGATCGCGACGGATGGCTCGACGTGGTGCTGCACAGCCCGTCGCAGCCGGCCGCAGTCGTTACGCTGCTGCTGCATCAGTCCGACGGCAGCTACCGCCGGGAGACGCGCGACTGGCTCGGCGGCAACACCCCGATCAACCTGGCGATCGGCGATATCGATCGCGACGGCCTGCCCGACGCGGTCTGCGGCACCGAGGGCGACATGCTGGTAATCCCCGGCTCGATGGATGGCCGCCGATGACGCACCACTCTCCCCACGCGTGTCATGTTCCGGTCGCGCCGCGCGCGCTGATTGCCGTGGCGATTGCCGCGATGCTGGTGGCCTGCGCTGCCGGTTGTTCGCAGCCCCGGGCGCTCGACGGCGATGTCTCGGCGGCAGCCGTTGCCAGCGGGCTGCACGTGCTCCACGTGTCGGTGCGCGGCACTGACGCCCCCACGGTGATGCTGACCTTCGACTACTCGACAGACGCCGGCGCGAGCTTTGCCGCGATGCCGGTGGCCTCGGCCTCACAGGGCAACGTGTCGGGCAACACCGTCACGAACGTCCCGGGCAACTGGTCCGGCACCGCCACGTGGGACACCTCGGCAATCGCATCCGCCATCGCGATCGTGCGCGTCACCATCACCGACGACAGCCTCGAAGGCCCCGACCAGAACGGCACCGTCGTCGCCTTCAGCAATGCCTTCACCATCGACAACACGCTGGCCAACCAGGCGCCGGTGCTGGCGCCGCCCGTGCATGCGGCCGGCAATCCCGGCGGCAGCAGCCCGGCCTACAGCCTCGCGCTGTTCGGCGGTGAATCGCTCGGGCTGACCGTCGACGCGAGTGATCCTGACGCCGGCGATAACCTCACGCTCACGGCCAGCGTCACCGGCGGCAACCTGTCGGCGGCTGCGGCGGGCTATGCCGGGGCATTCCCGGTGCAGGTCGTCGGCGAGACGCCGCAACTCACGCTCGGGGGCATCGCCACCCTTGCCGGTGGCACGATCGAACTCACCGTCCGTGTCGCGGACGACGCCGGCCTGTTCAGCCAGTACACGCTGACGATCACGATTGCCGCCAACGCGGTGCCCGTGCTGGGCGTGCCGACGGTTGGCGGCCTCACGCTGACTGGCAGCTACCCGTCGTACGCCGTGGACATGCCGGTGCTGCTGACCCGCTCGGTGGGCATCTCAGCGACCGATGCCGATGCCGCCGACGAGCTGACGATCCAGCTCGAGTACGCCGGCGGCACGGTGAGCGATGTCGATTCCGGCTTCGGCCTGACGATGTGGGTCGGCCCGTCGCCGGTGCAGACCACCGGCCATGTGCGCGCGCAGGTGGCGGGCACCGTGATCCTGCGCGCCACCGTCACCGACGAGCACGGCGCCAGCGACACCTTTCTGGTCACGGTGAACGTGCTGGCCAGGCCGGTCATCGAGCAGCCTGTGGTCGATAGCGGCGATGTGCTCGACGCGGGCGGAGGCAAGTGGAAGACCGGCATCCTGCAAGGCGACTCGCTGGGCATGCTGTTCAGCGCCACCACCGCCGAGGGCGGCAGCCCGCTGACGCTCGACGTGGCCGTGATCTCGGGCGGCAATCTCACACCGGCCGAGGTCGGCTTCGCCGGCGCGTTCCCGATGCAGGTGCAGGGCGCGTCACCGCAGAGCATCTCGCTCGGCGGCACGGCCGGAAACCTCAGTGGTCATGTGCAGCTGCGACTGACGGCCACCGACTCGTTGGGACAGACCGCGTCGCGCGACATCCTCATCTTCACGATCCTGCCGCCAGTGATTGACCCGCCGACCGGCTCGCCCGCGCTGCGGCCATCCGGGCCGGACTGGACCGCCAACGTGCTGGTCGATGACGCGTTCTGGTTCGAGTTTACGGGCAGCGACCCGGACCTGTGGGACAACGCCATCCACCTGACCGTGAGCGTGACCGGCGGCGACCTCACGGCTGCGGAGGCCGGGATCAGCACCACACTGCCGGCCGACGACGGAAGCAAACCGCTGCTGGTCCGCGTCGAGGGTGTGGCGGCGATGGTGGGCAGCCTGGTGTTGCACGTGCAGATCACCGACTCGTTCGGGCTGCTTGACGGGTACGACCTGGAGATCACGTTCCTGCCGGCGCGACCGCGGGTGCTCACCTTCAGTGCCCCGGCGCGCGCCGAGGTCGGCGAGTCGATCGACCTCGCCTGGACGCTGAGCGGCAGTCCGACGGCGGTCTCGCTCAACGGCGCCGACGTCAGTGCGCAATCGGACAGTACCGACCTGACGTATCCGACGGCGCCCACGCCGCAGTTCCCGCCGGAGCGCGCATACCGCGTGGTGGCCACCGGGCCGGGCGAACCGAACGCGCGGACACGCCTGACCGCCCTGCAGCGCGAGGGCGACACCAACATCGATGACATCTGCGGCATCGCGCCAACCCCCGATGGCGGCTACGTGATCGCCGGCGCGTTCCGCGACCAGACGATCATCGGTGGCGCGACACTGACGACCGCCAACAACATTGCCGACGGCCGGACCGGATTCCTCGCCCGTTTCAATGCCGCCGATACGCTGCAATGGGTGAAGACATTCGGCACGACCGACGCCGTGCTCGTGCCCACTGCGCTGGCCGTGGGGCCGGACGGCTCGATCGCGATCGCAGGCTCCACAACGGGCGTGGTCATCTTCGGCGGCGGCCAACCGAACCAGACGATCGTCACCACCACCGACGAGAGCTGGTTTGTTGCGCGCTTCTCGGCCGCCGGTTGGTTCTTGTGGGCCGACTCGTTCGAGCAGACCGGCTTTGTGACGCGCGGCAGTGCCGTCGTCGTGCACGGCGACGGAACCGTTGCCGTGGCCGGGCAGGTCACGGGCGGGGCGATGACCTTTGGCGCGTCGACGGCCGGGCCGGTCACACCGGCCGGCTCGGGGTCTGCGTTCGTTGCGCGCTACGGCGCAGACGGGCGCGTGCTCTGGGCGCGCCGCACGCAGGGCACCGGTGGCCCGAATGGCGGCTACCCGACGGCGATCGGCATGCAGCCGGACGGCGAGGTGATGCTGGCCGGTCGATTCAGCGCGGCGCAGGACGTCACGCTCGGACAGGGTGAAGCCAGCGAAGCCACGCTCAGCGGCGGCGGCATGTTCCTTGCCCGCTACACCACGTCCGGCGGTCTGGTGTGGGCGCGGCAGGCCACCGACGACGACTCGATCACGCCGGCCGGGCTGGCGGTGCTGAGCGATGGCTCGGTCGCGGTTGGCGGCTCGCTGCACAGCGACGCGCTGTTCGGCCCCGGCGAGGGCAACGAGACGCTGATCGCCAACGCCAACGGCGACACCACGTCATTCGTCGCGCGCTTCGCGTGGGCCACCGGCGAGCTGCAATGGGTTCACGGCATGACCGGCGACCCGAACCGGATCACAGCGCTGGCGGCGATGCGCGACGACGAGATTGTCGTCGTCGGCGAACGCGATGCCGCGCTGACGTTCGACAGCGGCTTCGCGACGCTGCCCGCCTTCGATGGCGGCGGCGAGTGGTTCGTCGTGCGCATCGCCGCCGACGGCACCGTGGCATACGGTCGTGGCGAGGTGGCCGATGGCAACTCGCCGGTATCGCCGCGCGGTGTGGCGATCAGTGACTCGGGCGAGATCCGCGTGGCCGGCACGCTCAGCAGCGCGGCGGCGACGTTCGGCCGTGGCGAGCCCGACGAACGCCAGATCGCGTCGGCCGGAGCGACCGACATCTTTGTGGCCCACTACACGCCTTTCAACTTTGCGCTGCGCACCGTGCGCCCGGCCGGGTTCCAGCATGCGGCCAGCGAGGGCGGCGCGTACAGCGAGCAGTTCCATGGCATTGCTGCGATGCCCGACTGTGGCTGGGTGGTGGTCGGCCAGTTCAAGGGCTCGATCACGCTCGATCCAGCCGGGCCCACGCCGGCCACATTGACGGCGCCGGGCAACCATACCGACGGGTTCGTGGCCCGCTACCGGCCCAACGGCACGTTGCAGTGGGCGACGACCATCACCGATGCCATTACCCAGGCCGCCACCTGCGTGGCCGTTCGCGGCGACGGGTCGATCGTGGTCGGCGGCTTCTGGACCGGGGACGCCACGTCGATCACATTCGCGCCGGGCGAAGGCGAACAGACCACGATCAACGGCGACCGCGGCGCATTCACGGCGTGCTATTCGTCAGACGGCACGCTGCAGTGGGTGGCGTGGATCAACGGCGTCAACTCGCTTGCCATCCAGACGACGTTGACGACCATGCCCGACGGTGGCGTGGCGATCGGCGGACGAGTGCGTGGCACCGCGGCGGGAGCCAGTGTGACCTTCCATGGCGCGGGCGACGTCGGCTCGGTGGCGATTGCGCTCGGCAACGGTCCGAGCGACGGCTTCGTTGCCCGGCTCGCACCCGACGGCGCGCTGCAGTGGATGCGACACATCTACACCGGCGTCACGGCCACCGTCGTCAACGCCATGGCCTGCGATCCGAACGGCGCGATCTACGCCTGCGGTGTGAGCGGCGGCACGGCGACATTCAATGTGGGCGAGGCCGACGAGCAGACCGACGCCGGCGCGACGACCAGCCGATTCACGGCGAGCTGGGATGCCGACGGCGAGCTGCGCTGGACGCGGCACCACGTGGCCAGCTGGATGGCGTTCAGCACCATGCGCGTACTGCGTGACGGCACGATTGCGGCCGTCGGAGGCGCGCACGGTTCGTCGGTGCGGTTCAACGATGGCATGGGTGACCAGGCCATCTACAACAACGCGGGCAACTGGGACCGCCTGATCATTCCCGTCTGGCGCAGCGACGGCTCGCTGGTCCGCGTCATCTGGAGTTACGACGGCAGCGGCACGACCGTGTCATCGGGCCTGGTGGAGCGGGCCGATGGCGCGCTCTGCGTCAGTGTGCACACCGACGCGCAGAAGTTCATTCTCGGCGAGGACGAACCCTTCGAGGTGACCTGGCTGCCGATCTACGGCATCGACTGCTACGTGGTCGCGTTCGACCCGCTCACCGGTCAGCACGCCGGGTCGTGGCAGTTCGGCGGCTGGGCCGACGAGCGGCTGGATGGCATTGCCGCGCTGCCGGACGGCAGTGTCGTGGTGGTCGGCACCTTCAGCGAGAACCTGCGGTTCGGAATCGGCGAGACCAACTTCCTCGACATGACCAACCCGCATGAGCCGAACCAGGAAACATTTGTGGCACGCTTCCATGCACCGCGCTGAGCCATGAAGCACGACCTCCAGACGATCTTCATCACGGCCGCAACGCGATTTCTGGTCGTGCTGGCTGGCCTTGGCAGCCTGCTCGTCGGCTGCGCCGAACACCGGCCGTTCGTGTGGGACCTGACCGCGCAACTCGAGGTGCCGGCCGGCGTGGTCACGCCCCAGAGCGGCCCGCTCGTGCCGGTACATGTCACGGTCAGCGGGACCGAGGCGCGGAGCGTCAACCTCACGTTCGAGGTCTCGGTGGGCGCTGGCAACAACTGGGTGCCGATGCCCATCGCCAGCGCGTCGGATGGCAGCGTGGCCGGCCACCATGTCTCGGGCGTGGCGGCGCCGTTCGTGCGCCACACGATTGTGTGGGACAGCTCGTCGGTCGGGCTTGCGGCCGTCACCATCGCGCGCATCCGCGTCACGGTGGACGACGGCAGCAACAACGGCCCGGGCCTGGATGGCACGGTCGTCGTCACGTCGTTCGCCTTCAACGTAGACAACCGCGACCTGCCCGACCTGCAGCTGACGCTGGTACCCGGCACCGCTGGCGGCGCGACGCCGGACTTCACCGCCAGCGTCAACCTCGGCACCAGCCTCGGCACAGCCGCGCAGGCAGTCAGCGCCACCGGCGGCGCGATCGACCTGACGATCCGCGTGGTGGGCGGCAACCTCACGCCGGCAGCGGCCGGGTTCAACGAGACGTTCCCGCTGTCCATCAATGGCGCCAGCCCGATCGGCAGCGCGCTCTCCGGCACGGCCGCGGCCAGGGGCACGATCGTGCTCGAGTTCCGCGCGACGGATGGTGCCGGCACGACGACGATCCGCCTGACGCTCACGCTGACGGATGCCGCCCCGGTGCTCGCCACGCCAGTCATCAGCGCGGGCACGCTGGGTGGCAGCGATCCGGATTACACGCTCGACGTCTTCAATGCCGACGCGCTCGACGTGAGCTTCACGGCGACCGACCCCGGCCAGAACGTCACGATCAGCGCCGAGGTGACGGGCGGCTCGATCACACCCGCCGCGGCCGGCCTGACGACGGCCTTCCCGGCGCAGGTTGCCGGGCTCTCGCCGCGCACGTTGCAGCTTTCCGGCAGCGCCACGGCCGCGGTCGGCTTCGTGCTGCTCACCATCACCGCAGAGGATCCGTACGCCGACACGGATGTGCTCACGCTGCGCATCACCTTCAACAACACGCCGCCGCTGATCCACACGCCGGTCAATGCGGGGGGCACGCTCAGCGGATCGGATCCGCAGTGGCTGCTCACGTGCGTCACCAACGATTCGCTGGCGATCAACGTGGCATGCACCGACACCGACGGCGGGCCGGTCACATTTACCGCCGCCGTCACCGGCGGCGATCTCACGCCGGCCCAGCTCGGCTTCAGCACGAGCTTGCCGAAAACCGTGATCGGCATCACGCCGGTGCTGCAGTTCGCCGGCACCGCAGCGGGCATCGCCGGCCTGCTGGAACTCACCCTCGTGGCCACCGACAGCTTCGGGGCGCAGGACACCGTCCGGTTGCGCATCACGCTCAACAACTCGCTGCCGTGGTTCGAGCCACCGCCGGCCGGCAACGAGTACGTCCGGCAGCTTGGCAGTTCCGGCGCCTTCAACGTGTACGGCAACGACACCGATGTCGGCGACACGCTGACGATCACCGCGACCGTCATCGGCGGCACGATCACCGCAGCGCAGGCTGGCATCACGGTGCCCGCGCAGTCCACCGGGCCGTCGCAGCTGCAGTACAAAGTCACCGGCCCGGTGACCGCACTGAACGGCACCGTGGTGATCCGCTTCGATCTCTCGGACGGACACGGCATCGCCGACACGCAGACGATCACGCTGCGGATCAACGCGGCACCGGTCTGGAGCGCACCGCAGGGGCCCACGCCGGTGGACGATGCGGATCCACACTGGCTGATCTACATCGCCGGCGGCGAGCCACTCGACTGGACGATCGGCGCGACCGACCCCGACGGCGACAACACGCTGACGGTGGAGGTCAACAGCATCAGCGGCAACCCGGCGCTTGCCGGATTCAACCCGATTGTCGACGTGGACGGCCCGGACGGCGCCGCGAGCGTCACCTTCCAGTTCAGCGGAGACTGGGCCGCCGCGACCACAGTCGAGGTCAACCTGCGCGTGCACGACAACCATGGCGCGCTCGATTGGGTCTATGTCAAGTTCGTGCTGCGCAACTACCCGCGGATCAACGCCCCGACAATCGGCGGTGTGAACGGTGCCGCGCCCGCCTGGACCACGCTGCGCAACATCGGCGACTCGCTTGCGTTCTCGATCACGGCATCGGCCGATGGTCCTGGCGTGATCGACACCGTCACGCTTGCCGCCACCGTCACTGGCGGCTCGCTGACGGCGGCACAGGCCGGGTTCGTCACGTTGCCGTCGCCAGTGAACGGCCGCTCCAACCAGCAACTGGTGTTCGCCGGCACCTGCGATCAGCCGGGGTGGATCGAGTTGACGTTCGTCGCCGATGACACGCTGCGCGGTCACACCACTGCGACGCTCACGATCACGATCAACGCGCCGCCGCTGATTGACGTACCGCCGGGGCCGGGCTCGGTGGCCGGCGCCAGCCCGACGTATGCGGCCACAGTCGGCGTGGGTGCCTCGCTTGACTTCACGATCGGCGCCAGCGACGCGGACGGCGACAACATCGACCTCTCGATGACCGTCACCGGCGGCTCGCTCAACGCGGTCGACGCCGGCTTCACCAGCGTGCCAACCGTTGCCGCCAACGGCCCCACACCTGCGCTGGTCTACACCGGCACGGCGCAGACTGCCGGCACCATCGACCTGACATTCCTTGCGGACGACGGCCGCGGCAGCACGCACACGTACACGCTGCACATCGTGATCGTCACGTTCCACATCAATAGTTTCACGTCGTCCACCGGCCGGCCGCGCTACCAGGAGATCGTCAACCTCGACTGGGACATCGTCGGCGCGACCACCACGCTGCGCATCGACCCGCCCGGTTACGACGTGCAGGGGCTCTCCACGCGAATCGCCACACCGTTCGGCGCACCCCTGCCCACAGCCGACCCGCGCACCTTCTACGTGTTGCGCGCCACAACTCCCGACCTCTCCGACGACACGATTGCGCCGAGCACGCTGCGGTTGCTCGCCACCGCACCCAGCGGCAACAACGACCTCCGGTTGTTCGACATCGCGCGCCACTCCGACGGCTCGATGGCCACCATCATCCGCGCAACCGGTGTCGGCACGATCGACCCCGGCGGCGCATCCGAGGCCGATATCACCGGCATCGCGAACGGGGAGGTGTTCGTGTCGATCCACGCGCCGGATGGCAGCGTGCGCGCGGTGCGTCGCGTGGTCGGCGGCCGGAACGACCCCGATTTCCATCACGTGGCGTTCACGCCCGACGGCCGCGTACTGATCGTCGGCGCGTACCAGGGGAATGCGATCCTGTCGGCAGGCCGGCCCGACGAGGTGAGCCTGACGCCGGGCGCGCAGGTCGATACCTACATCGCCTGCTACTCGCCGACCGGCGACCTGCTGTGGCATCGGCGTATCACCAGTTCTGCCACCGTGCGGCCCGATGCCATCGCGGTGCTCGCCGACGGACGGATCGCCGTCGCACTGTGGTGCAATGCGGGCATGGATGTCTGCGTCGGCGCGCCGGGCCAGATCGCGGTCGCCGGTCCGACCACCGGCATCGCGCTGTTCACACCGCAGTGCATGCCGCTCGCGTACATCCGCGTGTTCGATGGCGCGGTCAATGGCACCCGGCTGCGGATCTCGGCCGGGCCGGATGGTTCGCTCGACGTGGCCGCACACCACATCGATGGCGTGACGATTGCGCCGGGGCAGGCGAACGAAACGTTGCTATCGACCGCGGCGTCCGGCACGCCGTTCATCGCCCGGTTCGGCACGACGAGCGGCGACATGCAGTGGGTGGCCACCACGAGCACCACCAACTACTCGCAGCTCGCCGCGGTCCGCCACCTGCGCGATGGCGGTGTGGCGATCTGCGGCACCTTCCACCCGCAACTGACGCTCGGCGAAGGCGAAGCCAACGAGACCACGCTCGTCGAGACGGGCACCCGCTCGCTGTTTGTGGCGGCCTACAACGCCGATGGTTCGCTGCGCTGGGCGCGAACCACCGACGGCGCCGAGAACAGCTCGGCCTGGTCGATCGACGAACAGCCCGACCGATCGATCGTCATCACGGCCCTGCTCGACGGCTCGACGACGTTCGGCGTAGGCGAAGCCAACGAAACCACGGTCTCGTCGGTCGAGTATGACGACGTGGTGGTCGCGGTCTTCGCCGCCGACGGAACCTTCCTGCGCGCCGAGGTCATCGCCGACACCAGCAACACGCACGTCGCCCATGTCGTGCAGACCGATCTTGGTGGCTTCGCGGTTGCCGGCAGCTACTACCAGACCGTACGCGTGCGCCCGGACCAGCCGGATGAAGTCGGCGAAGCGACGCCGTTCGGCTGCTACCTCGCCACGTTCGAGCCGGTGAACTTCCGCGTGCTCGAACTGCGGCCCGGCAGCATCAACCATGCGAGCGTGGCGGGCGGCTACGACAACGACATGGTGCGCGGCATCGCGGCGGCACTCGATGGCAACACGTACACCGCCGGCCGGTTCGAGGGGTATGTGCGCGTGCACGAGGCACCCGGTGTGAACCAGGTGACGGGCTTCGGCCGCGACGACGTCTGCCTGATCCAGCACGCGCTCGACGGCAGCCTGGTCTGGGTCGCCGCGGGTGGCGGCAGCTACGACGACGAGGCGCTCGGCGTCGATGTGCTGACCAACGGCGACCCGGTTGTGGCCGGCTACGTGCGCAGTCTCGACGCCACGTTCGGCGACGGCGAGGCCAACGAGACGCACATCACCAATCCGGCCGAGGGCGACAACTCGATGTTCGTTGCGCGCTACGACGCGGACACCGGCGAACTGGTCTGGCTGCGCACCACCAGTGGTACCGGCCGGACGCGCGCGCAATCGGTGTGTGCGCTGGGGGACGGGCGCCTGGTGGTCGGCGGTCATGTGTTCAAGGGCGGTACAGCGGTGTTCGGTGAAGGCGAAGCCAACCAGACCTCGATCAACGCCACCAACTACGACTGCCTGTTCCTGGCTTGCTACCGCGCCGACGGCGATCTCGAGTGGGCGCGCGCCGTGAACTCGGTCGGCACCGTGGGCAGCGTAGATCGGCTGGTGCAGACCGACGACCGCGTTGTTGCGGTTGGCATCTACGAGGGAAGCGCCGTGTTCGGCCCGCTCGAGCAGGGTCAGACTCCGCTGGGGGACAACGGGCACAAGCAGGTCTGGCTCGCGGCGCTCGACATCGAGAGCGGCCTGCTCCAGTGGACGCGTCGCATGGCGGCCAACGACGACGGCGCCGCCAGTGGCCTGGCCGTGACGCCCGACGGGCGCATCGTCTGCAGTGGCGACGCCAATGCCTCCGTGACGCTGGCCCTGGGGCATGCCAGCCAGATCGTCGTGCCGCAGGCAGATCCGTCCGAGGGCTGGATCGCGTGGTTCTCGAGCGCTGGTGTGCTGCTGCAGGCGCAGGTCGCAACGCTGGCGCTCCGCGACCTGACGGTGCTGCCGGATGGCACGATCGCCGGCTGCGGGACGCTGGGCGCGTCTCCGGTTGTGTTCGGCCAGGGTGAAGCCGACGAGATCACACTGACGCCGACCGGCAACTCGACCGACGGCTGGATCGCGCTCTGGCGCGCCGACGGGTCGTTCCACTCTGCGAGCCAGTTTGGCGGCGACTTCACGCAGACCCTCGACCGGCTCTGCGCGCGTCCGGACGGCAGTATCGGTGTGGGCGGCACGCTGAATGGCGACGGCCTGGCCGGGTACGGCGAGCCGGGCGAGATCTCGCTCGACGCGGAATTCGGCGGCTTCGATCTTGCCGTGATGCGCTACCACCCGATGAAGTAGCCACGGCTTCACTCACCCGACGTGATCGCGCGCCTCGTCCTCCGCCGCTGCATGCCGACCGGTTGCCGGGCGTCCAGCCTTCTGGGCGAGGCAGTAGAGTTCGTTGCCGTTAATCCGCTGATGAGTCGCGGCCGGAAGATCTGCGCGATGGTGTACACCCGATCATCGCACCGGAGCGGCGTGCGTGCGTGCGAGGTCAACCTGCCGGCGGCAGATCCCGGCGCAGCACCTCGAGCAGTCCGTCGAGTTGCGGCGTGAACCGCCGGTTCGGGCGCCAGGCGATCGCCACCTCGCGATACGGCGGGTCGTCGGCAACCGGTCGCAGCACCACCGACGGCGACTGCAACGACGCCGCGGCCATCGCGGGGATCATCGCCACGCCGCGCCCGGCCGCCACCAGTTGCTGCAGCGTGGAGAGCTGTGACGCACGGCTGACCACGTCAGGCTCGAAGCGGTGCTGCTCGCAGTACACATCGACATGCTCCGACAGGCAGTGCACGTCAGTCAGCGCGACAAATTCCAGGCTGCGGATCGCCTCGGCCGGGATCGCATCGCCCGGGCCGGTCGCCAGCGGATGCTCGACCGGCAGCATCAACAGCAGTTGCTCGCGCCACAGCGGTGAGGTGTGCACGCGTGCTGCGTTGCGCCATGGCAGCGCGATCACCGCCACGTCGAGCCCGCCGCTGGTCACGCTGTCGATCAGCCGGTCGGTGACGTCCTCGTGGAAGGTCACGCGCAGTTCCTTGCGCTCGCCGAGCGCGTGCAGCAGTCGTGGCAGCACGAATGGCGCGATCGTCGGTATCAGCCCGAGGCCGATGTGATGCGGCCCGTCGTCGAGTCCGCGCAGCTTGCGTTCGGCGTCGTCGGCCGCCGCCAGGATTTCCACGGCGCGCGCGTAGAGCTGTTGCCCGGCATCGGTGAGCCGGGCCGTGCGACCGCTGCGATCGAGCAGTTCGACGCCGAGGTAGTCCTCGAGCTTGATGATCTGCTGGCTCAGCGACGGCTGGCTGACGAGGCAGCGTTCGGCCGCTTTCGTGAAGCTGTTCAGCTCGGCCACCGCCACGAAATACCGGAGCTGGCGCAGGTCCATAGGCGAAACCTATCGGCTCGATAGGCCCTTTGTGCTGGGCACCGGCGGCCGCAGAGCTACGGTAGGCACCAATGATACCGTCCTGCGATACGAATCCGAACAAGAGCCGCGACCGTGGCAGCGTGTCTGCAAATCGCAAACACGCGCTGAAGATCGCGGCTCTTGTTGACGACCCCGGACCAAAGAGGAGAACTCATGGATAGCAGCGATAAGAAGTGCCCCGTCGCGCACGGCCACGCCACCCTCGGCCGTCGCTCGAACAAGGACTGGTGGCCCGACCAGCTGAACCTGCAGGTGCTGCACCAGCACTCGGCGCTCTCCAACCCGATGGGCGAGTCGTTCGACTACGCGGCCGAGTTCAAGACGCTCGACCTCGCGGCGCTGAAGGCCGACATCCACAAGGTGATGACCACCTCGCAGGCGTGGTGGCCGGCCGACTACGGCCACTATGGCCCGCTGTTCATCCGCATGGCGTGGCACAGCGCCGGCACCTACCGCATCTCCGACGGCCGCGGCGGCGGCGGCAACGGCACGCAGCGGTTCGCGCCGCTCAACAGCTGGCCCGACAACGGCAACCTCGACAAGGCGCGCCGACTGCTCTGGCCGATCAAGCAGAAGTACGGCCGCAAGATCTCGTGGGCCGACCTGATGATCCTGGCCGGCAACGTCGCGCTCGAGTCGATGGGCTTCAAGACGTTCGGCTTTGCCGGCGGCCGCGCCGACGTCTGGGAGCCCGAGGACATCAACTGGGGCACCGAGGGCACGTGGCTCGGCGACGAGCGCTACACGGGCGACCGCGAGTTGCAGAACCCGCTCGGCGCCGTGCAGATGGGACTGATCTATGTGAACCCCGAAGGCCCCAACGGCAAGCCCGACCCGATCGCGGCCGCGCGTGACATCCGCGAGACGTTCGCGCGCATGGCGATGAACGACGAGGAGACCGTCGCGCTGATCGCCGGCGGCCACACCTTCGGCAAGGCGCACGGCGCCGGCGACCCGGCCAACGTTGGTCGCGAGCCCGAGGGCGCGGCGATCGAACTGCAGGGCCTCGGCTGGCAGAACAAGCTGGGCAGCGGCAAGGGCGGCGACACCATCACCAGCGGCCTGGAGGGCGCGTGGACGCCCACGCCGACGAAGTGGGACAACACATTCTTCGACGTGTTGTTCGGCAACGAATGGGAGCTGACGAAGAGCCCGGCCGGCGCGCAGCAGTGGAAGCCGAAGGGCGGCGTCGCGGTGGTGCCCGACGCGCACGACCCGGCGAAGAAGCACGCGCCGATGATGCTCACGACCGACCTGTCGCTGCGCATGGACCCGGCCTACGCGCCGATTGCCAAGCGCTTCCACCAGAACCCGGCGCAGTTCGCCGAGGCGTTCGCGAAGGCCTGGTACAAGCTGACGCACCGCGACATGGGGCCGATTGCGCGCTACCTCGGGCCGGAAGTGCCGAAGGAGGCGCTGATCTGGCAGGACCCGGTGCCGGCCGCCAGCCACCCGCCGATCGGCGAGGCCGACATCACGGCGCTGAAGGCAGCGATCCTCGCGTCGGGCCTCACCATCTCGCAGCTCGTCTCCACGGCGTGGGCCTCGGCCTCGACGTTCCGCGGCACCGACAAGCGCGGCGGTGCCAACGGTGCGCGCATCCGCCTCGCGCCGCAGAAGGACTGGGCCGTGAACAATCCGGCCGAGCTGGCGACCGTGCTGAAGAAGCTCGAGGAGATCCAGAAGGCCTCGGCGAAGAAGGTCTCGCTGGCCGACCTGATCGTGCTCGGCGGCTGCGCAGCGATCGAAGCCGCAGCGAAGAAGGCCGGCCACGACGTGAAGGTGCCGTTCTCGCCCGGCCGCACAGACGCGACGGCCGAGCAGACCGACGCCGCGTCGTTCGCCGTGCTCGAGCCGAAGGTCGACGGCTTCCGCAATCACGCCGGCCACGGCACGGCCTCGTGCGCCGATGCGCTGCTGGTCGAGCGCGCGAATCTGCTGACGCTGACCGCGCCGGAGATGACCGTGCTGGTCGGCGGCCTGCGCGTGCTCGGCGCGAACACCGGCAAGTCGCCGCACGGCGTGTTCACCACCCGCGTCGAGACGCTGAGCAACGACTGGTTCGTCAACCTGCTGGCGATGGACATCGAGTGGAAGACGTCGTCGAAGGGCGAGGGCCTGTTCGAGGCGCACGAAACGGGTGGTGGCGGCAAGGTGAAGTGGACCGGCACGCGCGCCGACCTGGTGTTCGGCTCGAACTCGCAGCTGCGCGCGATCGCCGAGGTGTACGCGTGCGCCGACTCGCAGGCCGCGTTCGTGCGCGACTTCGTGGCGGCGTGGAACAAGGTGATGAACCTCGACCGCTTCGATCTGGCGTGAGTGGAGTGGAGCGCACGGGCCCCGCGGACCAGCCGGTCGGCGGGGCCTGCGCGTTGCTCCACCAGAGCCGCGAGCGCAAGCGAGTCGGGCCCAGTGAGCGTCGCGATGGCGAATGCAGCATCGGGCGGCAACCATCTACCGCACGCTGCAGAAGAAGAAGGTGAAGAGAGATCTACCACAGAGGACACAGAGGACACAGAGAAGAGGAAGAGAGTGGCAACCAGTCCTCCTCGCAGTTCCTCCTCTGTGTCCTCTGTGTCCTCTGTGGTGAATCTCTCTTCATCTTCTTCTCTGCAGCGTCTGGTGAATGGTTGCCGCCCGACGCTGAATTCGCCATCGCGACGCTCACTGGGCCCGACTCGCTTGCGCTCGCGGCTCTCATGGAGCAGGGCCTGCGTCGTTCGCAACCCGGTGCTGGCCAGCGCGGGCCGGCCATCTATAATGCCCGCCCGCTGCGGCTTGCCGCACGCCCTGCTGTACACGTCACAGTCAACGTCATCGGTCATCTCTCCATGAAGCTGCTTGTTGTCGGTAGCGGCGGACGCGAACACGCGCTGGTGCGCAAGCTGGCGGAGTCGCCGCTGGTCGAGACGATCCACGTCACGCCGGGCAATCCCGGCACCGACTGCATCGAGAAGGCGATCAACCACTCCGACATCGGCGTGGACGACCTCGACGGGATCGTCTCGCTGGCCGTCGAGGAGCGCATCAATCTGGCGGTGATCGGCCCCGAAGCCCCGCTGGTGGCCGGCCTGGGCGACATGCTGCGGGCCGCGCGCATTCCGGTGTTCGGACCGAACAGGAAGGGCGCACAGCTCGAAGGCTCGAAGATCTGGGCCAAGGAGCTGATGCGCAAGCATGGCATTCCGACCGCCGGCTTCCGCGTGTTCGACAAGTTCGAGCATGCCGAGACCTACATGACCGACGGCCCGCTGCCGGTGGTGATCAAGGCCGACGGCCTGGCGGCGGGCAAGGGCGTGGTGGTGGTGCGCGAGCGCGAGCAGGGCATCGCCGCGCTGCGCCGCATCATGGAAGACAAGGAGTTCGGCGCGGCCGGCAATCGCGTGCTGATCGAGGACTGCCTGAGCGGCCCCGAGGTCAGCGTGCTCGCCATCACTGACGGCCGGTCGATTCTCACGCTGCCCTCGGCGCAGGACCACAAGCCGGTCTACGACGGCGACAAGGGCCCCAACACCGGCGGCATGGGCGCGGTCAGCCCGGCGAAGGCGCTCACGCCGCAGTTGCAGAGTGTGGTCGAGAGCCGGATTCTCGTGCCGGTCGTGCATGCGCTGCGCAGCGAAGAAATCGACTTCCGCGGCGTGATCTACGCCGGCCTGATGCTGACGGTGAGCGGTCCGCGCGTGCTCGAGTTCAACGTGCGCTTCGGCGACCCCGAGACGCAGCCGATCATCGCGCGCATGACCAGCGACCTGCTGCCGGTGTTGCAGGCGGCGGCCAATGGTCACCTGGAGGATCTGCCGGACGATGCGCTGATGGTGGACAAGCGCGCCGCCGTGTGCGTCGTGATGGCCTCCGGCGGCTACCCCGGCAGCTACGAGAAGGGCCATCCGATCAGCGGCATCGACGACGCCGACGCGATTCCCGGCGTGCACGTGTTGCAGGCAGGCACGGCGTGGGACGCCAACGCAAACGTGGTCACCGCCGGTGGTCGTGTGCTCGGCGTGACCGGCCTCGGCAATTCGGTGGGTGAGGCGCGCAAGCTGGCCTACGACGGTGTGGCGAAGATCTCGTTCAAGGATGCGCACTACCGCAAGGACATCGCCGCGAAGGGCTGACGGCGGTGGTTGAGCGGACTGACGGCGAGCGCTGCGAATCAGAGTGGTTCGCGAATCAGAGCCGCGCGCAGCAAGCGGCCACCGTGAGTTCGGCGCCCATGCCGCAGCGATACACCGGTGGTCAGCTCGCGTGGCCGCTTGCTTCGTGCGCGGCTCTGGCACGCAAATGCACGCAAGCCGCCCGGAATCGGACGGCTTGCGCGCACTCGGAGAACCACTCGAACTTCACTCACTTCACTTCATCAACTCGCGGCGATCAGTTCAGACCGGCGGCCGTCAGGCGCTGCCAGCTCTGGTGCCACACCGCGTCGGCAGCGGCGAACTCGGCCGGGCTCAGCTCGGCCCACAACGCCCGCGCCTCGGCCTCGTGCTCGCGGCCTTCGTTGCCGAGGATGTTGAACCACCAGTCGATGTTGCCATTGAAGAACGTGCCGCCGACGCCCCAGACGCCCCACGACCCTTCGTGCGTCTCACGGTTCATGTAGCGGGCTTCCGACTCGATGATCTTCGCGATCAGGATGTCGTAGGCGCTCGCACCGGCCTGCCCCTCGCTCTGACCCGCGCTCACGCCCTGCACCGGGCTGTCCAGGTCCTGCGCGGTGGCGAAGCCGGTGATGCCGAGGATCGCGATGATGACGATGAACTTCTTCATGACTGCTCCTGTCGTGTACGGTTGTGTGTGTGTGCTGCGTTCGTGATGAACAGGGATCGCAACCGGTGTGCCAGTCGCCGATTTGGGGTCTTTGGCAGGTGTCGGCCCGGAGGCGCGCCAGAAACCCAATGAAACCGGCCACTTCCGACGACGTGCGTTCATCCACGACAATCTGCGACACTGTTCGACACTGCGCTCCACTCCACGACACTGTCTGACGGACTTCGCCAGGGCATGGCCGCGACCACAGGACCGCAACCGGGTTCGCCGACTCCACAGCCGCCGCTACCGCCGGCCCGGTCCGCGCTGCGCCACAACTTCGCGCGCGTGGTCGGCGAGTCGCCCGCTTTGTTGCGCGCCCTCGCGGCGGCCGATGCCGCGGCCTCCACGCCGTTCCCGGTGCTGATCACCGGCGAGACCGGCACCGGCAAGACCGTGCTGGCCGAGGCGATCCACGTGGCGAGCGGCCGCGCCGGCGCGTTCGTCGCGCTCAACTGTGCAGCCCTGCCGGCGCAGCTGGTGGAGAGCCAGTTGTTCGGCCACATCAAGGGGGCCTTCACCGGCGCCGACGCCGACGCGCGCGGGCTGTTCGAGCAGGCCGACGGCGGCACGCTGTTTCTCGACGAGATCGGCGACCTGGCACTCGACGCGCAGGCCAAGCTGTTGCGCGCGATCGAACTCGGCCTGGTGCGCCGCGTCGGCAGCGACAAGGAAGTGCGCGTCAGCGTGCGCTTCATCTGTGCGACGCACCGCGTGCTGCGCGAGCGCATTGCGGCCGGCGATTTCCGCGAGGATCTGCACTACCGTATCAACACGTTCACGATCGACATGCCGCCACTGCGCGAACGAGGCGCCGGCGATGTGGCGATGCTGGCGCGCATGTTCCTGTCGCAGATTGCCGCGGAGGCGGGTGGTCCTGCGCGCGCGCTATCGGACGACGCGGCCGCGCGGCTGGCGACGCACGACTGGCCGGGCAACTTGCGCGAACTGCAGGCCGTGCTGCGTCAGGCGTGGGTGCGTGCCGGCGACGCGATGATGATCCTGCCGGCGCACCTGCCGCCGCTCCAGTCGCCGTCAGCGGCGCAGGTTGCCACGTCGCGCACGTCGCCGACACCGGCGGGGAGCGAGGAGGAGAGCGAACTCACGTTGCGGATGCGCGATGTGCTGACACGCGGCGACGACCCGACGGCGTGGGCCGCCTTCCTGTTGGCGCTGGCTGATCACGTCGGCTCTACGACGTTCAGTCGTGGCGACGTGACCGACGCGTTGCGGCCGGTGCGCGGCGAACAGACCGAAGCCGCGCTCAACTATGAGTGGCGCGATCTGCGCGTGCGGCTGCTCAACAGCGGGTTCGCGTCGGCGGAAGGGCGCAAGTTCCGCATCGACCGCGCCGCCTGCGAACGTGCGACCGCGTCATCCACACCAACATCAGCCGCTGCACCCGCGCCGACGCCGGCCGCACCGGAAACTGCCGCGCCCGCCGCACCTGCAGCCGCACCAACACCTGCAAGGCCGCTGCTTCCCGGCGCGCTACCCGCACGTCGTGCCGAACTCGTCGGACGCGAAGGCGACCTCGCCGATCTTGCGCAACGGCTTCGCGGCGGCGCTCGTCTCGTCACGCTCTGCGGCCCCGGCGGCGTGGGAAAGACCACGCTCGCGATCCGCGGCGGACAGGAAGTCGCCGAGGCCTTCCCCGGCGGCGCCGTGTTCGTCGATCTCACGCGCGCCACCACGCGGCACGACCTGCTGCACGCCGTTGCCGCCGCGCTCGGCCTCGGCAGCGGCGACGACCTCAACCAGCAGATCACCTGGGTGCTTGCCTCGGCCACCGCGCCGCAACTGCTCGTGCTCGACAACTTCGAGCAGCTCGTCGATCACGCTGGCGACACCGTCGCGCGCTGGCTCAACCTTGCGCCGGCGCTCGCGCTGATTGTCGCCAGCCGCGTCGCGCTCGGCCTGCGCGACGAGCAGCGCATGGAGCTCGAACCGCTCGGCGTGCCGGCGGCGGGCGACACGGCTGCGATCACGCCGCAGAGCCTGGTGCGCAACGACTCCGTCCGGCTGTTTGTGCGCCGCGCGCGCGAGGCGGTGCCCGACTTCGACCTGCGGCCCGACAACGTGGCGGCCGTCGCGCAGATCTGCCGCGACCTCAGCGGTCTGCCGCTGGCGCTCGAGCTGGCGGCCGCGCACGTGCGCCTGCTCCCGCCGCCGCAACTGGCCGAGCGCCTGACGAAGAAGTTCGACTGGCTGCGCGCAACGCGGCGTGACGTGGCGGCGCACCACGGCGGCCTGCGCGAGGCGCTTGAGTGGAGCTTCGATCTGCTCGAGCCGTGGCAGCAGGATGCGTTCCTCGCCCTGACCACCTTCCGCGGCGGCTTCACGCTCGAGGCCGCCGAGGCGGTGTTGCCGGCGGTGCTCGACGGCCGGGCGGCGATCGAGGCGCTGGCCGCGCTGCAGGATCGCAGCCTGTTGCGTCGCTTCGATGATCCGCGCTGGCCGCCGTCGGCCGGGCCGAGGTTCACGATGTACCCGCTGATCAGCGAGTACGCGGCGCATGCCCGCGCACAGGCACCCGACCGGCTGCCCACCGATGCGCTCGACCTCGCGCACGCGACGCACTTCGCCGCGGTCGGCGACGCGTGGCGCGCCATCTTCTTCGGCACGCCGGCCCGTCACAACGAAGCGAGCAGCGTGCTGGCGATCGAGCGCGCCAATCTGCAGGCCGCGCGGAACGCCGCATTGCGCCTCAACGAGCCTGCGCTGGCGGCGCGCGCGCAGGTCGCGTTCGACGCCATCTCGTTGCAGCTCGGCGAGATGCTGCGCGAGATGGAAGCGCAGGTCAACGAGTTGCTCGCCGCAATGCCGGCCGAGCCGCTGTCCCTCGAGCGCGTGTTGCTGACCGTCGATCGAGCCGACCTGTCGTACATGCTCTACGACCATCTTCCGCCCGATGGCGTGATCGAGCATCACGACGCGGTGATCGACCAGTTGCGCGCCGCCGAGTCGCGCGGCGAGATCCGCGATGCGGCGATGCGCGGCGCGTTCGGCGAAGCGCTGACATCGCGTGCGCGACTCGCCCGGCGGGCTGGCGATCAGGACGGCGCGTTCCGTCTCGGCGGCGAGGCGATCGACTTCTACAAACGCCACGGCGACCGCCCCGGCCAGGTGGACGGCATGTACATGCAGGCGCTCGGCCGGTTCCATCTCGGGCAGCCGCGCGAGGCGCGCGACCAGTTCGAGGCGGCCCGGCAGATTGCGCACGACATCGGCGACCGCGGCCGCGAGATCGACTGCCTCGCGTGGTGCGGCATGACGATGGTGAACTCGACCGATCCGGACGAGATTGCCGACGCCCGGCGGATGCTGCTCGAGGTGCAGGACGCGTACCGGGACAGCCGGGGCTGGCACTCGCTGGCGACGATCAGCCTGCAGCTGGCGACGTTCGAGCTGCGCAACTCCACACCGGAGGCGGCCGAGCGTCATGCGCTCGAGGCGCAGCATGCGTGCCACCAGGCGGGTATGCCCGGCGTGCTCGCGCGCGTGCTGCTGCAACGTGCGCGCGCGGCGTCGCTGGCCGGCCGGTGGGCCGACGTGTTGCCACTGGTGGCCGAGCTGGAGGCACTGGTGCGCGATGCCTACACCAGTCCGCAGAACCTGGTGGTCGCGCGCTGGATGCACGCGCGCGCGCTGATCGCGATGGGTGACGCGCCCACGGCGGTGACGATGCTGGAGTCACTGCTCGAGGATGACCAGGCCGAACCGGAGCCGCGCGTGCGGTACATGGTGCTCACCGCGTTGTCGCGTGCGTACCGCGCGGCAGGCAACACGGCACGCGCCGACGCGACACGCGATGAGGCGGTCGCGCTGGCGGCGTTGGCCGGATTGAAGCTGGCGATGGATGTTGTGGAACTGCGCGTTGCGGCCGGCGACATCGACCAGGCGTTGCCGGCCGGGTAGCCGCCCGCGCCGCATGGATTGATCACGCGTCCGCGGCGTGCGCGGGCGCTCAGTTGCCGGACCCGCTGTCGCCTGCGCCCTCCTCGCCACTACCGCCTTCGGCAGGCTTCTTCGAGGTGCCCATCGGGTCGAAGCGGAAGTCCAGGAACGCGATGATCACCAGGTCGGCGACATTGCTGAAGTCCGGACCGTCGCCGATCATCACCTGCGCGCGACCGCCGAAGCTCAGGTTGTCGCCGAGTTGCAACGCCACCTCGGCGTACGGAATGAACGGCGTGTAGCCGGTCGAGAACATGAAGCCCGCGTGCAGGTCAACGCCGGGATCCTTCTTCATCAGGGTGACCACCACCTCGGCACTGCCCTGGAACATCGCCGTGGTCGGGAAGCCGAAGGCGAAGTTCAGGCCGATGTCGACGTTGAGGCCAACCGTGTCGCCAACCAGCGAGTACATCGCCTGGATGTCCCAGTCGAAGTCGCGGAACGCGATCAGCTGGCCGTTGGAGGCGTCGGTGAAGATCGCCGTGTTGCCGCCGTTGCGCTTGCCGATCGGCAGGCCGATGGCGGTGCCGATGCTGAACGTGCCCTTGCTGCTCAGCGCGAGCGCCATCTTGCCGCCGATCCACCAGTTGTCGAAGCCGGTGGTGGTGCCGCCGACGCTGGCCTGCCAGCGTGCGCCGAGAATCGTCCACGCCGAAATGCGGAAGTCGGCGACCTCGAAGGCGAACTCGAAGCCGGCGTGCAGGTCGTGCAGGAAACCCTTGAAGTCGTTGTTCCAGTGCGAGAGCCAGACGTTGGCATGCGTGTGCGGTTGCGCGCGCACGAAGCCCCAGCCGGCCATGCGCAGCGCACGTTTGGCCTGCTCGGCCTCCTTGTCGGTCGGCTTCTCGGCCGGCGGCGGAGTATCCAGGTCGGGGTCGCCGGTAGCACCGGGGTCGCTCGACGGGGGCGTTTCGCCGGTCCCGGGCTGCGCGGGAGTCGGAGTTGGCGCAACGTCGGCGCCGGGGTCGCCGGCCGAGGTGCTGCCGGCCGGGTCGGCGGTCGGGCCGGCGTCCGGACCATCCTGTGCCGAGGCCGCGCCGGTCGCCAGCAACAGCGCGGCAACGGCAGCGGCGATCAGCAGATGCAGAACCACAGTGGTGAACGAACGCGGCATGGGTCGAGAGTCCTTCTTCGGTCGTGCGGGACGTGCACGCTCTGTCCTTGGCTGATCATCAATCCATCAGTGTGGGCTCGCCGCGGCCGGGACGATGTCCTCCGGCGCGATGCGCGCCTTCTGCACGGAGTACACCGGCACCAGCATCAGCAGCACCACCAGCACCACCAGCACCGGCAGCAGCAACTGGTTCACCAACCACAGCGCGACCGTCGTGTCGCCGGCCTGCTTGATGAACCACGGCACCGGCACGCCGCGCGACGGGTCGCGTTCGCGGATGTCGTCGAGCGTGATCGACTGGCCCGGCTCGCGCTGGAACATGCGGTCGCCCAGCTTGTAGTACTCGGCCGGCGACGGCTTGGGCGGCAGGCCGAGGCTGGTGATGGTGCCGGCAATGCCGAGCGCGGTGATCAGCAGCGCCGGGATCACGGCCCAGCCACTGCCGCGCACGCGTCGCGCCGCGGCCTCCGGCGTGAGGTTGAGCTGCGCGTGCAGTGCATGGAACTGCGCATGCAGCATCGCGTACAGCAGGATGCCGCCGACGGCGAGCCAGCCGAGCACCTCGTGCATGATCGTCAGCACGCCGATCGAGCGGTCGGCGATGCGCACCACCATGTCGGAGTCGTGCGTCGGCACCGGATCGAACTGCCAGAAGATGATCATGCACGCGACCATCGTGCGCGCGAGGAACGCCAGCACACCGACGCTGACTGCCATCAGCGCGCGCCGGCGGATCGTGCGCGCGTGGTCGGCGGCGTTGCCCGACGCGGCCGAGCGCTGCACGAGGCTTACGGCGGCCTCGCTGGCCGACATAGCGGGCCCCGTCGGCCCACCCGAGGGGCTTTCCGGCCGGGTGGCGGTGGCGTTCGAGGCGGGGTCTTTCGACATCAGCTCGGTAAATGCAGAGCCAGCGGGCCACGGGAAACCCTGACGCTACCACCGTGGTGTGCGAGCGGCAAGGCGAGCAGCCACGCAGAGCAGCCAGCTGTGGTGTGGTGCAGCATTGTAGTGCAGGCTTCCAGCCTGCATCCAGGATTGCCCACGCCCAGATGCAGGCTGGAAGCCTGCACCACACCCGGATGCAGGCTGAA
>JBFWQT010000031.1:0-25929 GCA_050249295.1 Planctomycetota bacterium
CGAGGACGATCTCGGCCACGATCCGTACGCGTCGCCGGGCGGCGGCGCGGGCGGCGCGGCAGGTGGCTACGCGAGTCCGTACGACGCGATGGACCAGGGCTACGACGGCCAGACGGTCGCCGACGATGACGAGTACGATCCGTCGATGCAGACGATGGACGCCAGCCAGGGCGCCTTGTTCCGCGAGCGCGGCGCTCCCGGCGGTGGCGGCGGCTTCGACGACCCCTACGGGCAGCAGTCCGCGTCGCCCTACGACGCGCCCGGCTTCGGCGAGGGTGGCTTCGACGATGTCGACGGCTTCCGCGACGATGTGCTCGACGACGGCGACGATCCGTCGATGCAGACGATTGCCACCAACGTCGGCGACATCGCGCGTGTGCGCGACGCGGCCCGCGGCGTCACCGGATCGCACATGACGGACGACGACCTGATGGATGACGAGTTGCTCGACGACGACGACCCCGGCTTCGATGTGCTCGACGACGAGGACGACGCGCTGCCGGCCGATCCGTCTGCACAGGCGATCGACGAACTCGACCGCATCATGCTCGACCCCGGCGAGGACCCCGGCCGCGAGTCCGGCGACGACGACGAGTTCATGGATTTCAATCCGTCGGCGATGGGCATTGATGCCTACGACGAGGACGACCTCGACGACGACGACGACGAGCGCTGACCGCGAACACGCGACCGCCGATTGTGCAAGCCGCGCTCGACAGAGCCGGGCCGGAGAATCTCAGCTTGAGGCGAGCCGGGGACGGAAGTCGCCGGAGGCTTGTCCGGCACGGCAACGAGGGCAAGAGGGCAAGGGCAAGGATGGCCAGCACCAGCAACCACCGGAGCATCGGAGCCGCCCTCGCCGCGGTGTGCGCCATCGTGCTCGCCTCGTGCGCCGCCTCGCCCCCTGTCGACCGCATGCGCGACGGCCCGGCTGTGCAACCCGATGGAGAACTGCGCGACCTGCAGAGCGCAGTCACCGGCGGCAACATCGGCTGGGTCGGCCACATGCTGGCACCCGAACTGCTGCCGGTGCGCAGTGACCTGAAGGTCGACGCGCGCCGTCGCCTGGCCACCCGACTGATCCAGCGACTGGCGCCGCTCTTCACGCAAGGCGTAGTGATCACCCACGTGCCCGAGGTCACCGAGCAACTCGACGCCGACGGCTACTACGTCAGCAGCACCGGCTCCGTGGAAGCCACGATCACGCTGATGAACACCCACAACGGCGGCGCCGGCCTCGAGGATTGGGCTCGCAACACGCCGGCCGACACGGCGCTGCCGGCACCCCCAGCGCCGATCCGGCTGCTCACACGCTGGCGGTCGGAAGGCGAGCGCTGGCTGTTGATCGGCCTCGCGCTGCTCAACCCGGACGGCAGCCGCTGGGATCTCGAGCCGGTGCTCGACCCGCTCTCGCGCAACTCGTAACCGGTGCGCCGATGCAATCCGGCTCGCACAGTCAGACCCGGCTCCGCGCTGTGGTGTTGATGGCGACCCTCGCAATGGCCGTTGTGCTCGCGACCTCTGCCGGCGGCGGTCGCGTTGCGGGTCGCGCACCGTTCGTGCTGATGGCCGTCGCATGGACCATCCTGGCAGTGTCGGACGCTCGGCGCGGCGGGCCGCAACTCTGCATGTGGTGGTCGCTGCTGCTGGCCGCGGCGCTCTTCGACGCGGTTGCGATCGGGGAGTACTTCAACTGGAACATCACCGCGGCTGACCGGAAGTCGATGGAGTCCCTGTACGAGGCGCCGTGGTGGATCAACGTCTGGCTCGAAGTCCACGCGCCCGCGCGCCTCGTGCGCACCATGTGGCAGGCGATCCAGAACGCCGCCATCTGGTGGTCGCTCGTGGGAGCGTGCGCGTGGGCGATGTGGATGTTCGGCCGGCGACCGATGGCGACGTTCGCGTCGGTCCGCCTGTTCGACATGCCGGTAGTGATGCTGTTCACATTGCCCCGCAGCGCGCCGTGCCAGGTGCAGTTCGCGATCGACGAGTCGCTCGAGGCGGAATACGCCGGGCGCGTCGAGTTCTGCTACGCCGAGCAGGGGGAGGACGACGCCGCTGACGACCTGGCGCGTCGGTTCGCGATCACCGCCTGGCCGACGCTGCTGCTGATCGATACTTCGGCCGCCGAGACCCGCATCGAGGGCGCGTGCGAGCGCGAACGACTCTGCCGTGCGATCGACCGACTGGTTCCGGAACACTTGTAGCAGTCAGAAACAGATCGGGCGCCGGGTCGCGATGCACGCTTCCCGGCGCCCGATGTCGTGCGTTCAGCTGGTCAGCGCATCACTGCGGGATGCGCGACGCGGCGGCCACCGCGGCCAGGGCCGTGGCCTTGATCGGGCCGAGCGGGCCGCTGTGGTGGCCATCGGGGAAGCGGCTGCGGTACAGCCAGTCCTCGTAGTTCTCCAGCATGTCCTTGTGCATGTTGCCCTTGATCTTGTCGAACAGGGCGCCGAAGCTCGGCACGCCGTACCACCAGATGCCCTGCACGCGGCCGCGGTGGCCGATCAGCATCGGGCGGGGCATGGCGTCGGCAATCGCGTCCATCAGGCGCGGGCCGGGCATGGCCTCCGGCGGCAGCTCATCGAGGAACTCGGCCAGGATCAGCGCGAGGTTGTCGATGACCGCCATCATCTGGTTCGGGTTGTTCAGCGTCGCCTGCACCCAGGCCAGGTCCTTGGTCAGCTCACCCTGCACCAGCGGGCGCAGCGCGGCATGCTGCAGGCCCGCCTTGAACGCGCGGTGCGCGCAGACCATCGTCGTCGCGTAGCCGGTGTCCTGATTGTTGATCGCGTTCTTGATCGCGGTGCCGTTCTGGCCCGGCGCCTGCGGAATCGTGAAGGTCTCGGGCAGGTCCACGCCGACCCGGAACGAGTTGTCCTGGCGGCGGCTGTTGATCGTGAACCGCAGCGCCTTGCTCATCGACGTCTTGTGCTCGGCGGTGGTGTCGTTGAGGCTCGTCGGCAGCGCGCGGATCAGCGCTTCGAGGGCCAGCAGGTGATCGCACATGTTGGAGTACCCGAGCTGGTACATGCCCTGCGCGTTCTGCTGCTTCGCAATCCAGTGCACCGCGCGACGCACGGCGCCACGACGCTCGAGGCCGTCCTGCGCGCTCTCGTCCGGAGCGGCGATCGTCAGCGCCGTGACCGCCAGCGCGGTGGTACCAAGGTCCGGACCGCGGCCGGGCAGCGTCTCGAGCTGCGAGAACAGCGGCACCATCGTCGGGCCGGTGAACGAGCCGTCCGCGTTCTGCTGCTTGACCAGCCAGCGCTGCGCGCGATGCAGCACGCGCGCCATCGGGATCTTGTCGCCCTCGGCGGGTTCGGTGATCAGCTGACCGCGCTTGCCGGCCACGCAGATCACCATCTCGTCGTTCTCCAGCCAGCCGAACTCGCCGCCGCTCAGGTTGTAGGGCAGGTTGCGCTCGTCGACGCGGCGCGGCTTGGAGACGGCGCCGGTGTTCGGGTTGATGATGCGCATCGAGGTGAGGCGCGGATCGCGCACGTCGGCGCGGTAGCCGATGTTGCTGCCGGCATCCACCAGCGCGAAGCGCGAGTCGAACATCGGCCACTGGGCGGGCTCGCCGATCGACTGGTCGGGCTTGATCTGGTCGGAGCGCAGGATGAAGTTGCTGTGCAGCGTGCGCAGGTTGATCGACTGCGTCATGGTCTGGCGGTTGCCGTCGATGAACATCAGCGCGAGGTTGCCACCGGCCAGCACGCGGGCGGCGACATGGTCGACGTCATCCGGGCAGGGCAGCAGCTGCAGCTTGACGACGTTGCCGTCCTCGCTGGCGAGGAACGTGCGCTTGGCCATCAGCGGGTTCGTCGAGCTCATCCACATCGCGGTGACGATCGGCGCATCCACGGCCGGGATGTGCACGCGGGCGCCGTCCTTCGGCACCTGCAGTGCCGGGTCGAACTCGAAGCGCACCTCGGCGAGCTTGCCCGAGCTGTCCGGCAGGAAGTAGCGCGAGCGCTGCAGACCCTTGCGGTAGCGTGCGGTCAGGATCGTCGCGTCGGACAGCTCGTTGGGCACGAAGTCGCAGGTCATCTCGGGCGTGCCGTCGGTGCTGGTCAGCGGGATGATCTTCGCGACGTTGTCGCCGTTCACGCCGTTCACAACCGCGCCAGCCGTCGAGTGAATCAGGTAGCCGCGCCACACCTTGGGCCAGCTGATGGCCTTCGGGTCGTCAAACTTCCAGAGGTCCTGGCCATTGCGCGCGTCGATCACGCGCACCTGCAGCAGTTGCAGGGCACCGGTGCGCGGGTCGGTGCGGGCGCGCATCAGCACGACGCGGTCGGGCAGCGCGTTGACCGGCAGGATTTCCCAGGCGCCGCCGGCCTGCTGGTTCTTGACGGTCCAGAGGTAGCTGCCGTCGTTGCCGTTGAAGGCGAACACCGAGTCGCCCATCGACCACAGCAGCAGGCTGCCGCCGCCGACGAGGATCGGGCTGCTACCGGGCTGCAGTTCGATCTGGTTGGGCACGCGCGCGGTCCAGAGGCGACGGCCGTAGCCGGGGTCGAACAGCTGCAGCGAGCGGTCGTCCGGGTTGAAGTTCCAGAGGCGGGCGGTGCCGTCCGGGTGCTTGACGATGCCGCCGAAGTCGCCGGCCGAGGAGATGAACTTGAGGCGCGCCGTCTCGGTGATTTCCGGCCGCACCGGCTGGTCAGCGGCGGGCGGGTCCTGGGCGAGCGCGGTGGGGGTGGGCAGGGCCGGGAAAGCGGCAAGGGCCATCAGCCCGACGCCGAGCATCACGGCGGTCTGTCGCGTCAATCGGAACATCTCAGGCGTCTCCTGTGGGCCGCCGCGCCAGGGGTGGAGCCGGGTGCGGTGGCGGTGTAGCTCGCGCAACCTCTGCAGTTCAGCAGTGGTGAGGTGGCGCGCAGGCGAATCGGATCGTCAGTGTGTGCGGGGACCGGAGCTCCGGAGCGGGGCGCCCGGCCGGTGCCGGGTTGTCGCATCCCGGGCCGCCGTTCTCAATACTCCGGCCACGGCAGCCGCCGGACACTATGAGAACAGCTTCGAATGATCGGGCCCCTGGAGAAACGCGGCATGCGCGCCGGGGGGTGTCGAGTGTCCTTTCGTGTGAGGTTGCGATGGGTCCGGCTCGGCCGGACCAGGAGGTTCTACGAACATCGCACCGGCTGCCCGGAACCGGTCCGGGCAGCCGGCGCGAGCCGGTTCTGTTGGGTGAGGCGTGCCTCGCGGGCGATCAGTCGTTGCCGATCTTGATCGACTTCACGAGGTCCAGCAGGTCAGCGGCGCCCTCGTTGAAGGCCACCTTGGGAACCTGCACGGCCACGCACACCATCTTGCCGCCGACCTCGAAGGCCTGCGCGCAGATCATGTACTCGCCGTCGTGGTCCGCCGCGCCGAAGACGAGGCGCCACACGCCGTCCTTCTCCTTGTCGAGCACGACGGTGCGCGTCTTGTAGCCCTTCATCAGGGCCCGGCGGAACGCGCCCCACATGTCTTCCTCGATGAACTTCGCCTTGCCGACGGGGAACGTGTTCACGCCGACCCAGCGGGCCTCGGCGGGCTTCGCGTCGGTGCGGTAGATCTGGCCGTCTTCCTTGTCGGAGAGCAGCAGGTGCCCCTCGCGCGGCAGCGTGTACGACAGGCCCGAGGCGGCGTTGGTGTACGTCCGGCCGCTGAAGTTCGGCGACGTCACCGGCTTGAAGCCCAGCGGGTCGCGCATCGGCACCATCTTGTCGCGGGGCGGGCGGCTCCACTGGTGGCGCTTCGCGTCGGTCCAGGCCTTCAGCAGGTCCGCTTCCTTCGCCTGTGGCACGGTCTCCAGCACCAGCACTTCGGTGCCGCGGCGCTCGAGGCGGACCGTCGAGGCGTCGGTGTCGTTGAAGCGATAGAGCGTGGTGTTCGCTTCCTCGTCGGCCGCGGCGCTGCGGTTGTACTTGGCCTGCAGCAGGTTGCGGTACAGGTTGAAGAACTCGATCGCGTCGCCCTCGCTGTCCCACGCACTGGCCCAGACCAGCGACACCGTCTCGTCGCCCTTCGCGCCCTTCTTCATGAACACCATCGTGTCGCCGTCCCAGCCGGCCGCCACCTTCTTGGCCGTCTCCGGGCCGCTGCGGCGGTCGCGGAAGAAGTCGGCCAGGTAGATCCACAGCTGGAACTCGCCGTAGGTGTCGCGGTCGAGCTCTTCCCAGCCCTCGCCATACAGCGCGGCCATCGCCTCGGCGTCGGGCAGGTCGATCACCACCGGCATGTCGCGCGGCGTGTCGAGGTATTTCTCGGGGTGCAGGATCTGCTCGGTGCTGGCCGGCATGTCCTCGAACATGCCGTTGACCGCCTTCCAGCCGCCGTTCTCGCGCTTGCGCGCCTCGAACACCAGGCGGTTGCCGACCGAGTACGGCCACAGCACCTGCTTGATCATCATCTCCGGCAGGTCGCTGTCGTCCACGCCGGGGATCGACCCGCGGCCCGGCACCTCGTCGAGCATCGAGGCCAGCGTCGGATTGTCGTAGCTCTTGAGGCCCTGGCGCGCGAACAGGAAGTCGTACTGCACCGACGTGGCGGTGCCTTCGGTGACGGCCAGCTGCGTGAGGTCGTCGTCCGACGTGGACTTGCTGTGGTCGATCAGGTTGAGCAGGTCGTAGTACTGGTCGTCGAGCGCGTGCGTGAGCTCGTGCGCGGTGACCATCTGGTCGTTGCTCACGCCGAGCATCATCTGCATCATCATCTCTTCCATCTGCTGCGCCTGCGTCTTCTTCGTATCGCGCACCAGATTCAGCTCCTTGACCTGCGGGTCGTAGAAGCCGGCAATGCCGCCGCCGTAGAGCTTCATCGTGGCGGCGTACATGTCGAACCCCTTCGGCACCATGCCCATCTTGGCGAGCATCAGGCCGGCCTTCTGCATCTCGACCTTCGAGCCCTCCATCTCGTCCTTGAGGAACGACTGCAGTTGCTCGCGGCGGTAGATGCCGGCCGGGACCTCGTACTTCCATTCCATGCCGCGCAGTTTGGCGACGGTGGGCTGGATGTCGGCGGCCATCTTCTTCATCTTGCGCGTGGTCGCGTCGTCCTCGGACTGCGGCTTCGGCTGCGGGGTGGGATCCTGCGGGATCGCCGGCAGCGCGATACACGAGAGCAGCACGGCGGCGAGGCCGATCCGGGTCAGCAGGCGACGGGGGCGAAGCTTCGATACGATCACGGGGTTCCTCTGGCTGGTGTTCTGACGTGACTGGCCGCTGGCCGGGAAAGGTAGTCGTCAGGGTTGATACGGACTGCGCGGCCGGCTGTTTGGCCGGTCGCGGGCAACGGCCGCCGAAGCGTGCCGGGCCAGGGCGTGGTCAGGGCGAGGGCGAACTCTTCTTCTTGCGCCGCTTCTTGCGCTTCTTTTTCACCGGCTCGCTGGCGGGTGCCGGAGGCGATGCGTCGTCGTCGTCCGTGTCGTCCGTGTCGTCCGCTGCGGCAGCGGCCGGCGCATCCGGGGGCGCGTCAGCGGCGGCCACCGGGTCCGCCGGGCCGGTCGTCATGGCCGGGTCGGTCGTCGTGGCGTCGGCCGGTGCCGCAGTCGGTGCCGCGGCCGGTGCCGGGTTGCCCTCGGCATACCGCGACAGACCCTCCACGCCGAACGCGACCGCGCGATTCACCATGTCCACCAGTTGATCCGTCTGGCGCACCTGGTCGGGCATGCAACGCAGCCGCACCTCCGGCCGCCCGGCCAGCTCGACCACCAGGCCGTCGCCCTCCACGCGCGCGCCGCCGAGCAGCAACAGCGGAAAATCCAGCCGCTCGATGTTGAGGCACAACGCAACCCACGCGACCAGCGTCGCCACTGCCGCGCAGGCGATGGCGGCCACGGCGCTCGCCACGGCGCTGGTTACTGCCACGATCTCGGCGCTCGGTGCCGACGTGGTGTGAACGATGTTGAGCAACTGCCCGCCGAGCACGCTCGCACCCAGCACGCCGCCGACCAGCAGACCCGATGCCGTGGCACCGGCCAGCAAGGCCAGTCGCGAGGCCGAGAGCGGGAACGCACGCAGCCGGCCGCTCAGCGCCAGCGCGTCAGCCGACGGCTCCCAGCACAGCGTGCCGCGCGCACCGAGACGGACAATCGCCGTCGCCGTGATCAACGTGACGCCGCCACGCACGGCGACCGGCGGGTCGGGCACCGGCCGGGCCATCACCGGCGTCGCGCCGGGTTGCGCGAGCGGTGTCGAGGCGGGCGTCCGGTTCGAGGTTCGGGCCACGAGGTGCGGTTGGCGGCAACGCTGCAAGCGGGCGAAGGATACACCGGAATGCGGCCGCGGTCAGTCGGCATGCCCGTTCAACCGCCCGGCGCGTGTCCGGCAGTTGAGATTTCGGGCAAGCCGGTTCGCCGCCAACGCTCAAGCGCCTGCGCGTCGCGGCCGATGGTTGAGGCAGGAGATGCCTGCCTCGCTCTGGCCGATTCGCCGCCCATGCCCGCGTTGCCCGCCGGACTCATCCGCATGAACGTGCCGCTCGCGCCGTTGACCACGCTGCGTGTCGGCGGTCGCGCACGATTCCTGCTGAACGCGAGGACGCAGCGGGACCTGCGCGACGGGCTGACATTCGCGCACGAGCGCGGGCTGCCGGTGGCCGTGCTCGGCGGCGGCAGCAACATGCTCGTGCCCGAGGGGGGCTTTCCGGGGCTCGTGATCCGTCCCGACCTGCGGGGCATGCGGTGGCTCGGCGCCGGTCGCGTGCGCGTCGGTGCGGGCGTCACCTGGGACGACTTTGTCGCCGCGGCCGTGCGCCGCGGGCTGCAGGGCATCGAATGCCTGTCGGCAATTCCCGGCTGCGTCGGCGCGGCCCCGGTGCAGAACATCGGCGCGTACGGCCAGGAGGTCGCCACCACGATCGAGCGCGTTGACACCATCCGCCGCGACACCGGCGCGCCGGAACGATTCTCTGCGGCCGGGTGCCGGTTCGACTATCGCGACAGCCGGTTCAAGCGCGATGGCTCGCACATCATCACGCATGTGACGTTCGCGCTGCGACCCGACGGCACGCCGGAGACGGGCTACGCCGGGCTTGCCGCGCGCCTGCCGGCCAGGCCGGATCTGGCGCAGGTGCGCGCCGCGGTGATTGCGGTGCGTCGCGAGAAGTCGATGGTGCCGGCCGCGATGGCCGAGCGCACCGACCCGAACCGGTTCAGCGCCGGGTCCTGGTTCACCAACCCGATCGTCGACACAGCCACCGCCGATCGCATTGCCTCGCTGGTGGCGACGTCGATGCCGCGCTGGCCGGCGGGCAACGGTCGCGTCAAGCTGGCGGCGGCCTGGCTGATCGAGCAGGCGGGCTTCCCGCGTGGCTTCGGCGAGGGCCCGGCGCGCGTCTCCACACAGCACACGCTCGCGCTGGTCAACACCGGGTGCGCGCGCACCACCGACATGCTGGAACTCGAAGCGCGGATCCGCGACGGGGTGTCCAGTGCGTTCGGCGTGTGGCTGGTGCGCGAGCCGGTGTGGCTGGCTGCATGACCGGTCCGGCGGTGAACGGCGATGAACAGCCGGTCAGGCGGTGGTGTGCCGGTGGCGCGCTGCTTGCTACCATCCACTCACCGACACAGACGTCCGACCCGATCCTTGATCGAGCGATTCCCATCCCGAACTTGCGCGGCCTCACCGACACGGTGCGGCCACGCGGCGATCGTCCCAGCGACCCGGTCCGGCCGGGCCCAACCTGAGAGGTATGCAATGAAACATGCGCATTTCCTGACTGTGCTCGCGCTGATGGCGGCAGTGCTGTTCGCGGCCGGCGCAACCGTGGCATCCGCCCAGGACGACAACCCCTGGAGCAGCGGCGGCAACGACCCCGGCAGCGGTACGAGTGGCACCGGCGGCAGCAGTGACCCCGGCAGCGGCACCAGCGGCAGCGGCACCAGCGGTTCGGGCAGCGGCAATTCGGGCATGTCCGGCAACAGCGGCAACAGCGGCGGCAACGACAATTCGGGCTTCAACTCGGGCGGCAACGCCTCGCGCACCGCTGAAGCCGAAGCGCCCGGCGTGATCCGCGCTCCCGTCTCGAAGTTCGGTCTCGGCCTCCGCACGTGGGACTTCACGGCTGACAGCGGTGTCGGCGCGGGTCTCGCAGCCGGCCCCGAGCTGCGCTACTGGCTCGACCCCGGCTTCGCGCTCAACGGTGCGCTGGCGATCAACATCCGCGCGTTCGACGGCGGCAACGCCGAGTTCACGTTCGCGCTGAGCTTCGGCACGTTCATCACGCTGGTGGATGCCGCGCCGGTGTTCATCGAGCTCGGCCAGCGCCTGGCGTTCGGTATCGTCGCCAATCCGGGTGGCGCCACCGGCGACCGCTCCGGCCTGATGTTCGAGTTCCCGATCATGGCCGAGTTCTTCCTCACGCCGCAGTTCTCGTTCCACGTCGAGTTCGGTATCCAGATCCACGTGGTGACGAGCGGCACCGGTGTGTTTGCGGGCAGCGCGGGCACGTTCGGCGGCACCGGTACCGGCTTCGCGCTGAGCATCGGCCGCAGCGGTACCCTGCTCGGCAACGCTGGCTTCACGTTCTACTTCTGATCCGCGCGCGGGTTGGAGTTCACGGCGAAAGCAATCGATCGATTGATCGACCGACCGGCCGGCGACATCCGATGTGTCGCCGGCCGGTCTTTTTCTGGTGTGGTGACCGGCCGCGTCTGTGACCTGTCGCTGTCAAACGCACGCCACGTCCCGTCTCCGCGTCTGTCGATCCAGTAAGCCAATCTGTTCTTCATCAACGGCTGCAGAGCTTCTGGCAAACAACAGGCCTTGAATTGCCTCGCGAGGAGCAGCCGCGGCGCGCGGTTGGTCATGGGTCGTCCAGCGGCCACCAGCGGCAGCGTGAACGCCGACGACGCACCGCAAATGGACGGCGCCCGGTCGCGCGTGAACACGACCGGGCGCCTGAACTGTCACGTCAACTCAACTGACGCCACGTTCACTTGGGAGCGAGGCGGCAGTAGATGAAGCGCGAACGCGGGCGGGCATCGACCATCTTCAGGCCCATGTCAGCCAGCTTGTCGCGCATGTAGCGACGGAACTGGTTGGGGTCGCCGAGCTCGACCTTGGCGTAGAGCAGGCACTTGATGACGCCGTTCTTGACGCCGTAGTTGCTGAGACGCTTGCCGGCCGAACACGCACCCTGCAGCACGTCGCTGACGTCGAGCTCGATGTCATCGTTGGCACCGCTGAGCATGATCTGGTACGGCACGCCGCCCGAGTACTCGCGGTTGTAGGTGTCGAGCAGCTGCGTCACGGCGATGTTCGCAGCGGCCAGCGTGGCGCGCTCGATGCCGATCGTCTGCTGCAAGGCGGGCACTTCGGCGTTGCCCGAGCCGGCCGAGATGTTCTGGCCGGTGACGGTGTTCACGCCGTGGATCGTGACCTTGACGGAGACCATGTTGTTGCCGCGCGGCTCGACGGCGTACTCATACTTGAGGTAGAGGTCGCCACCGATCAGGTAGTTCTCGTCCATCTCGTTCTGGCCGGTCGCGTTGGCGAGCTCGCCCTCGACGGCCTCGAAGAACTGCGCGTAGTCGAAGGTCTGCAGGTTGCGCGGCGGGCTCTGCAGGAACTTGATCAGCGTGGTGTAGATGACCGACTCGTCCTTGCTCAGCTCCTTCGGCCACTTGCCGGCCTGCTTGGTCGGCACGATCATGATCTGGGGCGGCGGAACGTCTTCCGAGACGCTCTCGGTGCGACGGCCGTGGCCGGCGTTCTGCCCCCATTCGATCAGCTTCTTCTGGTAGACGGTGACGAGGCAGGTCAGCTCGTAGCCGCCCGGAATCTGGACCTTCTTCTGGATCGCGCTCTGCGTGTTGGCGATCGCGTTGGTCTCCCACTGCGGGTCGCCCCACACCGAGTCGAGCAGCAGGCTGCCGACGGCGGCGCGAGCCACTTCGAGGCGGGCCGCACGCTCGGCGGCGCCGACGTCACCGGCGCGCGCCAGCACCTGGGCCTGGGCGGTGGTGTCGTTGAGCTGCTTGACGTCGCCGTTGATCTGCGCCGAGACGGTGACCATCGTCGCGCCGCCCGGGTTGTCGCCGGTGGTGTTGTTGCGCGTGGTGGTGGTGCCGCCGGCGCTGTTGCGGTTCGAGTCGTAGGTCGGAGTGATCGGGGGGGACGACGGCGCACAGGCCGTGACCATGATGGCTGCAACGAGCAGCCCGGCAATCGATGCGGCTAGCCGATTCATGCGATTTCTCTCCAGAAGCGGGACGAACAGGACAGGAAGTGGACGAACGGATGATCAGAACTCGAACGAGGCACCCAGCGTGGCGCCGAGGCCGAACTGGTTCCAGCGGAAGCCCGGGATCAGGTTGGCGCCGCTGAGGTCGTTGCCGCCGATGCTGGCGACGCTCTCGTCGGAAGTGAACTGCAGGTTGATCTGCACGTAGGCGTGGAAGCTCGGCGAGAAGAAGTATTGCAGGCGCGGCTGCACCGCCACGAAGAACATCAGCGGACTGGTCAGCGCGTTGTCGGCCACCACCTGGTCGGCCTGCGCCTGGCTGCCGACGAGGCCCTGACCGAAGAGGTGGTTGGCCACCGCCTGCAGGTTGGCCTGTCCACCACCGATGGCGAAGCCGGTGATGCCGCCGCTGATTCCGATGTCGAAGCACAGCGCGCCGAAGATGAACTTCTTCTTCACCTCGAGGCCGATCGCCCAGTTGAGCAGGTTGCCGCCGAGGCCGAGGCGCAGGTCGAGGCCGACCCAGACCTGCGAGATCTCGGCGAGGCGACCCCAGTTGAAGCCGGGGTGCAGGTTGATCAGGAACATGCCCTGCTGCGCGGCCAGCGTGCTGCCGCCGATGCTGTTGCTCGCCGCGCTGCCCAGCAGGAATTCGCCGCCGACGCCGAGGTCGACGTTGACGCCAAACATGGCGTACTCCTCGAGCATGTCGCCGCGGGTCGGCGCGCCGCTGCGCAGCGTGACCTCGGTCTGCTGCAGGTCGGCGGCCGATGAGCCGGCGCTCGACGCGACGTAGCCGGGGCCGAGCTTCGTGACGAGGCCCCAGCCGACGTGCGCCTTCTGGTTGCCCTGCGCGGCCGTGTAGATGTGCGCGTAGTCGTCCACGCGCAAGCCCTCCTTGCGGCCGGGCTTCTCGAAGACCACGCCCTCGTGGATCTCCGAGACCATCGCGCGGATCTTGAACTCCGGCACGGTGCGGATCCAACTCTCGATGCCGCCCGGAATGTTCGCGGCGGCACCATCGATGGCCTGCTTCGTGCCGGCCTCCTCGCGGCGTTTGGCCTCGGCGCGCACGGCCGCGAGGCGACGCTTGTTCATGATCAGCAGCTCGAGCCAGGTCTGCGTGTCTTCCTTCAGCAGGTATTCGCCGGTCTGGCGGCCGCTCATGCTGACCTGCATCGTGCCCTGCGAGACGGCCGTCACGGCCTGGCTGATCGGCACGATATTGTTGTTGTCGTCGACCACGTTGATGCGGAAGAAGCGCACCGCGATCGGCATCGACGCGACCATGTACTCGCCCTGGCGCTGCTCCCAGCGATCGACCGGCGGCTCGGTCTTCGAGCGCGCGAACAGGTCGTCGATCATCTTGTGCCAGGCCTGCTGCTCCTCGGTGCCGCCCTCCGGCTTGTAGTCCGGCGCATTGATGTCGATCCCCATCAGCATCAGGTATTCGCGGCGCTCGTCGTCGGTCATCGGCTCGAGGCTGATGTACACCAGGTTGCGCGTCTCGGGATCCAGGCGCAGCTTGCGCGGCAGGCGGGTGCCGGGCGCGGGCCGGGCCATCGCGCGCGTGGCAATCTCGAGCTGCTGGAACTTGTGGTTGTAGGTCTCGACGCGGCGGCTCAGGCTGATGCTGCCGAGGTCAATCTCGTAGGCATAGCCCGAGTTGAGCACCTGGCGGATCGAGTCGCCGGTGACGACGGTCTCGCCGTAGGAGAAGTCGTAGTCCTCACCGCGATTGACGGTGCGCATCTTGGCGATGTCCTGGACATGCTCCTGCAGGTAGCTCTGCAGCGTGGTGACAAACTCGCGCACCGAGTTGGTCTCGAACGGCAGCTGCACCATCTCGAACCGTCCCAGCGATTCGATCTGCCGGCGCACGCCGCCCTCGATGCGGCTGAGCTGGTCGGCCGTCAGCGTCTGGCGGGTGTCCTTTGCGACGCGCATGCGGAAGTAGGCCAGCGAGCGCTGCTTCGACTCGGCCGACACGTCGGGCGCACCCGTGACGCGCCCCCCGCTCTGCGCCAGCGCCACGCCGGGTGCCACGCACGCGGCCAGAATCAGCCATGCACACAGAATGCGGTTGATCATAAAGCGGAATCCTCGGTGAGATGGGCAGCGCCGGCCGGATCGAACGAACCCCTCGACCCGTCGGGCGCCTCTTGCGGTTGGAAGATCAGTTCTCGGCCGAGAAGCGGTCGCGCATCTTCTCGGCGATCGCGCGGGCGGCGTTGCGTGCGGCCTGCCCCGCGGCGACCTCGTCGTTGTAGTTGAAGCCGATCGGCCCCTCGGCCGAGGCTACCGGCCAGGTGCGCCCGGTCTTGAGCTCGATCACCTGCGTGTCGTAGCGGCAGCGGTATTTCTGGTAGGTCTTGTTGTCGGCCGGGTTGTTGTCCGCGCCGATGTGGTAGCTCTCGAGCGTGCCGACGATCACGTAGTTGACCTCGTTGCCGTCGAGCAACTCGCGCACGGCCTCGGCCGTCATCGTCTTGATTGCGTCGGGCTTCGCCGCGGTGAAGCGCGGCGTGGCGCGGATCACGGTCGCGGCGACATGACTGTCGTTGAACGCGTCGATGATCGCCGACTCGGCTTCGACCGACTTGCCGCTGACGGTCTTGCCGTCGCGCAGCTTCCACGTGACGTCGAGGCGGAACGCGAATGTCATGTGCTCGGCCGAATCGAGCAGGCCGCCGAGCACGTCGCCGACGTCGATGTCCAGCGACATCGACGGGTAGTACGGCGGCTTGCCGAGGTTGTACTGCTTGATCAGGATCACCAGGCGGTCGAGCAGCGGCAGCGTCATGGTGTAGCTGCCGATCGCCGAGAAGTGGGCCGAGCGGCCGCGCGCGCGCTGGGCGGCGTCGTAGTAGCCCTTGACCTGCTTCTTCAGCGCGTCGATCTCCACCTTGAGGTTGTCGGCGAAGATCTTGCGGTCGAGCACAACCAGCGCATACGCCACGGTCTTGTCCGGCGCGATCGCCATCTGGACCAGCTTCGCGCCCTCGGCCACGCCGCTGACCACCGCGCGCACGCTGCTGGTCGAGCTCAGCGACTCGCGCACCGACGCCGGCGCGTTGTCGCGCGCCGTGATGATCTGCGACGCGTACTCCTTCATCTCCGCTTCGATCTTCGTCTGGAAGAACGCGAGCAGCGACGAACGGGCCTGGACCTCGGCCTGCGGCAGCGAGGTGTCGCCGCGGTACGGGCTGGAGCCGACGCCGCACAGGAAGTCATCCTCGGCGTAGCGCGGGTCGCGATTCTTGCCGATCCACCACTCGCGCACCTGCGCCCAGGTGAGTCCCTTCGACGGGTCGGTCGGTGTCGCGCTATTGCCGCCGCTGTTGCGGTTGGCGTCGTTGCTGGCGTCGCTGGCATTCTGGTTGACCGCCGCGGTACCGTTGCCGCTGGCGCATCCGTTGAGCGCTCCGGCACCGAGCATGGCCAGCAGGAGCAACGCGAGGCAGACCGAGGGCAGCGGTTCGAACGGGCGGGGGCGCGAGCTGCGAATCATTCGGTGGTTCCTGATGCCGGCCGGCACGCAACGAGTCGAGTGACTGTGCTTGTCCGAACAGCCGTGGAGGGCTGGCCCCGCAATCGAAACGGGGTCACCGCACAGGTTGTCGGAGCCGGTCGGAGAGGTGGGACGCCTGCCCGCAACCGTGGTCTGCCGGCGTGTTGCAGGAGCACCAGTGGATAGCCAATCCGTTCGGCTGATGCAACCGGATTGTGGTCGCCGGGGGTTTGCTAGACTGCGCGCTTCCAACCCGATTGGTTGTTGCCCACCGCTGCCCATGCGTCTGCCTGTCGCCGCACTGCTTGCTGCCTGTGTTCTCGCTCTTGTCGCCGCCAGCGGCTGCACGACACCGCCCGGCGTGCTCGCCCGCCTGAGCAGCAAACCCGCCGAGGCGCGCCTGATGCCGGACGGCGTGGGCGCGCTTGGCGAAGTCGGCCTGACCGAGTCCAACGCGAGCGGCGTGCGCAAGATGGCGGCCCGTCGTGGCTTTGTCGTCACGAAGGCGCCGAAGAGCGGCGAGGAGCGCTGGGAGCTCGACATCAGCGACTACCCGACGAACAGCGCGCGGCTCTACATGGTGCTCGAGCAGTACCAGGGCCGGCTCTACGTCACGCGTTGCGACTACACCGCCCGCGGCGAGTCGGAGGAAGAGGAGTGGACGCTCGACCCGAAGGCCAACGAGGACGGCTCGACGTGTGCCTTGCACACCGACGACCAGGGCCGGTCGCACGTGTCGTTCAGCCTCGGCATGGTGTCGGGGTCGTGGCCGGAGCACACCACATTGAAGGGTGTGATTGTCTCGACGAAGTAGCGATGGCCTCCGAACTGCGCGCCTCGGCCGGCCTCGTGCTGGTCGGTCTGACCGCCACCGGCGAGATCGGGGTGCACCGCGTCTATCACCTCGATCGTGGCTACAAGAAGATCGAGGAGAAGCTGATCGGCCCGGGTGCCGAGATCCAGCGCGTGAACGTCCATCCGCGTCGTCGCAAGGAAGACAACCGCTCGCGCAGCGCCCGCCTGGATGTAGCCGCCGCGAGGGCCGTCGGCGATGTCGCCGCCTGACATCAGGGTTTGAAACAGAGCCGCGAGCGCAAGCGAGTCGGGCCGGCTACGGGCCGACTTGCTTGCGCTCGCGGCATTCGGGGAGCCCGAGGGGCAAGCGAATCCCGGAATGCCGCCGCCGCCGGTTGTGTTCCGGCTTCGTCACCGCAGCACCTGTCGCTCACCCGAGAGTCATTCCATGGCCACCACCATGCGTGCCGTCCAGTCCCCCGGCCCCGGCAAGCCATTCGAGGTCGTCGAACGCCCGATCCCCGAACCGACGCCCGGCACCGTGCGCATCCGGGTGCACGCCTGCGGCATATGCCACAGCGACAGCCTGGTCAAGGAAGGGCACATGCCCGGCCTGCAGTTCCCGCGCATACCGGGCCACGAGGTGGCCGGCGTGATCGATGCCGTCGCCTCTGACGTGACCCACTGGAAGCCCGGCCAACGAGTGGGCGTGGGCTGGCACGGCGGATACTGCGCACACTGCATGCACTGCCGGCGCGGGGACCTGTTTGCCTGCAACACCCACCGTGTCACCGGCCTGACGATGGATGGCGGGTACGCCGAGTACATGCTCGCCGACGCGACCAGCCTCGCGGCCGTGCCCGACGGCGTCGATCTGATCGAGTCCGCCCCGCTGATGTGCGCCGGCATCACCACCTTCAATGCACTGCGCAACAGCGGCGCGCGCCCCGGCGACCTGGTGGCGATCCTCGGCGTCGGCGGCCTCGGGCACCTCGGCGTGCAGTACGCGCGCGCGATGGGCTTCAACACCGTGGCGATCGCGCGCGGCACCGGGAAGCGGCAACTCGCGACTGACCTCGGTGCGCACCACTACATCGACAGCGCCGCGACCGACCCGGGCGCGGCCCTGCAGGCCCTCGGCGGCGCGAACGTCATCCTCGCGACCGTGACGCACGGCCCCGCGATGACGGCCGCGATCAGCGGGCTCGGCATCAACGGCACGTGCGTGATTGTCGGCGCCGCGATGTCACTCGAGGTGCCGTCGCTGCACCTGCTGGGCGGCCGTCGCAGCGTGAAGGGCTGGTACTCGGGCACCGCAATCGACTCGCAGGACACGATGGCGTTCAGCGCCGTGACCGGCATCAAGTCGATGAACGAGGTGTATCCACTGGAGAAGGCCGGCGAGGCGTACGATCGCATGATGAGCGGCAACGCCCGCTTCCGTGTGGTGCTGAGCACCGGCGCCTGAGCCCGGCGAACCGTTCGCGGTCGCGTCCGTTGATGGTAGCAGCGTGGTGCGACCCGCAACGTCGATCGGCGAACAGCATGCGACTCATGGTGACAGTGGCAGTGAACGGGCTCGTGCTGATGATGGCGGCCGGGTGCGGACGCGCGAACGACGGAGCGCCGCGCGTGCCGGAATCAGAACCGGCGCAGGCCGCAGCAGAATCGTCCGCGCTCCCATCACCGCCGTACGGACGCCTGCGCGAGTCGATCGAACGGATGCTCGCAACAGGCGCACGGCAGTCGTCGCTCGCCCTCCCGCGCGAGTTCGCGTCCGGCGACTACCTGCCGGGAATCGACATCTCCGATGACGGATCCCGCATCCTGTTCTGCGCGAGGCAACGGTTGCCGGAGGTTCCCGATCGCAGTCAGGTGTCGGTGCTCGACGTCGCCACTGGCCGCATCGATGCGCTGACGGACGGATCGCGATGGGCCGTGGCGGCGACGTTCCTGCCGGGCGAACAGTCGGCGGTCTTCCGCAGCGCGGGCGGCTGGTGGGCAACGCACAGCGGGGAGCGAGTGTCGGCCGGACGGATCGTCGGGTCGCGCGACGCCCGCCTCGAGATCGCCCCTCGTGACGGCGGAGGCTGTGTCGTGCGGCGCCTCGGCCGCGACGGCACGCCGGGCGAGCCGCTGTTGATTGACCCGCGTGATGTGGTCGATGCGATTCTGACGTCCGCCGGGCTTGTCGTCTTGCTGCGCAACGCCGGCGCCGCTGGCGACGCGGGGAGTCAGCTGTTCCGCGTGGTGGACGGAGAGCCGGAGCCGGTGCGGATGCCCGATGGCGCGCCGGCCTGCGGGTGGTCACGACTGCTGGCCGCGCACTCCGACATCGTGGTGCTGGATGCGGTGGGCGGTGAGCAGCGCGCCTGGCAATGGGATGGCCGCACGTTCAGTCCGATGTCGGCATTCGACTGGCACCAACTGCTCGGCGCGCAGTTCGCCAACGGCTGGCTCTACGCGGTGCAGCACACCACGCTGGACTGCAACGAGTACGTGCTTCCGGAGCTGGTTCGCTGGCGGCCGGGCAGCACGACACCGCCACAGTTGTTGACCGAGTTGCTGGCGCCGGACTTCGTGGTCACGCCGGACGGAGCGTGGGTCGCCTTCATCGATGTGCCGGACACGGACCCGATGATGCGCGGACAGCCCGCTCGCGTGTGCCGCATGCGCGGCGACGGAAGCGGAGTGGAGCGAGTCGCACTGTTGTGCCGGTGAGTGCCGGTGAGCACGAATCACTACTTCACGGTGATCGACTTCAGCAGCAGCTTGCAGCCGGGCGGGAAGTGGAACGCCAGGCGCCCGTTGCTCGAGAGGGTGCTCGCATCGGTTGCACCGGCCGACGCGCGGATCGCACTGCCGCTCGCGGGGCGCAGGCCGGCCTGTTCGTACTCGGCCTTCACCTTGGCGGTCAGGCGCGAGATCTCGAGGTCGGTCTCCTTGGCGATCTGCACGCGCAGGCGGAAGTCGCCGCTCTCCGGCGTGCCACTGAACTGCGCCTTGTGGTTGCGATTGCTGACGTCGAGCGCCAGCTCGCTGTTGGCCGCGTTGAACACCACGCGACCGGCCACGTCCTGGCCATCGCGGTGCCACAACTCCAGCTCGAACCGGCCGGGCCCGTCGGGCCAGCTGCCCTCCAGCTCCACCACGCCGGCCTCGAGCGACGCACCGAAGGCCCACACCAGCGGCCCGGCAGCCGAAGCGGGCACATTGACCAGCAGGCCGTCGGCGGTCTTCGAGAAGTACTCGTGCCGGAAGTCGAGCGGACGACCGGTCGCGAACGCCCACGTCCAGTCGGTCGCCGGCTGCGCGGCCAGCACCGCGGGCAGCAGCGTGTTGCGCGCGTACTCGCTCAGCGGCGTGCTCGCGGCCGTGTCGCCGATCAAGTCGGCCGCCACACTGCGCGCCGTATCGAGCTGACCCTTGCCGACCAGCTGCTGCAGGCGCGCCACGGCGTCCGGCTCGTCGCCGGCGTCGCGCAGCGTATCGACCATCGCGGCGGCCTTCTCCTCGATGCTGGTCAGGCGCCGGCGCAGGGAATCGACCGGCTCGGCCGACGAGAAATCGACGTCGCGCTGGACCTCGGTGGCCCACGTGCGCGCCGCGGCACGGTCCTGGCGCAGCGACGCGATGGTGTCGTTGGCGGTCTTCAGCTGCGCGGTCAGCGTGTCGTGGTCCTGCTGCGACGCGGCGATCTTCGCGTCGAGCTCCGGGTTCTTGCCGTAGAACATGTGCAGGCCGCCGTTGCCGAACTGGCCGGAGATGGTGCCCTCCAGCGCGCCCGGCGCGACCACAAACAGCAGCGACACGGCGATCGCAGCCCACGCCACCAGCGCGAGCAGCAGGTTGACGTACTTGAGGACGATGAACAGCGGGCCGTAGCGACTGCGGCGCGCGGCCGAGCGCTGCATCTCCTCGGCGACCTCGTTCATGCGCCGCACGCGCGTGTCTTCCGGCGCGATGTCCACCACCGGCACCGTCACGCCATCCGACGAGCCGAGCAGCGAGAGGCGGTCGGACGACCCGGCCTTCCTCTGCTGCGCGCGCTTCTGCATGATCTCCGACGCGCGCGCCATCTGCTCGGCCGTCGCGCGGCTGCGCTGCTTGCCGAACAGTCGCAGCTGCTCGTCGATCAGCGCTTCGGTCATCCGCTTGGGGCAGTTGAGAATGTGCGCCTGGTGGCGGATCTCGTGCATCTCGATCTCGGAGAGGTTGCCCGAGATCTGGATGAACGTGTCGATCATGTCGCGGAGCTTCTCGGCGACTTCCTTGCCGCGCTCCAGGTTGTACTTCTTGATCTGCTCGGGGCTCTCGAGGGTGCGCTTGGCGTTGCGCAACTCGCCCTTGAGGAACTCGATCAGGTCCTTGTACTTGGGCGTGCGCACTTTCTGCGCCTTCGCCATCTGCGCCTTGTATTTCTCCTCGACGAGCTCGGGTGTGAGCTGGTCGGTGTTCACGTCGATGGCCAGCAGCTGGTAGTAGTCGGGCTGCAGGATCTCGTCATCGATGCCGAGCAGGGTGGCGTAGAAGTTCTCGGGCATGGCCGTCGGTGCGGTGCGGGCGGTGCGGGAGGGCGTGTTGGACTGAAATGGGGGCCGCGGCGGGGCGGGCCGGCACCACACTAGCACGGCAGACGGCCGTCGTCAGGTGAGCGGTCGCCGCGCGAACGGCGCCACGCTCACGCTTTCACAACCGTCGCGGTGCCGCTGAGGCCGGCGCACGCGTTGCGCGTGTCGACCACCAGGCTGGCGTGCCGCAACACGCGCGCGTAGTCGATCGACGTGTGGTCGGTGACGATCAGCACCGCATCGGCCCCCGCCAGCACCGCCTCCGACAACTCCGGTAGCGACTGCTTCTCCAGCCCCGGGTAGTTGCGGAAGTGGCTCAGCCGCGGCACGTACGGATCGTAGTAGCTGACCTCGGCGCCGCGCGCCTCGAGCAGTTCGAACAGCTCGAGCGAGGGCGACTCGCGCGCGTCGTCCACATCCTTCTTGTAGGCCGCGCCGAGCATCAGCACCTTCGCGCCCTTCAGCGCGCGGCCGCGATCGTTCAGCGCGTCCATCACGCGCGTCACCACGTAGCGCGGCATCTGCGTGTTGATCTCGCCGGCCAGCTCGATGAAGCGCGTCGCGAAGTCGAACTCGCGCGCCTTCCAGGTCAGATAGAACGGATCGATCGGGATGCAGTGACCGCCGAGGCCCGGCCCCGGGTAGAAGGGCATGTAGCCGAACGGCTTGCTCTTCGCCGCCTCGATGACTTCCCAGACGTCGATGCCCATCCGGTCGAAGATCATCTTCAACTCGTTGACCATCGCGATGTTGACGGCGCGGAAGATGTTCTCGAGCAGCTTCGTCGCCTCGGCCGGGCGCGAGCCGCTGACCGCGACGACCTTCGGGATGATCTGCTCGTAGAGCGCGCAGGCCGCCTCCAGGCTGGTCGCGTCGTCGGCACCCACGACCTTGGGAATCGTCTTTGTGGTATGCGTGCGACTGCCGGGGTCTTCGCGCTCGGGCGAGAACGCGAGCAGGTAGTCGGTGCCGGTCTTCAGCTTGCTCAGCGCCTCGAGCCGCGGCTGGACCAGCTCGGCCGTGGTGCCCGGCCAGGTGGTGCTCTCGAGCACGACGAGTTGCCCGGCGCGCAGATGCTTGCCGATCGTCTCGGCCGTCTCGCGCACGTAGCGCATCTCGGGTTCGCGCGTGCGCGTCAGCGGCGTGGGCACGCAGATGAGGATCGCGTCGGGCTCGGCCAGGCGCGCCGGGTCGGTGGTGGCCTCGAAGCGCCCGGTAGCGCGCCAGCCGCTGGTCATCTCCGCCGGGATCGACATCAGGTAGCTGTCGCCGCGATTGAGCATGTCGGTCTTCGCGGCGTCGATGTCGTAGCCGAGCACGCGGAACCCGGCCGCCACGAACTCGCGCACCAGCGGGAGGCCGACGTAGCCGAGGCCGACGATGCAGACAGTGGCGTCGTGCGAGCGGAAGCGGGCGGAAAGGTCGTTCGTGGTCATCAGAGCGGAAAGAAGAAGATGAAGGACAGCGCAATGTCAGCCGCAGACGGCGGGCCAAAGGTATAGCCCCCGGCGCAAACCATGTCATCACTCGGGAAGCATGGCGTTCAACAGCCGGCGCAGCAACTCTGCCTCCGCGGCGTTTGCCTGCGAGTCAATCCATGCCGACACCCTCGTTCGCGCCACGCCGAACGAATCCGCGTTGTCGGGATCGCAGTCATTGAAGTCCTCCATTCCTTTGTCCTCCGGGACTCTGTGGTGAAAACCTCGTCCAATCCGACCCACCTGTTTACTTTTCATCTGTTGAAATCAAAAATCTCATGGCACTGAAGTAAAGTCCATGGCAGCCGCTGTCGCGCGTGGCGACGATGCTGCCGCGACCAGACATGAACAGGACTCCGAACGCACCGCCGATACCGACCCTCGCGCCGGGGCGAGCGAACGAGCGCAAAACGGGCACGTTGCAGCGGCCCACCGCGACCAGTATTCTGATTGCTGACACTCCCCACCTGACGCTGGCGCAACCTTGCTCGAGACGGCCACATCGATCGAGCTGCAGAACCTCACGCAGCATCTCGTCCGGCAACCCACGCCGGCCGCGACGCTCGCGGAGTTCGTGCATCATCTGCGCACCAACGCCATCCCGATTGCCTGGCCCGAGAAGCTGCCCGGCGACCTCTCGCCGCGCGAGATCAACACCACCGAGCCGCTGATCGTGCACCTGCCCGGCGCCACGTCGCGCGCGGTGATCATCGGCGTCGGGTTCGAAGCGCCGGAAGCACCGGTCGAAGACTTCGGCATGGGCGCGCGACTGCGGCCCGCATTCGGTGCCGACGTGATCCAGGAGTACGACCGCAAGACCGGCCTGCCGCGCTCGATTTTCGGGCCCGGCGCGCTGACCACGGCCGCGCCGCTGGCGATCGCCGCGTGGCTCGTGCGCGAGCTGAAGCGCATCGGCGACAACCTGCCGGGGCACGTGCTGCTCGTCGTCGCACCCGGCGCGCAGACCGGCGGCGAGGCCTTCGAAGCGGCCGGCGAACGCCTGCAAGACATCATCCATCGCAAGCGCCTGCGTCCGATTCTCGCGCTGGTGCCCGGCCGCGTGCGCCCCGGCGCGTCGGCGCGAAAGCGGCAACACATTGTGGTGACCACCGGCAGCGCCGGCATGACCACCGTGCAGCTCTTCATTGCCGGGCAGACCGCGGCGCCGGGTGCCCGGATGCGTGCGCTCGACCCGAACGCGCTGTGCGCTGCGCTGGTCCAGGAGTTCTCGAGCGGCGACGGCTCGCGCCCGCTGTTCGGCCACAGCCTGCCGCCGCCGGTGATCAGCGACCAGAGCTGCGGCATCTCGCCGGCGCCCGGCTGGCCGCCGCCGTGGGCCGCTGCGCGACTGACGTTCTTCACCGACAAGCCGGACCCGCAGGACCTGCTGTCGATGATCAACACGACGGCGATGTCGGTGTTCACGAAGCACGTCGCGTCGCTCACGTCACACTTCGGCCGGCAGCGCTTCCTCGGCGGCGGCGACTCGGCGACGATGCGCGCGCTGAGCATCCAGCCGCAGGTGCTGGCGTACCGTGAGTTGCGTCGCACCTGCCGCTACGAGATGCCGGCCGTGCAGCCCACGCCCGACGGGTTGAGCGTGGCCGAGCAATTGCGCCACGTGCAGGACCAGGCGCTGCGCCGGGTGCGCTTCGCGTGGGAGCACTCGCCGACCGCGAACACGCCGATGATCGTGGTCAGCCTTGCGCCGCCGTTGCTGCCGCCGTACCGGCTGGATTCCGACGAGGAGTTTGTCGCGCCCGTGCTGAAGAAGACGGCCGGCGAGTACCAGGCGCTGCGTTCACGCAACGGGCTGCTGGTCGATGCGTGGCAGCGGCTCGCGCTCAGCGGCTGGACCGGCCGCCACGCGCGCACCGCGCAGGACGAGATGCCGCTCGCCGATCAGCCGCCGGGGTTCGGGCTGCGCACCGTGTGGAGCGGCTGCCCGCTGGTCGGCTTCGGCCCGGCCGGTCGCGACGCCGGCGCGCGCAGCGAGTGTGTCGATATCGAGCCGTCGTTCACGCGGTTGCCGGAGTACCTGCGCACGCTGGTGGTGCGTGTGCTCGCGCAGGACGAGCGGCCCGGCGGCTTCAGTGGTGCGATCAGCAAGTTGCGCAAGCTCTCGGTGCGCCTCGGCCTGTCGCGCCGCCCGGGCCACGAGGAAGACGACGACGACGACGAGAAGTTGTTCCCCGGCCTTGCGCCGCGCCCGGATGACCCGATTGCCGAGCTCGATGAACAGGGCGAGAGTTCGGACAACCACCACCCCGCGTCGGCCGTCGGCAAGCCGCGGCATGAGTCACCGAGCGGTCGGGCGCAATCGATCGATGGCGGGCACGCGTCGCACGGCGACTGATCGAACGTGGCGAAGCGTGGCGAACGGTTCGCGCGGCTACGCCTTCTTCGCCAGCTCCAGCAGCGGGAACGTCCGGCGCAGCACCTGTTCGTGTCGCACGTCGAGCCACTGCTCGAGCACGCTGCCGTACACGCTGCGGAAGTCCACCGTGTGTTTCAGGTCGCCCTGGTCGAGGTCGGTCAGGCTCGGGTACGTGCCGTGCACGCCGGGCTTCACGCCGTCGCCGACCAGGAACATCGGCCCGGCTGTGCCGTGGTCCGTGCCGCGCGAGGCGTTCTCTTCCACGCGACGGCCGAACTCGGAGAAGACCATGATCATCACGCGGTCGGCCTGGCCGTTGGCCTTCAGGTCGTCGTAGAACGCCTTGATGCAGCCGGAGACCTGCACGAACAGGTTCTCGTGGCCGCCCTGCTGGTTGGCGTGCGTGTCGAAACCGCTGATGTCGGTGTAGTAGAGGCGCGTCGGCATCTCGGCGGCAATCAGCCCGGCAATCGTCTGCAACGGCTGGCTGAGGCGGCTGCCCGGGTACTGCACCCTGCGGCGCGGCTGACCGGCGGCAGCCTTCACGCGGTCGGAGCTGAGCACGATGTTCGACGTCACGTGGCGCAGGAAGTCGATCGGGCGATCCTGCGTGATCGACTCGGCCGCCGACGCGAGCCGGTTGAGCTTGCGGAACGCGGCGTCGGTGTCGCGCGCCACGCCAGCCTCCCAGCGGAACTGCTCGGCCTGCTGGAAGCCCACGCCGTGCGACATGCCGTCGAACGCCTGCGGCAGATTCGGGCCGAGGTTGACCGCGCAGACCGCCTCGGGCGTGCCGCTGCAGCAGTTGTGGAAGTACTTGCCGATCCAGCCGTCGCGCTCGTACCGCTCGGAGTCCGACGCGGTGTGCCAGATTTCCATCGAGCGGAAGTGCGAGCGGTTGGGGTTGGGGTAGCCGACGCCGTTGATCACGCCGACGAGGCCGTTGTCGAACAGCTCCTTCAGCGGCGCGAGGCGCTCGTGCAGGCCCACCTTGCCGGCCTCGCCATCACTGCCGAGCTT
>JBFWQT010000032.1:0-25607 GCA_050249295.1 Planctomycetota bacterium
TCTCGCTCCACGCCGCGATTGAAGCCGAGAAAGCCGGCGAGTTCGGTCTCGGGTTCGCCGTGGTGGCCAACGAGGTGCGCCGCCTGGCCGACCAGACTGCGATGGCGAGCACCGACATCGAGCAGATGGTCAAGGAGATGCAGTCGGCCGTGTCTGCCGCGGTGATGGGCATGGACGGCTTTGCCGGAGACATCCGGCATGGTGCCGACGACGTGCGCAACGTGGCCGCGCAGCTCGGCCAGATCATCGGTGCGGTGCAGCAACTCGTGCCGCGCTTCGATAACGTGAAGGAGGGCATGGCCGCGCAGACCTCCGGCGCCGCGCAGATTGCCGAGGGCGTGAGCATGGTGGTCGAGTCGTCCGAACAGTCGGCTGAGGCACTGCGCCAGAACAACATCGCCGTGCAGCAGCTGAACGAGGCCGCCGAGGAGTTGCAGGCGTCAGTCAACCGCTTCCGGGTCTCGGAGAACGGCAGCTCGCACCAGGTGGATCAGCTGCGCATCGATGCGATCCGCCGGCGTGCACACGAGGCGACGTCGTCGGCTGCGGCGCACGGACGGCCGGCCGCACTGGAGAAGATCGCCGCGGCGCAACGCGCAGCCCAGGCGCAGGTAGCCACCGCCCACGCCAGACAGGCCAGGGCGAAGGCGGGCCTCCCCGTGGCCACTGCCCCGGCGCCCACTCCGCCGCCGACTGTGCCTGACAACGGCAAGCCGGGCAACGGCGCCGACGGCGACAACGCCAGCTGATCACGCGAGTCACGCCACTTCAGCTTCAGGAGGCAGGCATGCTGGTGCTGCTGTTCCACATCGGCGCCGACCGATACGCGATCGAGACCCGGGCGATCATCGAGATCGTGCCGCTCGCGCGACTCAAGGCGATTCCTCAGGCGCCCGGATGGGTGGCCGGCCTGCTCGACTATCGCGGCCGCAGCGTGCCGGTTGTCGATCTGTGCCGCCTCTCGCTCGGGCAGGTTGCGGCGCCGGCGTTCAGCTCGCGCACCCTGATCGTGCGCTACCGCCGCGAGCACGACACCGACACGCATGTGCTGGGCCTGACCGTCGAACGCGTGCTGCGCACCGAACGGATGGAGTCGGACCAGTTCGTCTCGTCCGGCGTCGACTCGCCCGACGCGCGGTACCTGGGCCCTGTCGCCAGCACCGCCGACGGCATGGTCCAGGTGGTCGAGGTCAACGACCTGCTGACTGACGAGGTGCATCGCTTGCTGTTCCCGATGGTCGGATCGACCCCGCAATCCACGGTCTGAGATGTCGCTCGAGCAAATCGACCAGCTGATCCTGAGCCAGTTCGGGCTCGCCACACGCGTGATGGGTCCGCGCGCGCTGGATCGTGCCGTGCGTCGCCGGCTCGATGCACTGCACCTCACGTCGGATCAGCTCGACACCTACGTGGCCGCGCTGCGGTCATCGTCGACCGAGCGCCAGGAACTGCTCGAACTGCTGGTCGTGCCGGAGACCTGGTTCTTCCGCAACGAGCGCGTGTTCCCCTACCTCGCGCGCTACGTGATGCAGGAGTGGCTGCCCGCCAATCCAGTGGGGCGGCTGCGCGTGCTGAGTCTGGCGTGTGCCACCGGCGAGGAGCCGTACTCGATCCTGATGGCGTTGCGCGATGCCGGCCTGCCGCTGGACCGTATCAGCCTGGAGGCGGTGGACATCAGCGAGCGGGCGCTGGCAATCGCAGGCGTGGGCATCTACGGCCGCAACTCGTTCCGCTCGTTCGCCGATCGCGACGTGACACCGATCGCGCATCACCTCGCCAACGTCGGGCAGGGGCTCTGGCAGGTGCGCGCGGATCTGCGCTCGGCGCTGAAGATCCGCCAGGGCAACCTGCACGACCGCTCGCTGCCGGCCTCGCTGGGGCACTCGCGCTACGACGTCGTGCTGTGCCGCAACGTGATGATCTACTTCCCGCGCGAGGGCCAGCAGACGGTTCTGAACATGCTGTTCGGCCTGCTCGGCGATCAGTCGCGCCTGTTCGTCGGTCACTCCGAACTGATCCAGTTCATTGACACGCGCTACGTGTCGACCGGGGTTCCGATGACGTTCTCGTTCCGCAAGCGCACGCTTGTCGACCGTCCGGCCGACCCGGCGATGGCCGCGAGCAGTGGCAGCACGGGCGGAAGCAACAGCGTGACCGCGCCCGGCGCGTCGTGGAACGAACTGCTGACCGCGACACCAGCAGCAGGGGCGATATCGCTGGAGGAGTGGAAGCCGTACGTGCCGCCAGTCGCAGCGCCCATGCCGGTCGCGCCCGTCGCCATCGCAACGTCTCGCACCACCGCCGCGGTCACCACAGCCGCTACGGCCTCATCACCGCCACTGCTCACGCTGGCCGATGCACGTCGCGCGGCAGACCGCGGCCACCTGGACCAGGCGCACGCGATGGCCACCGAGTGGCTCTCGCGCAACCCGCCCACCGCCGACGCGATGTGCCTGCTCGGCGTGATCCACGACGCACGCGGCGACGGCGACGAGGCCGAGCGCAGCCTGCGCCGCGCGATCTACCTCGACCCGCGCCACTACGAAGGCCTCGTGCATCTTGCCCTGCTGCTCGAGCGCAACGGCGACCCGGCCGCCGCTGCCTTCCGCCGGCGTGCCCTGCGCGTCTCTCGTGCCAACACCACCAACCCGACGGAGGCGACCCAATGAGCGCTCGCGCCGCCAATGCGATCGACGCCCGCCTGCTCGAGCGCGCGCTGCCCGAGGGCTACCTCGAGGAGTGGGCCGAGCGTTTGCGCGAACGCAAGGCCGACCACAAATCGGGCCTTCGCGCCGTGATGATCTTCCGCATCGGCCGCGAACTGCTCGCGCTGCCGACCGCCCTGTTCTCCGAAGTCACCGGCATGCTGCCCGTACATCGCGTGCCGCACCGCGACGCCGACCTGCTGCGCGGCCTCGTCAACGTGCGCGGCGGACTGCTGCCGTGCGTGGGCCTCGCGCACCTGCTCGGCCTCAGCGCCGACGTCGATGGAGAGGCCGGCACCGGCACCGGCAACGCGGGCAACGTCGGCCGCGGTCAGTACGGCAAGCGCATGGCCGTGGTGGAGAAGGACGGCAAGTGGGCCTTCCCGATCAGCGAGATGCTGGGGATGGAGCGCTACCACCCCGACGATCTGCAGGACGTGCCGGCCACCGTTGCCGGCGCGCTCAAGAAGTACAGCCTCGGCGTGTTCATCACCGGTGGCCGCAGTGTCGGCCTGCTTGATCATGAGCTGCTGTTCTACACCCTCCGACTGGGGCTTTCCTGATGAGCTACGGCACCGGCGATCTGTCGATGCTGGAACTGTTCCGCATCGAGGCACAGGCCCAGTCGACTGCCCTGGACACGGGGCTGCAGTCGCTCGTCGGTGCCGGCGGTGATCCGGCGGCGGCGGACGGCCAGCTCGAAACGCTGTTGCGCGCGGCGCACTCGGTGAAGGGCGCGGCCACACTGGTCCGGTTGCCTCACGTGATCGACCTGGCACTCGGCGTCGAGGCGCTGGTCGTGGCGATGCAGCAGCGCCGGCTCACGGCCGCGATGGTCGCGCAACCACTGGGCGCAACGATCGACTTCCTGCAGCGCGTCAGCCAGCAGGATGCCGCGGCCATCCCGGCGTGGATCAGCGAACGGCTCGACGAGAGCCGCAAACTCGCCACCGCGATGATGGCGCTGATCAGCATGCCCACGAGGTCGGCCACCAGCAGCGGATCGACGTCGTCGTCCGGCTCGGGTCGCAACCTGGTGGCCCCTGCTGCGCCAGGCGCATCCGCGCCGACCGCGGGCGACGACCCGATGATCGAGCTGTTCCGTGCCGAGGTGGAGAGCCAGCTCGAAGCGCTGAACACCGGACTGCTGCAACTCGAGAAGGGCGACACAGGCGGCGAGTTGCTCGAGACGCTGATGCGCGCCGCGCACTCCATAAAGGGTGCGGCCCGGCTGGTCGAACTCGACCCGGCAGTGGCCCTCGCGCACGCGCTGGAAGACGTCTTCTCCGGCTTCCAGCAGGGTGCGATCCGGCCTTCGCAGGCGCTGGTGGACGCGCTTCTGGAGGGGCTCGACGTGTTCGCCCGCATCGGACGCGTCACGTCGAGTACGCTCGCCGAGTGGCTCAACGACCAGCAACAGAACATTGACGAACTGCAGCAGCGCATCGTGCAGGTCGCCAACGGCCACGCTCCCGCCGGCGCGCCAGTTGCACCCGCGCACCCCGGAACGCCCACCTCGCGCCCGTTCGATGCCGGCATGCTCGGCGTCTTCCGCGCCGAGGTCGAGGCGCAGACCGAGGCGCTGAACGACGGCCTGCTGCGCATCGAGAAGCACCTGGAGAAGGGCACCGCTCCGCCCGACGTCTTCAACCGGCTGATGAGCGCGATGCACACGATCAAGGGTGCCGCGCGCCTCGTTCGGCTCGACCGCTTCGTCACACTTACCCACCGCACTGAAGATGCGCTCGGCGTGCTCAAGGCCGGGACAAACGCCTTCCCGCGCGAAAGCATCGACACGCTGCTGGCGGTGGTCGACCTCATCGTGCAGTTCACCGGTGTGCACGGCGCCGACGCCGCCGCCGCGTGGCTGGCCGACCACACGCACGACTTCGACCGCGTGATGGGCGAACTCGACGAGATCGCGGGTTCGACTGGCCTGACCACCGTCGCGCCGCTCCCGGCGTTCGCGACCGACGCCGGCGACGACGCACCTGCGCTGGTGATCGACGCGTCGATGTTCGACCTCGCACGTGGCGAGATGAAGGCCAACCTCGATGTGCTCACCTCTGCGCGCGACCTCGATTCGCTGCGTGCCAGCGCGTTCGAGCCGCTGGTCCGCGCGATGCACTCGATGAAGGGCACGCTGCGCATCCTCGGCATCGAGCCGCTCTCGGCCGTGGCGACGTCGCTGGAGGAACAGCTGCGCCGTGTGTACGAGGGCAAGCAGCCGATGACGCCAGCGCTGCGCGAGTGCCTGCGCGCTGCGCTACGCCACTTCGATACGCTGCGCGGCCTGGAGCCCGACGACGTGTCGGCGTGGATCGCCCCGCGCAGGGCCGGGTTCGACGAACTGGCTGCCGCGATCATGCGGCCCTTCGCCGCCGCACCCGCCACGCTGGCCGCCGCATCAAGTGACGGCAGCACCGGCAGCAGCCAGACCGGCACGCGCGGCGCCACCGAGTCGTCCGACCGCCGCACGGGCACCGACATGGGCTGGGGACGTCGCGGCGGCGACAAGGTGCGTGAGCGCTACCTGCGCGTCACGTCCGAACACCTCGATCATCTGATGGCACTCTCCGGCGAGTCGCTGGTCGAGGCCCGTCGGCTGACCGCATTCAACGACCAGATGATCCGCTTCAAGCAGCGGCAACAGCAGCTGTTCGCCATCGTGCACGACCTGCTCGGCCAGCTCGGCCAGCAGAAGGGCCTCAGCGAGCACGTCGAGGACGGACTCAAGCGCAGCCGCCGGCTGCTGAACGAGTGCCGCGACTCGATGAACAACCGGATCGCCGAGATCGACATGTTCGCGCAACGGCAGACCGGCATCGCCGATCGCTTCCATCGCGAAGTGATGGACAGCCGGATGCGTCCGTTCTCCGACGGCACGCGCGGCTTCCCCCGCATGGTGCGCGACGTGGCGCGCCAGCTCGGCAAGCAGGTGCAACTCGAGATCGATGGCGAGGGCGCGCTCGTCGATCGCGAGATCCTCGAGAAGATCGAGGCGCCGATCAACCACATGCTGCGCAACGCGGTTGATCATGGCATCGAGCCGCCGGAAGTCCGCCAGCGCGCCGGCAAGCCCGCCACCGGACGTATCCGGCTGATCGCGCGGCACAGCGCCGGCATGCTGCAGATCGTCGTCGCCGACGACGGTCGCGGTGTGGATCTCAACTGGCTGCGCGACCAGGTCGTCTCGCGCGGACTGACCAGTCGCGAGATCGCGACCGACCTCGACGAGCAGGAGTTGCTCGAGTTCCTGTTCCTGCCCAACTTCTCCACGACCCACACCGTCACCGACATCTCCGGCCGCGGCGTGGGACTCAACGTGGTGCAGGACGTCGTGCGCGAACTCGGCGGAAGGCTGCGCTGCCGCACGTCGCCGGGCGAGGGCCTCGAGATCGAGATGCTGCTGCCGATCAGTGTGTCGGTGCTGCACGCGCTGCTCGTGGAGATCGGCGGCGAGCCCTACGCGTTCCCGCTGTCACGCATCGACCGCACGCTGCGAGTGCCGCAGGGCGAGGTGCAGGAGCTCGAAGGTCGCCAGTATGTCACGGTCGCCGACAAGCACCTCGGCCTCGTCGCGGGCGCGCAGGTGCTCGAGCTCGGCCGCACGCCGTCCACGTCGGACCACCTGTCCGTCGTCGTCATCGGCGACCAGCACAAATCGTTCGGCGTGATCGTCGACCGGCTCGTGGGCCAGCACGAGCTCGTGGTTCAGGCGATCGACACGCGCCTCGGCAAGGTCAAGGACGTCAGCGCGGCCGCGCTGCTCGACAACGGGGCGCCCGCGCTGATCCTCGACATCGAGGACCTGCTGCGTTCGATCGAGATGCTGATCTCGCGCGAACGCCTCGATCACGTCACGCGCGAGGCCACGTCGGCCGACGGTCGCAAACGCATGCGCATCCTCGTCGTCGACGACTCGATCACCGTGCGCGAGGTGCAGCGCAAACTGCTGACCGCCGCCGGCTACGAGGTGGAAGTAGCCGTCGACGGCATGGACGGCTGGAACGCCGTGCGCACGCACGACTACGACATGGTGATTTCGGACATCGACATGCCGCGCATGAACGGCATCGAGTTCGTCCGCCACATCAAGAATCACCCGGTGCTCAAGGCGCTGCCGGTGCTGATCGTCTCCTACAAGGACCGCGAGGAAGACCGCCAGGCCGGCCTCGAAGCTGGCGCCGACTACTACCTGACCAAGAGCAGTTTCCAGGACGAGACATTGATTGAAGCCGTGTACGACCTGATCGGAGCGCCCGGCTCATGAGAATCGCCATCGTCAACGACATGCCCACTGCGGTGGAAGTGCTGCGCCGGGCGCTGGCGCTGGCGCCGCAGCACAGCATCGCCTGGACCGCCAGCAACGGCGACGAGGCGCTGCAGCACGCGATCAACGATCGGCCGGACCTGATCCTGATGGACATGGTCATGCCGGGCATGAACGGCGCGCACGCCACGCGGCTGATCATGCAGGAGGTGCCGGTCGCGATCCTGATTGTCACCGCGTCGATCCGCGTCAACTCGTCGCTGGTGTTCGAGGCAATCGGCGCGGGTGCACTGGATGTGGTGCGCACGCCCACGCTCACGGGCGCGCACCAGGCGGAAACCAACCAGACGTTGCTCGACAAGATCGGGCGCGTGCAGCGCCTGCTCGACGGCCTGGACCAGGACCGCGTGGCGCAGGTGCCCGCCGCACTGCCGCCTGCACCGCCGTCGCCGATCCACACGCCCGCTCCGCTGATCGGCGTAGGTGCGTCGGCCGGTGGCCCGGCGGCGCTGGCCGAGCTCTTCTCGGCGTTGCCGGGTGACTTCGGCGCGGGGTTCGTTGTCGTGCAGCACCTCGACATCCAGTTTGTGCCCGGCCTCGTGGAATGGCTCGGCGAACAGACCGCCATGACGGTGCGCGCAATTGAACCCGGCGACCGCGCCGAGCGCGGCACCGTGCTGGTGGCTGCCGATCCCGAACACCTGGTGATGGCGCGCGACGGGTCATTCCGCTTCACGGCCGAGCCGCGCCGGCACGTGTACCGCCCGTCGATCGACGTCTTCTTCAGCAGTTGCGCACGCCACCTGCCGCCGAACAGCACCTTCATGTTGCTCACCGGCATGCGTCGCGACGGCGCGCAGGGCCTGCTCGAGCTGCGCAACGCGGGCGCGCACACCATCGCGCAGGACAAACAATCGTGCGCCGTGTTCGGCATGCCGAAGGCGGCGATTGAACTCGGCGCGGCCCGACAGGTGCTGTCGATCCATGACATGCCGCGCGAACTGAGCCGTCGGTACGGCCGCTCGCTGGTGGGAGGTGGCCGATGAACGGGACCGGAAGCGGAACGGAAGCGGCGGGCCTGCAGGTGCTGCTCGTGGACGACCAGCCGATCATCGCGGCCGGCGTGCGCAAGCTGCTGGAAGGCGAGGCTGACATCCAGCTGCACTACTGCCAGTACCCGCGCGAGGCCTTCCGCATGGCGCACGACGTCAATGCCACGCTGATCCTCCAGGACCTGACGATGCCGGAGATCGACGGCATCACCCTGGTGCGCTTCTTCCGCAATCATCCGGCCACGCGCAACCTGCCGATCATCATCCTCTCCGGCAAGGACACGCCGCGCGACAAGGTCGACAGTTTCCGCGCCGGCGCCAACGACTACCTGGTGAAGCTGCCGGAGAAGACCGAGTTTGTTGCACGCATCCGCACTCACGCGGGTGCCTACGCGCGGGCCACCGACACGGCCGGCGCACTGCAGCGCCTGCAGGAGCAGGTAGACGACCTGACCCGCCGGGTGGCGGCGCTGCAAGACGAGAACGACCACCTGCGCAGCGTGGCCGGCCTGACCCACGGCGGCCAGAACGGATGACGAGCATGCCTACACCCCCCACCGGCACTACCACCCGCGTCAGCCGCGACGAGGCGGCATTGATCGGCCCCGACCTCGTGCGCCACGGCGGTCTCACGCAGGACGACGTCGACCGCCTCGTGGCCGCATGGAAGGCGTCGTCGCGCAGCTCGTTCATCGACTACCTCGTCGATGTGCGGTTCCTCAATGCGTTTGGCGCGCGCGTGATCCTCGCCACCCTGGACGGCACCGCCAGCGTGCCGATCCCCGACATCATCCAGAAGCTGCGCGCCGTCGGCAAACTGGTGATGCCGGCCGATCTCGCCGCGGTACGCTCGCCGATGGCGTCCGATCCGATCCGCGCGACCTACACCGAGGCCGACACGCCGCCGGTCGGCACGCGCCTCGGCCGCTTCTCGCTCGACGAGGTGCTCGGCGAGGGCTCGACATCGGTGACCTACCGCGCGTTCCACACGGCGCTCGGCGTGCCGGTCGCGGTCAAGGTGTTCAAGCGTCGCAGCCAGGCGCCGGGTGCCGCCAACCAATTTGTGCGCGAGGCCCGTCTGCTGGCGCGGATCGATCACCCCGCCATCGTGCGAGTGATCGACGTCGATCATGACGGTGGCATGCCGTACATCGTGTTCGAGTACGTCGGCGCGATGACGCTCGAGGAAGCGATCACCGCGTTCGGCCCGCTCGATGCCCGTCGGGTGGCCCGCTTCGGTGCGCGCCTCGCGGCAGGGCTCTCCACGGCCCACAAGCTGGGCGTACTGCACCGCGACATCAAGCCGGCCAACATCCTGGTGCGCAAGGACGGCCAGTCGAAGCTCGCCGACTTCGGCCTTGCGCTGCTCGGCGACAGCGACCGCGAGGCGCGCGGCCAGATCGTCGGTACCCCGGCCTACATGGCGCCCGAAGTCGTCGTGCAGTCCGAGACGATCGACCATCGTGCCGACATGTACAGCCTCGGCGCGACGCTGTTCCACGCGGCCGTCGGCCATCCGCCGTTCCCGCGGGGCGACGTCACGCAGATGCTGCTGGCCCACGTCAACGACGAGCCGCACGACGTCTACGCGCTGGATCCGTTCTTCGACCAGGAGCTGTCCGACATCATCCTGAGGCTGCTCTCCAAGCGGCCCGACGAGCGCTACCGCACGTGGGACGAGGTGCACGACGCGTTCGCCATCTCGCACGTCTACCAGGGCAAGTCGGCGCGCAACTGGGCGACCACCACCAGTTCGGTGATGGGACCGCAGGTTGTGGCCGGCATGGTCGTGGCCGAACGCTTCCGCACCGAGGAGTTTGTCAGCAGCGAGGCTGCGTCGGTCACGTACCGCGCGCAGGATCTGCACGGCAACCGGCCGGTGTACCTGCGATTCCTGCGCGCCGAGGTGTTCCGCCAGAGCCCGGACGCGCTGGCCGAGATCGAGCAGGACGTTCGCCGCGCGTCGCGGCTGCGCCACTCGGGCGTGTTGCACACCGAGCCGCTGGTGCAACTCGACAGCATGCCGACGCTGGTGATGGACTACTTCGACGGCGAACCGCTGAGCCGTCGCATCCGGTCGGCGTCGCGGCCGATCTCGCTCGACGTGGCGATGCACATCATCCAGCAGCTCAGCGAGGCATTGGCGGCCGGGCATCAGGCCGGGCTCGTGCACAGCGGCATCCAGCCTCAGTCGGTGCTGCTCGACGCCGGCAACCGCGTAAAGGTCGCGGGGTTCGGCCTCGCACGACTGACCGGCCACTATCGCACCACGCAGAGCGGCGTGATGCTCGGCCCGCTGGACTACATCAGCCCCGAGCAATGCCAGGGCCAGGCGACGGACCAGCGCAGCGACGTCTACTCGTTCGGTTGCGTCGCGTACGAGTTGCTGACCGGTCGCGCGCCGTTCTTCGGCGAACCGGTGCTTTCTGCACTACAGGCCCACGTGGAGAAGCCACCCCGGCCACTGCGCGAGCTGGAGCGCCGGCTGCCTGAGTCGGTCGAGCAGATTGTCATGCGCTGCCTCGCAAAGGCACCGGCCGACCGCTTCCAGAACATGGGCGAGGTCTCGCGTGCGTTCGCGCGTGTGCCCAACACGCGACTGATCACGCGCGACTCGATGCGCGAGTTCGTCGGCGAGATGATCGGCGAGCGCTATCGCGTCGAGGAACTCATCGGCCATGGCGCGATGGGTGCCGTGTATCGCGCGTTCGACCTCAAGCTCGAGGAGCTGGTGGCGATCAAGGTGCTGAAAGCCGAGTTCCTGCGCGCCAACGCCGACGCGGTGGCGCGCTTCAAGCAGGAGATCCGTATTGCGCGCCGGATCAGCCATCCCAACGTGGTGCGCGTGCATGACTTCGACGAGTTCGACGGGCTTGCGGTACTCTCGATGGAGCACTTCGACGGCCGCGACCTGAAGTCGTGGCTCGACGAACGCGGCCGGTTGCCGTGGGACGAAGCGGTGCGCGCGATGATCCAGGCTGGCGAAGGCCTTGCCGCGGCGCACCGGCTCGGCATCGTGCATCGCGACGTGAAGCCGCACAACGTGCTGATGAACGACGACGCGCGCGTGAAGCTGCTTGACTTCGGTATCGCCGCGCTGACCGGCCAGAAGATGGAAGGCGAGACCGAGGAGCGGATCGTCGGCACGCCGGACTACATCAGCCCCGAGCAGTGCAACAGCGAGGCGGTCGATCAGCGCTGCGACGTCTACTCGTTCGGCTGCACGCTCTACCAGGCGCTGACCGGCGAGCCGCCGTTCCGTGCGGACAGCCTGATGGCGATGCTCGTCGCGCACATCCAGAAGCCCGCACCACACGCCGCCGACCTGGTGGACGACATCCCGGCCGAACTCGACGCGCTGGTGCGTCGCTGCATGGCCAAGGAGGCCAGCGACCGCTACCAGAGCATGCTCGACGTGGTGGCCGACCTGCGCAGCATGGTGGTGGATCCGCCGATCGCGGCCTCGTCGAGCGACACCTGGTAGGAGCCGACGATGCGCGTCAGCGCTGCAACGGCTCGCTGGCGAACACCTGCGTCCAGTAGCACTCCTTCGCGGCGACACCGGTGAGGCGCAGGTCGGACCGCAGCATGTTGGAGTGGTGCCCGCAGCTTTCTTGCCAGTTGCGAAGCACGTCGGAGATCGGTGAGTCGCTGGTCGCGCTGCGTTGCACGTTCTCGGCGGTTATCGCCTTGCTGATCGGGAACCCGGCGTCGGCCGCGCGCTTGCCCGGTGACGAGCCGTCCGAGCCGGTATGGCTCAGCACGTTGCGGCCGGCCATGTCGTTGGTGTGGCGCACCGCGGCCTTCTGCAACATTGCATCGATGCGCAGGCGGTGCAGGCCCAGCAACTCGCGGTAGTCGTTCACGGCGGCCAGGTACTCGCGCTCACGGTCGGAGAGGTCCTTGGCCAGCTCTTTGTTCGCCTCGCGCGTGGCGTCGTTGGCCACCGCCACCTCGTCGCCGGCCGGCTTGCCGACGGCCGTGACGGGGAATGTGCTCGCCAGCAGGCCATCGGGTGCGGCCGCCTGGCGGACAACGGCTGCGGTCGCCGCCTCATCCTTCATGGCCGCGGCCATGTCGGCGAACAGCCCGTAGCGTTCTTCGGGACGATCGCGCAGCCGCATGACATCGAGCGCGTTCCACGGTTCAGCCCACATGCGCGTGATGCGCGCCAGCCCCTCGGCCAGCACCGCGGCGTCCTTCTCACTGTAGTGCTCGCCGCGCGCATTCTTCGCAACCAGCGCCAGGTACTTCGCGCGCTCGCCATCCAGGATCCGGCGCATCTGCTTGCCGAGGCCGTCGCGGGCGGCGACCAGGAAGAGCGCCATCGCCACCGTGTACCAGGCTGCGTACTCGGCCACCACCGGACCGCAGCCGCTGTACGGTGCGACCATCTCGCCGAGCTTGTCACGCTTGCGCAAGTTGGCCTTGATGATGTCCTCGAGTTCGAAGCGCAGCCACCCGCGCCGGGCCGCATCGAGCGTTGGCGCGAGAGCGAATGCCTTCTCGAATGCCGGCTTCGCCTTGCGCTCGTCGCCGCGCCGCAGGTGCGCCTCGCCGGCGTTGCACCACTGCGCCGCGTCCTGTTCGTCGGTCACGTCGGGCACCGCCAGTGCCTCCTCGTTGGGCTTGACCGACGCGATCCACTCCCGCGGGATGTTGGCGGTCTTGCCGAAGGCGCTGAAACGCACCACGGGGTACGCCGGGTCGTCCGCCTCGAGCGAGCCGGTGATCGGCGTGTCCGGGAATGCCTTGAGCTTCAGCTCACCGGCGCGCGCGACGGGCGATTGCGTGGCGAGCAGGAGCGCGAGGAGCGGTACCGCGGCAAGAGCCGTGCGCATGCGCATGAGTGTGCGGGGAAGGCGGCGAAGTCGACGGCCAGACGGGCTGTCTCAGGCATACCAGGTTGAACAGGCCGGATGCCAGCTTTCCCTGCGGTCAGTTGCCGGCGTCGGGCCGGTCCGGGCCGAACGACATCAGGAAGCGCGCGGCGAACAGGAAGGCGTAGTTCCAGCGCGAGATCTCGACGACGTAGAACGCCTCCGAGAAGATGCGCAACTGCAGCCCGTTCACGGCCTGCCACTCCCAGTCGAGGGTGACGCACGGCAGCAGGTCGCGCGTCTGGTAGAGGGCGTTGCCGAGCACCGAGATGAAGAAATCGTTGACCCAGAGCATGGCGTTGAGCTCCAGCGTCATGCGGTCGCGCAGGGTCCAGCGATAGCCGATCTCGACCAGCACGCCGTAGCCCACGTTGGGGTCGAACTCGTCGCCGCTGCTCGCATCCTCGAACGACACCAGCGTGGAGACGGCCACCCGCAGGCGGTCGCGGTGCTCACTCATGAAGCCGAACTTCGTGGCAGCCGTGACCTGCACGACGATGTTGTTGCGCACCGGCCCGTTGTTGAACAGCTGCCCGCCTTCGTGCGCCCACACCGCGTGGCCGGAGAACTCGAGCCACGGCACCGGCCGCACGTCCAGGCGGTTGATCCAGTCGAAATGCTCACGGTGCTCCGGCGTGTTGAGCGAGACCCACTCGATCGCCATCTCGCCGGCCAGGCCGCCGACGTCGAACATCAGCTGCATGCCGTTCTGCGTGGGCCGCTTGAACAGGAGCTGGCGTACGTACTGCACGTCCTGCAGGCCATGCAGGTCGCGCGTGTACATCGAGCCGAAGATGAACACGAACCGGCCGTCGGGTGCCTGGCCGCGCAGGCGTACAATCGGCGCAACCGGCTCGAGGGCGGTCTCGTCGCCGAACAGCGTGTTGACGAACACGCCGGCCGACACGCTCCAGTCCGGCGTGAGGAACAGCGAGAAGGTGGGCTCGAGGCTCGCGCCGAAGATGGTATCGCCGACCCGATACGGAATGTGCAGGTACTCCGTGTCGTCGGCGAAGCAATGCAGGTCGATGTTCACGCGCCAGTCGAAGTCGCCGATGCGGCCAGCCGTGGGCGCGGTACTCTCCGCGAGTGTGAGGTCGCGGTTGCGATCGCCGGGGCCTCCGGCGCGGGCACTGTGCGGAGCAAGCGCCAGCAGTGCGCCAAGCAGCATCACGGCGCTGGCAGCCGGCAGCACGCGGCGCGCAAACATGAGGTGGATGCGAAGCATGCAGTGAAGCATCGCGGCACGATACCGTTCCGGACCGCGTGGTGCGTGCGAAAAAGCTGTGAGGAAGCGACGCCCGGCGGGCATGCGTGCGCCGTGATAGAACGCGCGCAACAGGTCGCAGCGGCGCGGCACCCCTCAACGTCACCATGCCCATCCGGCCGGCCGAGTCGCTCTACGTGCACACGCCATATTGCGTGCGCAAGTGCCCGTACTGCGACTTCTTCAAGGTGGCCCGGCCCGACCCCGCCGTGGCCACGCCGAAGCTCCCGGCCGGCGAGGCCTACCTCGCGGCGTTGCGCGCCGAGGCGATGGCACGACGGCATCTCGCGCCGGCGCCGCGCACGGTGTTCATCGGCGGCGGCACGCCCAGCGCGCTCACGATGGACGAGTTGCGCGAGTTGATGGCGATCCTGCACGACACCTTCGACCTGTCGAAGGTCGTTGAGTGGACCGTCGAGGCGAACCCCAACTCGCTCACGCGCGAAAAGGCGAAGCTGCTGGCCGACGCGGGCGTGACGCGGATGTCGATCGGCGTGCAGTCGTTCGATCCGTCGGCGTTGGCGTTCCTCGGCCGCGCGCACAGTGCCGACGACGTTGCGCCGGCAGTGGCGGCCGTGCGTGAGGCGGGCATCGGAGCGCTGAGCATCGATCTGATCTCGGCGCTCGGCCCCGCGGCCGGCGTGCGCGAGCCGGAGCGTTCGCTGCGCGACATTGACCGCGCGCTGCAGCTGTGTGAACCGCTCGATCACATCTCGGTGTACACGCTGATCGTCGAGGAGGGCACGCCGTTCCATGCGCGCGCCGCAGCTGGCGAACAGCTCACGCCGGACGACGAGACGGCCGCGCGTTGCTATGCGACGACGACCGAGCGGATCGTCGCGGCGGGTCTGCGGCGCTACGAGATTTCGAACTACGCGCGTGAGGGGAGCGAGAGCCGCCACAACCTCGCGTACTGGCTGTGCGATCCGTGGCTCGGCCTGGGGCCGTCGGCGCACTCGTTCGATGGCCGTGAGCGGCGGGGCAATGTGCGCGACCTGGCCGCCTGGGTGCGTGCGTGGCAGCCCGGCGGCGACGTGCACGACGCGGTGTCACTGGTGGAGACGCTCACGCCGCAGCAGGTGCTCGAGGAGCGGCTGCTGATGGGGCTGCGGTTGGCGGACGGGATCGACTTCCTTGCGGCGGCCGAGGCAGCGTCGGAGGTGGATGAGGCGGGGCGAGTCGAGTGGAACGAGGTGGCGCGGAAGGCGCCTGAGGTCACGCAAGATCTGGTGGAGGCCGGTCTGATCGAGTGGCGCGAGACCGGGCATGGGGTTGGTGGAACCCGCCAGGCTGCCCACGGGGAGCAGCCCGCGGGCTTCAACGGGGGACTGCGCCTGAAGCTCACCAACGCGGGGATTCCGCTGTGTGACCGGTTGGTGCTGGAACTGGCGCTGCGCCTGGAGCCGCTGATCGAGGCGTCGTGAAGTCGCCGCGCCGCGCCAAATGGCGCACGGGAGGACCCTTGGGAGGTCCTCCCGTGTCACCTGATCGTTGCGCCCGAGGGGCAGGCTCAGATCAAGATCAGTTCAGGCCGGCGGCCAGGATGCGGTCCCAGCTGCTGTTGAACTCGGCGTTCGCAGCGGCGAACTCGGCCGGGCTCAGCTGGTTCCAGTACTCGTAGTGGATGTCGCTGCTGTGCGCCCAGCCGTAGTCGTACTGGCCGTTCATGCGGTGGCTGTTGTTGCCAGCGCCGATCCAGTAACCCCACTTGATCCATTCCCACTCGCTGGTCTGGTGAGCGATGTACTTCGCTTCCATCTCGTGCATCTTGCTGATGATCAGGTCGTAGACCTCGCTGCCGCCGGCGCCGCCAGCCTGCGATTCGGTCGAGATGTCGCCCTGGGCGGTGTCCAGGTCCTGCGCGACGGCGAAGCCAACGAGGCCCAGCACCATCATGATCGCGATGAACTTCTTCATGTGTGATCTCCGTGTGTGTTCGAGTAAGTGGCGTGTGTGTGTGCCAGTGCCAATACTCAATGCAACCAGCGTGCCACGACTTCGTAACGACAGCATGACGCGCCAAACGCCCTTTACATCGGGCATCAATTGTTATCGGTACTTTTTGGGCCCCATCGTGGGCGTTACGCGCCGGTAGCCGCGTTCCCGAGCGGTTCTGAAACCAAACCGACCGGTAGCCATAAGCCACCGGTCGGTTGGGATTATTGGCGATCGCGCTCCGGCGGAGTGCGTCGTCTGGCTGCGATCACTCGCCGCCTTCCTTCTTCTCTTCCTTCTTCTCCTCGCCCGTGCCTTCCGGCGTGGTGGTCGCGGCCTTGAAGCCCGAGCCGGTCGCCGACAGCTTGTATTCCTTGTTGCTGTCGAGCTTGATCGTCCAGGTCACCTTCTCCTTGCCTTCTTCCTTCTTGCCGGTGCCGTCGGCCGCCTCGAAGCTGTCGACCTTGGGCATCTCGACATCGAAGGTGAACACGGCGTCCTTCATCATCTGCGCGGCCATCGGGTTGTCGGCATCGGCGCCGTCCTGCTTCATGGCCTTGGCGTCAACGGTGACACCGATCGTGACCTTGTCACCTTCCTGCTTGATGACCCAGTCCTTGATGATCTGCGGGCCGCCGCCTTCGCCGGTGTTCTCGTTGAGCTTGGCGAGCTGCTCCTTGAGCATGGCCAGGCTGGTGAACTTCAGCGCAACGGTCACGCCCTCGAACTTGTCATCCGAGTACTTCGTGGCAGTGGCGCCCCACTCCGCGGGGAACTTCTTCAGGTTCTCCTCGGTGTTGTCGAACAGACCCTTCTCGCCCTCGCCTTCGCCTTCACCTTCGCCGCCGCCCATCTGCTTCATCATCTCGATCATGGTCTTGCTCAGCGCGACCGTCATCGACACGGTGCCCGAGCCATCCGCCTTGACCGAGGTGGACACGCCCTGCTTGATACAGCCAACCGACAGGGCCGCCACCAGGGCGAGGATCCCCAGCGTTGCAATCGCTCGACGCATTCTGTGCTCCTGAATACTGTGATAACGACGGCGTGAAGTACGCCACCCGGTGCCCGGGCAGGTGCCGTCCGGAAGAGACAAACCGTGATACGGGGCGAACCCCGCGAACAGTTTGCGGATTGTGCATATAGACGAGCGGACGTCGCCTGCGGTCACGATCCGCCCGCCGTCGGCGGGGCGGCGCGCCGGCGCGAGAACCGCGGGTCGAGCAGGTCGCGGAGGCCGTCGCCCAGCAGGTTGAAGCCGAGTACCGCGAAGAAGATGCCCAGCCCCGGCGCCAGCACCAGATGCGGGTAGTCGCGCATGCGAGCCGTGTTCTCCTTCAGCATCCGGCCCCACTCCGGCAGTTCGGGGTTGCCCGACAGCCCGAGGAACGACAGCCCGGCCACGTCCAGGATCGCCGTGCCGATGCCGAGTGTGCCGAGCACGAGCATCGGCGTGACGCAGTTGGGAAGGATTTCGCGCACCAGGATGCGCAGGTGCGAGAATCCGACTGCGTGCGCCGCCTGGACGTACTCCAGCTGCGACACGACCAGCACGGTGGCGCGCACCTGGCGCGCGAAGATCGGCGCGCCGACGAGGCCGACCGCGAGGATGATGTTCTCGAGGCTCTGGCCGAGCACGGTGACGATCGTCAGCGCGAGCAGGATCGACGGGAAGGCCATCATCAGGTCGACGACGCGACCGATGAGCATGTCGAGCCAGCCGCCGAAGTAGCCGCCGACGATCCCGAGCGGCACGCCGATCAGCGCCGACAGCACGACCGCGGTGAGGCCGACGCGCAGCGAGGTCCACGCGCCCCACGTCATGTTGCGGACCATGTCCTTGCCGACGGTGTCGGTTCCGAGCCAGTGGCCGGCGGTGAACAGCGGCGCGAGGCGGTCGTGGTACTCGGCGCGCGTGTCGGTCAGGGCGAGCCACAGGCCGGGCAGCGCGGCGACAACAAACGCGAAGACGATCAATGCGCCGATCAACGCGGGCCGGTGACGGACGAGCCTGGCGAGCAGGTCGCGCAACCGTCCGCGGCCGGCCAGCGCCGGTGCTTCGCCAGCCAGTAGCAGTCGGGTGCCGGGTTGCATTCTCTCCCTTGCCCTTGCCCTGCCCCGGTTGCTTCCTTGCCCTTGCCCTTGCCCTTGCCCTTGCCCTTGCCCTTGCCCTTGCCCTTGCCCTTGCCCTTGCCCTTGCCCTTGCCCTTGCCCGATTGCGTCACCCTTCGACGGCTGACATCGCCCACGCCCATGCGAAGGCGCTCGGGATGCGGGGCAAGGGCAAGGGCAAGGGCAAGGGAGGAGGGTCCAGCGAGCGGCGGCTACTTGCTGACTTCGTAGATATCGAGGATGTTCCCGAAATAGTTCGGCAGCAAGATCCGCGCGTGCGTCTTGTCGAAGCACAGGTTCCCCGGCGAGCCCAGGTCACCCAGCGCGATCTCCACCTTGTCGCCCGTCCGGTCCGGCACACAATAGATGCACTCGCCATCAAGGCTGGTGATCAGCAGCCCGCCCCGCCCGTCCGGCACGATGCCCTTCAGCGAGCCTTTGGGCAGCTTGATCATGCCGGCCAGCTTGCCGTCCATCTTGTAGCGACGCATCTCCGGCGCGCGGTAGCTGACGACCAGCACCTCATTGCCGGCCACGAGCACGGCGCTCGGCCCGTTCAGTTCGCGATCCTTCACGAAGGTGCTGACCGTGCCGTCGGCGGCGATGCGATGGATCGCGTCGCTGCCCGACTGCACGATGGCGCTGCCGGCCAGCTTGGTGCCGCTGTCGCAGACGAAGATGCCGCCCTGGCCGTCGGCCGCGACACCGCTGAGGAAGGTCGCGCCCGGCACTGCGATCTCGTCGATCGTCTTGCCGGTGGTGTGATCGAAGCGGCGCACGACGTCGATGTCGGCCACCCACAGCGTGTCGCCGGTGATCGCCATGCCCTTCGGCGCGTTGAGCGTCACGCCCTCGGCCGCGCCATCGATGAACTTCTGCTGCATCATCGTGCCGTCCATGCCGACGCGCGAGATGTAGCCGTCGCCGTCGACGTTGGCGGGGCTGGCTTCGGTGCCGATGTTGGAGACGAGGTACAGGTCGAGCATCTCGTCGTGGATCACGCATTCCGGCGTTGCGAACCCGTCCTCCACGCTGCGCGCCAGCGTGAGCTTGATCGCGGCGGATTGCATGGCACCGCTGTTGGAGTTGGTGCTGCCGGCGTTCCCGTTGCCGCCGTTGCTGGTGGCGTTGTCGGCGTTGCCGCTGGTGTTGGTCGTGCTGTTCGTGTTGTTGTTGCTGGTGGTGCTGGTGCTCGCGCACGCCGCGGCAGCGAAGAGCAACCCGGCCACGAGCACCGCCACGAGGCGGGCGCTGATGCGAGTCAGGGAAGCGCGAGCAGGAATCGTCGGAGTCGTCCGGGGCATGTGCTGGCCTCGCCGTCTGTGGTGGTGGGACGGTGCGGAATGAGGTGTGAGTAATCGCTATATACCAGCCACGGCGCATTCGTCACGCCCAAGAGCTGCGACCCGTGCATCCCGCGCCGAAGTCCCGGCGCCGACGCACGATTAGAAACCCGGCCCGTCGTTCTAATGGCGTCGCTGCGCGCGCAGAGCGACCATGGATGTATCACCTTCATGAACCCGGACGTGCCACAGCTGGAGATGTTCATGATCCCGTTCGTCTACTTTCCGCACGGCGAGGACCCGACCCTGCCTCCGCCGCGCGACCAGCGCCTGACTCGCTGGCCGCAGGCGATTGGCGTGTTCGCGGTGTGCGTCCTCTCCGGATGCGCCCTCGGTGCGCTGACGTCGATCGCCGAAGGCAAGGATCAGTTGATGGTCTGCTTCGCAGTGTTCGGTCTTGCAGCTGGCGTGAATTCCTCGTTGCTGGTGTTGACCGCCGACAACCGCGCGCGGCGGATCGCGCAGATCAAGGAGTTCCGCGAACAGCAGGCCCGGCAGCAACGCGAGGCCGAGCGGACCTGACCTGACGTCAGCGGGGCTCCACAGTACGGGTGTTGAAGCCCGCCGGCAGCGCCACCTCCAGGATCTGGAGGTCGGCGCTGCGGTCGTTGAGGGCGTGCGCGAGGCCGGCCGGGATCACCACCGAGTCGCCCGCCGAGAGGTCCTGCGGATCGCGCCCTTCGCAGCGCAGCGTGACCGACCCGTCGAGCACGAACAGGAACAGGAACTCGGCGTCGTGCGTGCTCCACTGTCCGGCCTGTCCGGTGCCATTCGCGCCCGTCGCACCATCCCGCGCGCGCGCCACATGCACACCGGCGATGCCGAACGTGGCCTTGCCGATGCCAACGTCGCGCGCGTCAAAACCGTCGAGCCGCCACGGTTGCCACGTCGCTCCCTCGGCGATGTGCCGCACGAACGCCTGGCCACCATAGAGCTTTTCGGCGGGTGCGGGCACCTCGTTGGCAGCGGGCAGCGGCAACTCGTGGTCGGCGTGCGTCTCGTGGTCCGCCGGGCAGCCGATCTCCACCACTTCCAGGTTCGGCGAGCACTCGAGCACGCGGTGGCGGATCTGCGGCGGCTGCAGCACGCAATCGCCGGGGTGCAGCACAAACGCCTCGCCCTGATCCTCGTACGCCACCTTCACCCAGCCGCGGTAGCAGTAGATCATCTGGAAGCGCACCTTGTGGTAGTGCACGTAGTCGGGCACGGGGCCGCCCTGCGCAATATGGATGTGCGAGGCGATGAAGCGGCCACCCTGGCGGTCGGGCACGAGGTCGCGATAGCGCATGCCCGCGCGCCCGGCCACCCATTCGGAGTCGGCGCCGAGCTTGCTCACCACCAGCGACGGCTGCAGCGGCGGCATGTCGAGCGGCGGATCGGCGGCGACGATCTGCACGCGCAGGCCGTCCGGGCCGGTGAGCTCGCGCGCGCCGTTGGCGAAGGCGTCGGGGTTGTCGCAGAGCAGACGCAGCGTGAAGCCGGGCGCCGTCGCGGTATCGCGTTGCAGGCGCAGGTGCAGGCCGTGGCCGGAAAGAACGGCCACGCGCGGGTCGTCTGCCGGGAAGATCGCGTCGAGGCGGAACCCGGGCGCGGCGGTGAAGAACGCGACCGCAGCGTCGAGTTCGCGGCATGGCACCACCACCTCGGTGCTGCGGACCGGCGCGCCGGCGGCCGAGAGCGCGGCATCGACCAGCGAGTACCAGAACGCCTTGCGCGCAGCACGGTCGGGCACGCGCGCCGCAATCGTCGGCCGCATCTCCTGCGCGACCTCCAGGAAGTCGGCCAGGTCGTCGCCGAGCATCGCCTCGAGCCGCTGCTTCAGGCGCACCGCCAGCGCGGGCGCTGCGCCGGCCGTGCTGATCGCCACCGTGAGCTGGCCGCGTCGCACCACCGCACCCGACGCCGCGTTGCAGCGCGGCAGATCATCGAGCGCGATCACAATCGCACGCTCGGCCAGTGCCTCGCGGTACGCGCGCTCGGCCACGTCGCGATCCACCGCGTCATCAATGAACACCAGCCGCGCGTCGCGCAGGTCGCCAGCGGCGAACTCGCGCGCGATCCATGTCAGCGTGCCAGCGTCGGCACGCTCGCGCAGGCCATCGGTGATCGCCGGTGCGATGACGGTGAGTTGCGCGGCATGATGATCGAGCAACTCGATCGCCTTGCGTTCGGCCTCGTGCCCGCCTCCGACGATGACGGTGCTCGTGCTTTCGAGGCCGAGCAGGAACAGCGGGAAGCCGTGGGCCATGGTCAGGAGAGGTTGAGGTTGCGCGCAACCAGCACGAGCGGATGCTCGACGGGCAGGCCGGTTTGTTGCGTGATCCAGCGACGACAGTTGCCGGCCGGTGACGCGATAACGGTGGGCGCGGGTCGCAGGCGCGCCACGCTGTCGACGATGCCGCGGGCGATCGTGCGCGCGTCGTCGATGTGCGCGGCCTTGAGCGAGAACGTGCCGAGTGCGCCGCAGCACGGCACGTCGATCGGCATCAGCGTGCGGAATCCGGCGCGACGCAGCAGGTCGCGCGTGGCGTTGCCGGCGTGCACACTGCGCAGCGAGCACGGCGTGTGAATCGCCACCGGTTCGTCGCGCAGCGTCGTCGCCGCGTCGCGCTGTGCGAGCACCGCGGCCACAAACTCGCCGGCGTCCAGGCAGCCGCGCACCGCCTCGGCGAGGTCGGCATCGTCGGGCCGGAGCCGGCGCAGATCGTGCACGAACGGCGGCAGGCACGACGGCGTGAGCACCAGCCATGGCCGCCCCGCGCGCCAGTGCGCGAGGATGCGGTCGCGGTGGTGTTGCAGCAGCGGGCGCGCGTCGTCGGCGAGGCCCACGCTGCTCATCGGTCGCGTGCAGCACGGCGCGTCCTGCACCAGCTGGCTGCGAATTCCGAGATGCGCGAGGATCGCGACGAGCGCGCGCACCTCCTGCTGGTCGGCGTGCTGCTGCTCACACCCGACGAAGATCGCCACCTCGCGAACGTCGCGATCCCACAGCCGCGCCGGCTGCTCGCTGGCAACGGCGGTGGCGTGCAGGCGCTCGCGTGAGAACGCCGGCAGCGCCGCGCGGGCACTGATGCCGGTGATCCATTGCATCACGCGGCGCACCGGCCGCGCGCGCAGCAGCGCATTCGCCGCGGCCGGCCACACGGCGCCGAATCGCGAGAGACGGGCGGGGCGCGCGAGCAACTGGTCGGCGCGCGTTGCCGCACGACCGCCATGCGCGCGCGACCACTCGGCGCGGAACGCATTCGAGATGCCGGGGATGTCGACGTGCGTCGGACAGCGATCGAGACACAGGCCACAGTTGAGGCAGTGGTCGATCACGCCGCGCGCCGTTTGCTCGCCCGGCGGTGCGGCGAACGCGGTGGTGGCATCGAGCCGGCCGCTGATCAGGTCGCGCAACACGTTGGCCTTCGCGCGCGGCAGATGTTGTTCGTCGTCGCCGAGGCCGACCACTGGGCAGTACGAGCGGCACGACCCGCAGCCATGGCAGAGCTCGACGGCGGCGCGCAGGGCGGGCGCATCGAAGGTGCTCTGCGTCTCGCTCCACGCGTAGTCGTGGCCGTAGCGCAGGTGGTCGGCCAGCGTCGCGGTCGCGTACGCGGGCGACGGCACGATGATCGCCGGGTTGAGCAGGTGGGCCGGGTCGAAGCTGCGCTTGGCCTCGACGAACAGCGGGTAGCTCTGCGGGAACACCGCCGGCAGCAGCGGCGTGCGCAGCAGCCCGTCGCCGTGCTCGCCCGACGGCACGCCGCCGACCGCGCGCAGCAGTTGCGCATGGGCGTCGCTGATGCGCTGCAGGCGCTCGACGTGGTCGGGCGAGTGCGGGTCCATCGGCGGCGAGAAGTGCAGCAGCCCCTGGTCGGCATGACCGAACAACGCGGCGTCGATGCCGTGGTCGGCGAAGAGCTTTCGCAGGCCGGCCACAAAGTCGGCGAGCCGATCGGGCGGCACCGCGCCGTCCTCGATCCAGCGCGTGGGGCGGGCCGGGCCGGGCATGCGGGAGAGCACCGCGGCCGCGCTCTTGCGCACAATCCAGACGTTGCTGAGCTCGTCGGGCGAGGTGATCAGGCGACCGGCGCGCGCCGGCGCTGGTGCAACGGTGGCCAGGCAGTTGGCGGCCGTGGCGTGGAGTGCGGCAAGGTCGTCGCCGTCGAACTCGACGAGCAGCTTGACCGCCAGCGTGTCGTCGGGCGGCGAGGGCGCCGGGGCGGTTGGCGCAGGTCGCGCGCGGGCCTCGTCGGCGGCACCCGTGGCGGCCGCGAGCAGCAGGTCGCGCGACATCGCCTGCACCGTGGACGGCGCGAACTGCGCGACGATCTGCGGCACCGTGCGGTACGCGGCGAGTTCGTCGTCGAAGTCGAGCGTGATGCCGGTGCGGTGTGCGGGCGGCGGGATGAGGCGCAGCGTGGCGCGGAGGAGGATCGCAAGCGTGCCCTCGGACCCGCAGAGCAGGCGGGTGAGATCGAACAGCCCGTCGGCGGTCTCGACCTCGAAGAGGTTGTAGCCACAGGAGGAGCGGATGGTGCGGGGCCGCTCGCGAGCGAGCGTGTCGCGGTGGGTGGTGACGAGGTGCGCGATCTGCGCGGTGATCTGCGCGAGCGGCGAATCGGCGGGACCAGCGGCGTTGCCCGTGGGCGGCAGCCCGTGGGCTTCAAGTGGGGCGACAGACGCTTCGCTGGCGAGGAGCGGAGCGGGGAGGTCGTCACGAGCGGGAGCGACAATGCTGATCCGCGCGCCGCCGACGAGCACGAGGTCGAGGCGCTCGACGTAGTGCTTCGTGGTGCCGTACTTCAGCGAGTGCGCGCCACCACTGTTGTTGGCGATCATGCCGCCCAGCGTGCAGAAGCTGCCCGACGAGGGATCGGGCGGGAACCACAGGCCGTCGGACTGCAGCGCCACGTTGAGCCGGTCGCGGATCAGCCCGGGCTCGACGACGGCGCGCCGACGCGCGACGTCCACCTCCAGCAGGCGGTTCATGCGTGGCGAGAAGTCGATGATCAACCCGTCGCCCAGCGACTGCCCGGCCACGCTCGAACCCGCGCCGCGCGGCGTGACCGGCACACCGAACCGCTGCGCCAGATCCATCAGCAGCACGACATCGTCGTCGCACGTCGGCACCGCCACCGCAGCGGGCCGGCGGTAGCAGATGCTCGCGTTGCTCGCGTAAAGGCTGCGCGCAATCTCGTCGTCGCGGATCGTCCCGCGATAGCGATCGCGCGCCTCGCCGTCGCGCAAGGCGGCCACCAGCCGGGCAGTGCCAGGCCCGGCCGCGTTCACTCGTCGTCGCCGACCGGCGGCACGCAGATCGCGTCGGGCAACACCACACGACTGAACAGGTCGGCCTTGAACGGATTGCCGGCCGTGGCCGTCTCGAGGATCATCGTGATCGTCATGCCCGACGCCGGGTGGAACGTGAACTGCGTACGGCGCGTGTCCACGTCGGCCGACTCGGCCTCGCCAAGCAGGCGGATCAGCGCCCACGGCCCGTTGCCGCCATCCACCGACTGGCTGTCGGCGTCGAGCCTGCACGTGCCGCCGTCGGCGCTCCACTCGAAGTTCACGCGCCGGCCCGGCCGCAGCTCGAGGCGCTTGCCATTGATGGTCAGCGCAATGTCGCTGGCGCCACTGCGCGTGCGCAGCATCACCGAACCCGACAGGCGCGGCACCGTGGCCCGGTTCTCGCCACCGAACAGGCGGTCGGTGAGCAGGCGCGCGTTGCCGATCGCCGTGACGTAGCCGGGCGTGAGCGTGACCAGCGGCGAGCCACCGAGTTGCAGGCCGCTCATCGTGGTGGCCATGTTCGCCACGTTCCACAGCGCGCCCGAGGCCGGGTGCAGCATGTCGATCACGCGGTCGAGAGACGCGTCCGTGTTGGACTGCGCATCGAAGGGCCAGCCCGACGCCACATTGGCGCGGAAGTCGCGCAGCACCGGCTGCCACGCGCCACTCAGCTCGGCCGTCGCCTCGCGCGCCAGTGCCCGCCGCACCGACTCCATCGTGCGCATGAACAGCCCGTGGATCGCCTTGCCGAAGTTGGGAT
>JBFWQT010000033.1:0-25281 GCA_050249295.1 Planctomycetota bacterium
CGTCTTCAACGGTGACGAGTTCAACCAGCGCGAGTTCGACAACCTTCTCCGCTACCGCCGCACGATCGATCGCGAGTACCACGCGAGCGTCGCGGACCTCGACCGCATGCAGAAGAACCGCGATCGGGCGAACCGGATCGAGAGCGAGGGCAAGATGGTGGAGTGGTCGGAGGGCAAGGAGTCCACGCCGTTCTCGCTGAAGCAGTCGGTGGCCTTCATGATGATGTTGTTCGCCAAGGTGCGACGCGACCGCCTCAAGAAGGACCGCGACGCCCACGGCCCGCAACCCGCGCAACCCGCCGCGCCCGCTCCCGCCGCCGCCGAACCGGCCCCGGTGGCCGATCCCAAGCCCAACGAGGAGGTTGACGAAACGAACCCATTCAACCGCATGGTGCTCGACATGCCCGGCGTCCGCCGCGAGGATTGCCTCGTTGCGCCGGGTGGCTTGCTCATTCCGCCGATGCCCGCATGACGTGTGGTGCAGGCTTCCAGCCTGCATCCGGGTGTGGTGCAGGCTTCCAGCCTGCATCCGGTGTGGTGCAGGCTTCCGGCCTGCATCCGGCTGTGGTGCAGGCTTCCAGCCTGCTCCGGGCTCACCGTCCGCCCGTGCATTCCGCGTGCGCGAGGACCCACCCGTGCGCTGCGCTGAACAAGAGCCGCGACCGCAAGGGAGCGGGCCTCGGGGGCGTGCGACCTCGGATCAACCGTTCGTCGGCCCGGCTCGCGCGGGTGCCCGCGACGGTCCGTCCGCCGCGACCGCCCGGGGCAGGATCAATCGAAGCGATGGGCCGCGCGCCAGGTTGCCGGCTTCTCGAACGCGGGCGTCACCTCGGCGGCCGCGGCCTGGAGCTGCTTGCCCAACTCCTCGAAACCGTAGTCGCCGAAGCGCGAGATCGTCTCGTAGGCCAGCCCGGCCCGGACCAGCCGCAATGACACCGAATCGCCGTCGACAAAGAAATGCCCGAGCAGCCGACCGTAGCGGTCCTGCTGCTCGACCACGATCAGCTCGATGCGCCCGGCCGTGCGCAGGCTCTCGCGCACGAAGTCCGTCGCGCGGCTGGCCCACGGCTCCTGGTCGCCCTCGTGATACGGCCCCGCCACCTCCGGCGCGTCGCAGCCGAGGAAGCGGACACTGTGGCCACGCACGCGCGCTGTGTCGGCGTCGAGCAGTTCCACCTCGTCGAAGCGCAGCACGATCCGCTCGCGCGACGGCAGGGGGGGCGCTGGCCGCGACGACGACGACGACGCGCCGCAACCGGTCCCGGACATCATCCGCGCAACCAACGCGGCCGACAGCAGCAACGCCACCGCCACGAGGTTGCGACGGGCCTGCCGGCGGTAGCGGATGTCGCGGGACTCACGCATGCGAAGACGGGTCAGGGCATCGCGTGCCGGCGCGACGCCGCTGCGGGTTGCGCCCGGCAGGCAGCCGGGTATACTCCGGGGTGACGCCACCGGGAACGGTGGCTCTTTACTTTGGTGACGATTGGAGCGTGTGTGTCAGGTCCGGATCCGCGGCCGACGTTATCACGAGTCCGATTGAACGCGACGATCCGCCAGGCCGATATCAGTGTAGAGCGGGTAGCCAGCGAGGCGGCATGACACCGGACGACCTGAACGATCCCCGGTCCCGCCCGGAACCGGCCGACCGGAACGACCCGGCTGACCCGGCCGACAGAGAGGCAGCGCCCCGCAAGCTGTCACCGCCCATTGCTCCTGCAGCCGTGCCCTTGCCGGGCGACGGCACCGAGGAGTGGGGCGAAACCGAGATACTCAGCATGAGCCATCAGACCTCAGGTAGTGGCGAGCCCGAACGACCGGAACGACCGCATCGGCCGGACGCGGACGCGACCGCGACCACCGGTGGCGTAGCGGTGGATGCAATTCCGCCGTCGCCCGCTCCGATCGCCGCCGCACCCGCAGCGGTCTCGCCGAGCGCGCCTCCGGCCGCCGCGCCTGCGCCGGTCGCGGCCGCGGCCGACACCAGCCAGACCTCGCGCATCGTCTCGCCGCCGCCGCCGCTGCCGCAGCCGCGTATCGAGGAGTTCGCGCGCGTCGTGCAGGGCAAGGAGAAGATCCTCGTCCTGACGCACGACAACCCCGACCCGGACGCGATGGCCGGCGCGATCGGCCTGTACACGATCCTGACGAAGAAGTTCGGCATCGAGACGTTCATCGGCCACGGCGGCACGATCGGCCGCGCCGAGAACAAGGCGATGGTGCAGAACCTCGACCTGCCGATCTATTCGCTGCCGCTGCTCGGCGACCTCTCCAATTTCGACGGCATCGTGGTCGTCGATACGCAGGTCGAGAGCAAGTACCACAGCCTGCCGCCGGGCATCGTGCCGCTGGCGGTGTTCGACCATCACCCGCAGATCGTGCGCAACGGCAAGCCGGCCGGGCGGTTCGTGGAGATCCGCACCGAGGCGGGCGCGAGCGCGACGATCGTGACGATGTACCTGCGCGCGATGGGCGTCGAGATTCCGCCGCTGGTCGCCACGGCCCTGATGTACGGCATCCGCTCGGACACGGCCAACTTCCAGCGCCACTTCTCGGCGTGGGACCTCGAAGCGCACCAGATCCTGTTCCCGCTGGTGGATGCGAAGCGGCTGGCCGCGATCGAGGCGCCGCCGTTGCCGCGCGAGTACTACATCGATCTGCGCCGCGGGCTCGACAGCGCGATGATCCACGGCCGGTCGATTGTGGCTGACCTCGGCGAGCTGGAGAACCCGGACATGATCGCGCTGGTGGCCGACATGCTGCTGCGGCTGGACACGGCCAGCTGGGCGATGGTGTTCGGCTTCACGGCGAAGGAGTTGCGCATTTCGGTGCGCACCAACGAGACCGACGGCGACGCCGGGGCCGTGGTGCGCAAGACGATCAAGAAGATGGGCAGCGGTGGCGGTCACGGCGAGATGGCCGCGGCGCGCATTCCGTTGACGGCTGCGTGCACCGAGGTGCAGTTCGACATCCTGACGACCGAGCTGGTGACGAACTTCCTCAAGGCGATCAACGAGAGCGAGCACGGTCAGCCGCTGTGCCGGGCCAGGAAGAAGGGCGCGGCGCAACAGCGTGGCAGCGCCGGCGCCTGACCTGCCGACGCGATGAAAGACGGGTGGCCGGTGAATGCGACGTCACGATTGATGATGCCCGCGCCGCGTGCGCTGCTCGCCCGGGTCGTCGTCGTCGCGTGGATCGCCGGCGGCGTTCTCATCGCGTGCGACAACGACCCGCGCGGCGCCGGGAAGATTCCGCGCAGCCATGCCGGCAGCGCGGGCGCACCGGCGCCGACGCCGACGCCGGCCGACGGCAACGCGACCGACTCGACTCGACTCGCCACCGGCTCGCAGCTGGTCGCGCTGCGCGGGCTGATCGGCAACTGGGAGTTGGCCAGCTTCAGCCCGGCCGAGCCGTCGTCGCATCCGCTGGTGATGGCCGGCGTCGCGATCGAGTACCAGTCGCTCGTGCTCCACGAAGACGGCGCCGCCGAGGCCGAGACGTGGTTCGCGATGTCGGACGGTCGCGACTGCGCGCTCGGACTCGAGGACATCGGTGCGCTGTGTCTGCCGTTCGCGGCGAAGCGGATGGTGCGCGACACGCTCGGCACCCGACTGATGAGCAGCGGCACGTGGGTTGCCACGCTCAACGAGAACGAACTCGAACTGCACCTGTCGTGGCACCCCGCGACCAGCAACTCGCGCAGCACACTCGCGGCCGTGCTGGTGCCGGCGCCGCGCGGGACGAATCGCAACGAGCTGCGCCTGGCGGGCAATCCGGTGATCGCCGGCGCGGGCTACACGGAGCTTGCGCGGTACGACTGAGCGCCGCGACAATAATTGCATGCCTGACCCGCCCGACCCGCACGACCCGACACTGCATGGCCAGCGCGATTCGCGTCCGCTGAGGCGTGGTGCGCCGGACGATCCGACGCTGCCCGGCTCGCGACCCACGCGCGCGTTGCCGCCGACCGCGCGTCGCAGCGCTACGCCCGCGTCGCCGCCAGGCTCTGCCGACGCGACGATCAGCGGCGGGCGGTTCCGGCTTGGCGACGAGCTCGGTCGCGGCGGCATGGGCCTGGTGCGCCTGGCCGAAGACACCGAGCTGCATCGCGAGCTGGCGATCAAGCTGCTGCAACGCGCCGACCGGCCCGACGACGTGTCGCGCTTTATCGAGGAGGCGCAGATCACGGCGCAGCTCGAGCATCCCAACATCGTGCCGGTGCACGATGTCGGCCGTGACGCGCAAGGCCGGCCGTGGCTGGCGATGAAGCGCATCGGCGGCACATCGCTCGCGGCGTTGATCAAGACATGGTCGACGCCCGGTGGCGCGCCGCTGCGGCCCGAGGACACCAACCGCATCGTTGCGCTGTTCAACAAGGTGGCCGATGCGCTGGCGTTCGCGCACAGTCGCGGCGTGGTGCATCGCGACCTGAAGCCGCACAACGTGATGGTCGGCGAGTTCGGGGAAGTGCTGCTCGTCGACTGGGGTCTCGCGCGGCCGCTCGACGCGCGCGACCCGACGGATGGCGACAACCGGCCGGTACGCAGCACGCGTCGCGACGAGGCCGGAACAGGCGCGCTGTCGGTGGACGGCGACATCTTCGGTACGCCTGCGTACATGCCGCCCGAACAGGCCGACGGTCGCGTCCATGACGTGGACGAGCGCTCCGACATCTTCTCGCTCGGCGGCGTGCTCTACCACATGCTCACGCTGGAGCAGCCGTACAGCGGGCGCACCTCGGTGGAGGTGCTGGCGAAGGCAGTGCGGCATGCGCTGATCGCGCCGCGTCGTCGCGCGCCGCGTCGTCGCATTCCGCGCGAGCTCGAGGCGATCGTGCTCAAGGCGATGGCCGGGGATCCGGACGATCGCTACGCCAGCGTGCGCGACCTGCAGGCCGATCTGGCGGCGTGGCAATCGTTGCTGCCCACCACCGCGTGGCGGCCCGGGCCGATCGAGCGCGCACTCAAGTTCGTCCGCCGGCATCCGATGACCTCGCTCGCCGCCGCGCTGGTGCTGATGTCGTCGCAGGTGGTGCTGATGCTGGCGTGGCAGCTGCAGCAGGCCGAGCAGGGCCGCGAGATGGAACGCCTGCGCGCCGAGCAGGCCGAAGTGCTGGCCGAGCGCAACGTCGAGGGCAACTCGATGGCGGTGATGCGCGAGTTCGAGGCCGAGTTCCGCAAGGACAAGACGCTCAACGTGACCGACGCCGAGACGCTCGACCGGATCGGCCCGGAGAAGGTCGCCCGGTACATGCGCGCCTACGACGACCTTGCCGCGCTGCGCGCCTCGCGCGGCCTGGAGCTGACGGCAATGGAGCACTACCACCGCGGCGTGCTGCGCTTCGCGATGCACGACACGGACGGTGCGCTGGCCGACTACATGCGCTGCGTCGATCTCGAGCCGACGTCGGTGGCGGCGATGGTCAACATCTCCGACCTGCTGCAGCAGCGCGGCGAGTGGAGCAGTACGCTCGGATGGTGCGACCGCACGCTCCGGCTCTGGAACGACTGCTACCGCGCGTGGTTCAACCGCGGCCTTGCGCACCAGGCGCTGCAGCAGATGACCGAGGCGCTCGACGACTTCGACCGCGCGGTCGCGATCTGGCCGGACTCGGTGCAGGCGTTGACGCAACGCGGCGCAATTGCGCTCGACATGGGCCGCACGGCCGAGGCGCTGCGCGATCTGGATCGCGCGCTCGAACTCGACCGCACCTACAGCGTTGCGCGCGTCAACCGCGCGATGGCCCGCGCCATGTCGGGCGATCCGGACGGCGCGCTGAGCGACGTCGAGAAGGCGCTCGCGATCCGCCCCGGCGAGCTCACCGCGCGCACGGTGCGCGGCGTCGTACACACGCTGCATCACGAGGACGCGAAGGCGATCGCCGAGTTCGACGCCGTGCTGGCCGAGGACCCGCTGCACCTGACCGCGCGGTTCAACCGCGGCGTGGCGCTGCTCAACCTGCGGCGCTACGACGAGGCGCTGGCCGAGTTTGCCACGGTGTTGAGCACGCGGCCGGACCTGCCGGTGGCGCACCTCAACCGCGCGACGATCTTCCACCGGCTCGGCCGGTTCGATGAGGCGATTGCCGAGTGCGACCGGGTGCTCGAACGCGACAGCGCACACGTCGGCGCGCTTGATGTGCGCGCGATGTGCTACCGCTCCACCGGCGACCTCGAGCGTGCCGAGCGCGACCTCACCGGCGCGCTGGCGATCGAGCCGGGCAACGTCGGGCTGCGCGTGAAGCGGGGCCATCTGCGCCTGAAGGGCAACGACACGGCCGGCGCGCGCGAGGACTTCGACGCGGCGCGGAAGACCGACCCGCAGAACGCCGATGCGCTGGCCGGAATCGCCGCGGTGCATCAGGCGCTCGGCGAACTGGACGCCGCGACGCAGGCGGCGGAGAGCGCGCTGGCGATCCGCGACACATGCGCCGATGCGTGGTTCATCCTCGGCGTGGTGGCGGCGGCGCGCGGTCGCACCGACGATGCGCTGGCCGCCTACAACCGGGCGATTGCGGCTGATCCGCAGGAGGAGCGCGCGCTGGTCAACCGCGGCAACATTCACCTCGCGCGCAAGCAGTACGACGCCGCGCTGGCCGACTACTCGGCGGCGATCGCCGCCAGTCCGCGCCAGTCAGACGCGTTCAATGGCCGCGCCGCGATCCGCCTGCAAACGGGCGATCCGGCGGCCGCGCTGCCGGACTTCAACGCGGCTGTGCGCCTGCGACCGACGCACGCGGACTTCTACTACAACCGCGCGATGTGCAAGCGCGCGCTGACCGACGTGACCGGCGCGCTGGCCGATCTCGACGAGGCGGTGCGCCTGCGCCCGACGTACTGGGAGGCCTGGTACATCCGCGCGCTCGTCGTCGAGCCGACCGATCGCAACGCCGCGATCCACGATCTGCGCGAGGCGCACCGGCACTGCGCCGACGCGACCTGGCAGCAGCGGATTGTCGCGCGCCTGGCCCGGCTCGGCGCGGCGCCCGACTGATGCCGGTTGCGCGACGCGACCGCACGCCACAACAATAGTTGCATGCCTGACGCACACGACCCGACCCTGCACGGCCGGCGCAACACGCGCCCGCTGCCACGTCCCGAGCCGACGCTGCCCGGTACGCGGCCCGCGCGCTTGCAGCCGCCCACCACCACGCGGCAGGGTGAACACCCTGCGCCCGGCGGGTTCGCGCGCTTCCGTCTCGGCGACGAGCTCGGCCGCGGTGGCATCGGAGTGGTGCGACTGGCCGAGGACACCGACCTCAATCGCGAGCTGGCGATCAAGCTGCTGCAGCGCGCCGACGACGCGGCCGACGTGTCGCGCTTCATCGAGGAGGCGCAGATCACGGCGCAGCTCGAGCATCCCAACATCGTGCCGGTGCACGAACTGGGCCGCGACGCGCAGGGCCGGCCGTGGCTTGCGATGAAGCGCATTGCCGGGCAGTCCCTGGCCGACATGATCCGGGCCGAGGCCGCCGGTGGTGGCGCGAGCCGGCCGCTGCGCGCCGAGGACACCAACCGCATCATCGCGCTGTTCAACAAGGTGGCCGACGCGCTGGCCTTTGCGCACAGCCGCGGCGTGGTGCATCGCGATATCAAGCCGCACAACGTGATGGTCGGCGAGTTCGGCGAAGTGCTGCTGGTCGACTGGGGCCTCGCGCGTCCGCTCGACGCGCCCGATGCTGGCGCGCGGCCGGTGCGCAGTTCGCGCCGCGCGGCTCCACGGGCGGACGACTCCGCGCTCTCGATGGATGGCGACGTCTTCGGCACACCGGCCTACATGGCACCCGAGCAGGCCGACGGGCGCGTCAGCGAGGTGGACGAGCGCTCCGACATCTTCTCGCTGGGCGGCGTGCTCTATCACATGCTCACGCTCGAGCCGCCGTACCCGGGCCGTAGCGCGGCCGAGGTTCTGGGCCGCGCGCTGCGCCACCATCTGGCGCCGCCGCGCCGTCGCGCGCCGCGTCGTGGCATTCCGCGCGAGCTCGAGGCGATCGTGCTCAAGGCGATGGCCGCCCGTCCGGCCGATCGCTACCAGCGCGTCGCCGACATGCAGGCCGACCTCGCCGCGTGGCAGTCGTTGCGGCCAACCACCGCCTGGCGACCCGGCCCGATTGCACGTGCCATCCGCCTCGTGCGCCGGCATCCGATGACATCGGTGACCGCCGCGCTGTTGCTGATGGGCACGCAGATCGTCGCGATGCTCGTGCTGCAACTGCAGCAGGCCGAGCGGGCGCGAGCGCTGGAGCAGGAGCGCGCCGAGCAGGCCGAGGTGATTGCCGAGCGCAACACCGAGGGCCAGACGATGATCGCGATCCGCGAGTTCGAGCAGCGCTACGTGCAGCAGGAGGCCAACAACCTCAGCGAGCGCGAGATCCTCGACGCAATCGGCGAGGCGCAACTGCGCCACTACCTGGCTGCCTACAACGACCTCGCCACGGTGCGCACCCTGCGCGGCCTGACGCTGTCGACGGCGGAGTACTACTACCGCGGCCTGCTGCGCAACGCACTGCGCGACGAGGACGGCGCGCTCGCCGACTACCTCGAGTGCGTCAGGCTCGATCCGCAGCTGGTGGCGCCGATGATCAACATCGGCAGCATCATGCAGACGCGCGGCGACCACAGGAGCGCGCTGGAGTGGGCCGACCGCGTGCTGAAGCTGGCACCCCGCTCGTACCACGCCTGGTTCAATCGCGGCGTGGCGCACCGCGAGCAGCGCGACCTGGCGGCGGCCGCCGAGGACTTCAGTCGTGCGCTGCGGATCCGGCCCGATTCGGTCCACGCGCTGAGCCAGCACGCCATCGTGTGCAATGACCTCGAACGGCCGGACGAGGCGCTGCGCGACCTCGACCGTGCGCTGCAGATCGACCCGGCGTATCTCGACGGGCTGGTCAATCGTGCCATGGTGCGCGCCACCAACGGCAACCCCGATGGCGCGCTGGCCGACGTGGCGCGCGCACTGGAGATCAAGCCGGGCGAGCCGACGGCGCGGACCGTGCGCGGCATCGTACTGGTCGAGCAGCACCGCTTTGCCGACGCGCTGGCCGCGTTCGACGAGGTACTGGCCGAGGACCCGTCGCTGCAGCCGGCCCGCTTCAACCGCGCGCAGGCGCTGACCGGCCTGAAGCGCTACGACGAGGCGCTGGCCGAGCTGGCCAACCTCGAGGCGCGTCACGCCCACGAGGCAACGGTTCGTATCGGCCGCGCAAGTGTGCTGCGCCGCATGGGCCGTTGGGCCGACGCGATTGCCGAGTGCGATCGCGTGCTGCAGCTCAACCCGACGCAGACCAACGCGCTCGACCAGCGCGCCGAGTGCCGGCGACTCACCGGCGACCTGGAGGGCGCGGAGCGCGACTGGACGACCGCACTGCAGAACCGGCCCGACCTTGCCTTCATGTACCAGCGTCGCGGTCGGCTGCGACTGCAGCGCGGCAACACCGCGGGTGCGCTGGCGGACTGGAACACCGTGCTGGAGTTGCAGCCGGAGAGTGCCGACGCGCACGCGGGCCTGGCCGGCGTGTACCAGACGATCGGCGAGCTGGATCGTGCGCTGGCCGAGTGCGATGCGGCGCTGGCGATTGATGCGACCTGCGGCAACGCGTGGTTTGCGCGCGGCGCTACGCTGGCCGATGGTGGCCGGATCGATGACGCGCTGGCGGCGTACACGAAGGCGATCGAGGTCTCGCCGACTGACGACCGCGCGTTTGTGAATCGCGGCAACATCTACTACACGCGCAAGCAGTACGACCTCGCGCTGGCCGACTTCTCCGCCGCGATCCGCGTCGATCCGGCCCAGGCCGAGGCGTTCAACAGTCGTGCCGCGATCCGCCTGGATCAGGGCGATGCCGCGGCTGCGTTGCCTGACTTCGACGCGGCGGTGCGGCTGCGGCCGTGGCACACGCCGTTCCGGTACAACCGCGCGGTGTGCAAGCGCACGCTCAACGACATCGCCGGAGCGATCGCCGACCTGGATGACGCGCTGGGTCGCCGGCCCGACTACTGGGAGGCGTGGTACCTGCGCGGCCGCCTCAACGAGGCCACCGATCGTGACGCGGCGATCCACGATCTGCGTGAGGCGTACCGCCACGCGAAGGACGCCACATGGCGCGAGCGGATCGCGTCGCGCCTGGCGCGGCTCGGCTCGGCACCCGACTGATGCTCACACGATCTTCACGTGGCATCCATCCGGGCCTTTCGTGGCGGGCGTTCGCCGGGTTACACTGGGCTGATAGACGCCATTTCGCACAGCAGTCTGTTTGTTGTTCCAGCCGAGACCCGAGCGATGCACAACCCGCCCGGCCGCCCGCGCCGCCCCACTTCCAGCGTCACTGGTTCCGTTCCGCCGCCCCGGCCGCGCAGCGACATGGTGCCGCCGCCGCCGATAGCGAGTCCGTCCGGTCGCGGTCCGCGTCCGTCGGGTGTGGGTCGGCCGACCAGTTCGCCGTCGGGCCGCCAGGCCAGGCCGCGATCGGATGCGCGCCGTGACGACTACTACGATGACGATCCGCGCAGCAGTGGCCGCAGTCGCCGGCACACCGGCACGATCTCGTCGGGTCGTGGCCCCGCGCCGAAGAAGGACAACACTGTTGTGGTCGCGGCCAGTGTCGCCGGGTTCCTGGTGGTGGTGCTCGGCCTGGCCGCCATGATGAACAAGCGCGCGCCGAGCGGTGCCGGCCCGTCGGCGCACCTCGAGAGCAGATACAACGCGCCGGTGATCAACAGCGACAGCCCGGCCAGCAACTTCAACGCGCCGCCGGTCGACCTGTCGGGCAACGGCCCGGCGTCGAACGCCAACACGCCGCCGCGCAACCGCGACTGGCCGGAGGAGTTCACGAACCATGCCAACGCGCCGCGCGTGAACCACAGCGGCAGCAGCAGCAGCAATTCGAGCAGCAACACGAACCGGCCGCGCAGCCCGTTCAGCAACTCCGGCAGCAGCAGCAGCAACAACAGCGGCCGCAACAATCCGCCGCCGCGCGACCCCGGCCCGTCGTCCAACAGTGGCGGCCCCGCGGTGGGCGACACGGCCGGCGACGAAGACCCGACCGAGAGCTTCCGCAATCCGGACAAGGCGACGGTGCAGATCGACGCCATGACGAAGAAGGCGGTGCAGGATCTGGGCACGCGCATGCTGCAGAGCATCTGCGGCGGCGCGCCGTTCCAGCACTCGTCGGTCTACAACTTCGACCGGCAGTTCTGGGAGGCGCTGCGTCGGGTGCCGGACAAGCTGCGTCGCGACTACGAGAAGGACATGCGCGCCGAGATGGGGCTGTTCCGCATCAACCAGCAGGCCAACCTGGAAGATGCGCGCCGCACCACCGAGCTGAAGTTCAAGCGTGCCGACCTGCACTCGGTGTCGCAGCTGGCCGGCCGGCCGGAGCTGATCACGTACTGGCGCATGTTCGACGAGTTCGGCTCGATGTGGCGCTACGCGATGTGGATGATCCGCGAGAAGGCCGGAAGCTGGAAGGTCTACGACATCATGGATGTGGAGACCAACCGCCGCGACTCGTGGGAGATCGCCGACCGGATGATGCGCACCAGCACCGCGCAGGGCCAGGCAAAGTGGGACGGCCTGATCACGCAGGTCAATGCGCTGTTCGCAAAGCAGCCCGACGAGGCGCGGCCGCAGGAATACGACAGGTTCATCGCCGAGCCGCTGCTCGGCTTCTATCGCGACTACCTGCGCTACACGAAGCTGGTCTGCATGATCAACCAGAACGAGCCGGACGACAAGGCGATCCGCCGCTACGCCGACCAGCTGGTGGCCGACGAGGATTCTCCGGAGCTGACGCGCATGCAGTACGGCATGTACCTCTACAGCGTCGGCGAGTATCCGGCCGCGATCCAGCAGTTGCAGACCTTCATCGACCGGCTCGGACCGGACGACGACACCAGTTCGTACCTCGGGCTGTGCTACGAGGAGAGCAGCCCGCCGCAGCTGGCGAAGGCGCGCAAGGTGTACCAGGACTGGATTGCCGTGGAGTGGAAGCCCGGCAGCTGCTTCGCGCATGTCGTCCGCCTGGACATCAAGGAAGGCAAGTACAGCTCCGCGATCGACGGCGTGAAGAAGATGATCGCCGAGGCGTCGCACCCCGAGATCCTGCGCGACGTGTGCCTGAGCTACTGTGACGTGGGCGCGTGGGAAGAACTGAAGAAGGCGCTCGACCTGATCTCGGCGAAGCACCTGCCGTTCCAGTTCTACTTCGAGGGTCGCGCGCTGCTCGGCATCGGGCAATACGACGACGCGATCAAGCAACTGACTCTCGCGCGCAGCCTCGCGAAGAAGGACAAGGACCAGGAGACCGACGGGTCGTGCCAGCTGCTGATTGCGGCGTGCCACTCGCAGAAGGGCGACACATCGACCGCCCTGCGTCTGGCCATGGCAGCCCGTTCGGAGGCCGGGGTCGGCTACAGCAGCGCCTGGTCGGCGGTGTTCATGGCGAAGGCCGGCAAGTGGGACGAAGCGATGGACTTCGTCGAGAAGTCGCAGGAAGACGGCGCCGCGGTGTTCGTCTACACGGAGGCCGTGCGGTCGCGCGTCGGTGGTGGGCGCGAATTGTGGGAGCACGAGCAGATCGGCCCTTTCCTGCAGGACTGGTACCAGCAGATGATGGGCAAGGCGTACGAGCTGCCGGAGAAGTAGGCACGCTCGGCGTCGGATCAATGCTCCGGACAGGATCTCGCCACTACCCCACGATTGCCGCGGCGGCTGGCGGCGCGGCGGTCGTCGCTGCGCTCGCCGCCACGGCGGTCGGCAGGTCTCGCGCGAACATCACGGCCTGCATGCCGTCCTCGTAGTAGGCGTCGTACCGGCTGGTCTCGCTGTATCCCGCGCGCGTGAAGAACGCGAGCGACGCGGCGTTGTCGCAGCGGACCTCGAGTCGCATGCGGTTGCAGCCGTGTTCGATCGCGTCCTGCTCGGCCGCCTGCAGCAGACCACGGCCGGTGCCGTGACGCTGGCCGGTGCCGAGCGGGTCCACGGCGATGGAGTAGATGTGCGCCGCGCGACTGCCGCGCCGGTAGAGCAGCGTGATGTAGCCGATGATGCGGCCGCCGGGCTGTTCCACATCCACAAAGGTTGTGGCATGGCCGCGGGTGAGCAGGTGGCGCATGCCACGGCGGGAGAAGCGATCGAGAGAGAAGGCGCGGTGTTCGATCCCGAGCAAGGCGTCGAGATCGTCTGGCGTGGCGCGGCGGATCATTGCGGTTGGTCTGACCACCCGACGGACACGCACATTCTACATGCTGCCGCCAACGCCAGTGAGTGGGTGCATTTCCGCGGCGGTCCGCGGCCGGCGTTGTCGCGGTCGCGAACCAGCTGGCCGGCGTCGCCGCGCTCGCCGGACCGCGCCGGCAGACAACCGTCAGCCTCCCGGCGCCGGGCGTACAATGTGGTGGAACGCGCAGAGCAGCGCGAGGATCTCGTCAAAGTTGTCGCGGCGGAACCTGGTCGGGTAGTGATCGTGGAACACGAGGCCTGCGCGCTTCTGCGCCGCCTCGTCGGCATCCTTGTACGGCACACCGCCGAGCGCGTCGGTCACTGCCTGCTCGGCCGTCGCGCTGCGACCCGACCACCACACCTGCAGACGGCCCTGGCGGTCGTAGAACGCGTAGACCGGAACGCGCCGCGCGTACTCTTTCGTGATGAACGTGTCGGCGAGGGCCTTCTGATCGCGCTGACGGAACAGCTTCAGATCCCATTCGGGCAGCCGGGCGATGGTGTGCGCCCACATCGGCAGCGTCCAGTACACGTCGGGGCACCAGTCCTCGACCACGGCCACCAGCACCTGTGGCGGCAGGCGGCGCAGCAGCGTCAGGTCGGCCTCGGTGATGCGCGGGTCGGCGAACACCGCATCAAGGTGCTCGCCATTGTGCTCCACCAGCGTGCGGCGGTACTCGTCGTAGCTGATCCCGGCGGCGAGCAGGTCAGCGGGTAGTGGATTCATGCTCGTCGCCTGTGGCTTCGCGTGGTTGTTACTCGCCGCGCGTGAACGACAGGAGTTCGCGCTCCGGCTGCGCGGCGCCGTCCACGGTGAGCCGCACCACGCCGTCAAACGGCACCGCGTCGGGGTTGACCAGCAGCGTGACCGCGCGCCCATCCAGCGTGCCCTTGACGATGAACGTTTCGACCTCGCTGCCGTCGGCCAGCTTGATCGTCTCGCCGGGCACGCGGCGACGCGCGTCGCGCGGCAGATTCCACCAGGCATCGGGGTCATCGCGGCGCACCGGCTTGATCTCCTCGCGGTCGATCGGATCGCCGAACGCGTCGGTCGCGCTGATCGTGTAGCGGATCGTGTCGGCATCAATCAGCGTCCACGTTTCGCCGTCGGGTGCGCGCAGCGTGCGGTAGCGGGCCGTGTCACCGACCCTTGCCGCGGGCCACGGGCTGATCAGCAGCCGTTCGATCGGCGGCGGCTGCGAGGAGTTACTGGCGTTGCCGTTGCCGGCACCCGCGTCATCGTTGGTGGGCGCGTCCTTGCCGGCGTTGCCGGCATTGCTGGAGGTGTTGTTGCAGCCGCAACAGGACACGGCCGCTAGTGCCACCAGCACTCCCAACCACACCACGACGCGCGTCATCCGTTGCTCCTGCAGCTACTTCTTCTTCTTCTTGCCCGATGTGTCCGCGTCGGCCGCCCCGGCTTCTTCGCCGGGCTCTGGCAGCACCGGCGGCGGACCGAACTTGCGGGTGATCGTCTCCAGCACGCTGGTCGGATACCACCACTTGCCGTAGCTGCGGTGGCGCAGGTCGCCCTTCACGGTCTTGTCGACCCACGACAGCTCGAGGACGACTTCGGGCTCGCCGGCCTCGGCCAGCTTGTCCACGCCGACCGCCTTGTCCGGCGTGCGCACCGACAGCGACACGGCCGGGAAGTTGCCGTGCAGCACCGCCTGGCCCTTGTCGATCTGCGCGACGCCACCGCTGGCCACCTGCTGCGCAAGGCGGATCGGGTCGTCGGGCGACAGGAACACCAGCGGCAGCGTGTGCGGCAGCCGGTTCTGGCTGTGCTTCGTGCGCGGCAGCAGCAGCAACAGCGCCACCAGCGGCCACATGCCGACCACGGCCGTCAGCAGGATCTCGGAGATGCGGTAGGCAATGATGCCGGCCGCGCCGAGGTCGTAGCCCTTGCTCCGCGCGCCGATGCGCAGTTCGAGACCCTTCTTCATTTCGAGCGTGAGGTACCCGCCGAAGAACGAGTCGTTGCCGATGCCCTTGTATTCCTCGCTTTCGAGGATCGTCTGGCGCATTTCGCCGCGCAACCACGTGCGGTAGTCGTAGTTGGTGTCGCCCTTGTCGTGCTGCTCCTTGTTCATGCGCTCGACGAAGGCCATGCGCACGCGCTGGATTTCGTCAGGCGAGGCGTCGGGCGGGATGACCACGCGGTTGCGCACAATCTTCTGCAGTTCGCCGTCGTAGCTCGCGTCGACCGTGGCATCGAGCTGGTGCAGGAAGTCCATGTAGCGGCCGACGTGGAACGCGCCGAAGGCGAACACCGCGCCGAGCGTCACGCAGAGCGCGCCGACGAGGAAGTTGTCGAACCCGGCGCGCTTCACCGAATCGGCGGCGAGCAGCGACATCAGCCAGCCGATCAGCACGGCGCCGAGCAGCGGGATGTAGACGCCGGAGAGCACCGTGAGGAAGTAGAGGATCAGGCCGAGCAGCGTGCCCGCGACCAGCTGGCCGCCGAGCAGCATGGCCAGGCCGCGCACCTGGCCGCCCCATTCGAAGCCGACCGGACGGGGTGCCGACGTGGTGCCGGCAGCAGCGGCGCCTTCCGGCCCACCGGTGCCTGCAGGGGCAGGGGATTTGGGATCCTCGGTGCTCATTGAACGCTCCCGCGCGCGACAAGGCGCGATAAGGATGGTGCTGCCCGTGGGGGCGGCCATCATGGCAACGCATGCGCCGGAACGCCAGCCCGCAAGCGCGAACGCCACGCAGCGGCCGGAAGCCGCAACTGCATGGCTCCGTCGCCTCCGTCGGCTCAGTCGCCTCCGTCGCTCAGTCGCCGCTGCCCGGCGCGTGGCTGCGCGGCGGCTCGGGCCGCTCCATCAGCTTCACGTCGGCGTCCACGGGGCCGCCCTGGCGCACGACGCGCACGTGCATGTCCTGCCCGGCGCGCGCCGTCTGCATCAGGCGCTGCACGTCAGCCATCGACATCACTTCCTGGTGATTGACGCCGACCAGCAGGTCGCCCACCTGGATGCCGGCCGCCAGTGCGGGGCTCTCGGGCATCACCTGCGTGACGATCAGGATCATCCGGCCCTCGGCTGACATGCGCTGCTCGATGCGGATGCCGAGGCTGCCGCGAGCGACGCGCTTGTGCTCGATCAGCTCGTTGCTGACGTGGCGGATCAGTGCGGCCGGCAGCACAAAGTTGATGCCCTGCGCGCTGAGGTACACCTGCTGCTCCTGCTGTTTGGCGAGCTCGCGGTAGTACTCGTTCATGCGCTGCTTCCAGTAGCGCTCCATCTCGGCCGAGTCGAACGGCGCAGAGTCTTCGCCGTTGCCGTTGTCGCTGCCGCCCACTCCGAACAGCCGGCGCAGCGCGTCACGCAGCATTTCGGCGTCCTTGCGCGAGTTCGAGTTGCGACGCGGGTCAGCCTGGCCGAAGCTCGAGCGACCATACGTCGACCAGATCATGCCGACGAACGAGCCGTCCGCGCTGAGGGCCGCGCCACCCGGGTCGCCGGGGTTGATGTTCGAGTTGGTCTGGATCACGCCGAAGAACGGCTGGCCGTCGATCACGATGGTGCGCTCGACGCCGGTGACGACGCCGGTGGAGATGGTGCGCGTCAGGCCGAACGGATTGCCGCAGGTGAGCATGAACTGGCCGGGGCGCAGCGCGGCGGTGCCGTCGAGCCTGGCCGGCGTGAGGTCGCCCGGCTTGAGGTCGGCCTCGATGTGCAGCACCGCGAGGTTGCTCTGCACGTCGGACGCCCAGACGGTGGCCTTGCGCTCGCGCCCGTCCGGCAGCGAGACCTGGAATTCGGTGGCCCGCTCGACCGCGTCGGCAACGGTGACGATGAAGCCGTCGCTGCGCACGATCAGGCCGGAGTAGGTGACCGGGATCACGAACTCGGTCGGCTGACCGTCCTCGATCACGTCCGGGTGCGGCAGCGGCAAGCGCGTCAGCGCGCTGATCTTGACCACACTGCGGCGCGCGCGCTCGGCCAGCGCGGTGATCTCGCGGTCGAGCTTCGACAACGCCGAATCCTCGCTGCCGAGCGGCGGATCGCCGGGCTGATTCGGCCGGTCGCTCCCGTTGCCGGTGGACGGCGGCGGATCCTGTGCGACGACGAGGCTGGAGTGGTTGCTGCCGGCGCCGGGGCTGGCCAGCACGAGGGCGCTGGCAACCAGGATGGCGAGGACGGCGGCGGACGACGAGTGACGCATGGTCGGGTACGAGGTTGCTGCTTGCTGCGGGGCCGGCGGTTTGTGATCTGGTGCTCACAGGCTTGACGTTGATACGCGGGGCAGGAGAGTTGCGTTTGCCCACATCTGCCGCATCTGGCAGATCGGGCACGGCGCTACAATCCGGGTTCTGGCCCCGGTTGCGCTGGCTGCGACGACCTCCGCGCGGCCCGCGCCGAACGGACCCACGGGCCGCTGCTCGTGGACTTGAAGCTGCGGGCCCGTACTACTCTTCAACCCCCCGCGCTCGTAACGAACGAACGGACAATCGATGACCACGCTGAAGGAGAAGCTCCAGACCATCATCAAGACCGCCATGAAGGGTGGTGACAAGGAGCGCCTGCTCTATGCGCGCAACCTGCACGCCGCGATCCGCAAGAAGGAAGTCGATGACCGCGTCGATCTTGACGATGCCGGCGTGATCGACATCGCCGCGGCGCTGGTGAAGCAACGCAACGACTCGATCGCGGCCGCAAAGGCTGCCAACCGCGCGGATATCCTGGCGAAGGAGGAAGCCGAGCTGGCGTTCCTGCAGGAGATGCTGCCGGCCGCGCTGAGCGAAGCCGAGCTGGAGACGATGATCAAGGCGGCGATCGCCGAGGCCGGCGCGACGTCGGCGAAGGACATGGGCAAGGTGATGAAGGTGGTCTCGCCGCAGACCAAGGGCCGCGCCGACGGCAAGGTCGTCAGCGAGCTGGTGAAGAAACTGCTTTCGAGCTGAACGACCGTCCCGGCCGACGCAGCCGACGCAGCCGGCGCAGACGTACAAGCAGCCAGAGCAAGACGCGGGCGGAGTGCAAGCTCCGCCCGTCGTCGTTCAGTCGGTGGCGGACACGATCTTGCCGGTGCCGTTGCACCACAGGCAGCCCTCGCTGCCGCCGCAGATGCAGGTGTGGCCGGGTCGCAGGTAGCGTTGCGGGCACGGTTCGAAGCTGGCCGCGGTCGCACCATTGAATGCGAGCGCACTGCGATACCAGCGCCACCAGCAGGCGAAGAAGTCGTCGCGGAGCCCGGACTGCTCGAAGCGCTCGCGCAGGTCGCGCAGCATGTCGAGTTGCAGTTCGACCGGGTTGCCGCCGACGGCCGCGGTGAGGATCACGTCGTTGTCCTCCGCGGCCAGCACGATCGCGGACGCCTCCGTGGACGCCTGATGCAGGGCGTCGCGACTTGTGAACGTCGCGAGCAGCGCGCGCAACGACTCCTCGTCGTGCGGCGTCGGCAACACGTCGTCATCGCCCTCGCAGCGGCGCGCCAGCTCCTGTCGCCAACGCGACAGCACACGCGGCGCCGGCCGGTGGATGGCGGCCCACAGCGACTGGTAGTCGAATCCGGCGTCGGTCATTGCGCGAGACAACTTGCGGCGGTGGTGGCAGTGACGGTGCAGGCGCACACAACAACAACGACGCGGGCGAGGTGCACGTATCGTTGCGCACCTCGCCCGCATTCGCATCATCTACCGGCCGGGATCACTCGTCGAACATATCGGCGGTGTCCGGGTAGTCGTCCTTGGCTCCCGAGCGGGCCGGCGGATCATCGCCATCGGCGTCGCCCTCGCTGCCCGGAACCGTCTCGCCCGTGATCGTGCGGCGGCGGCGACGACGACGACGCTTCTTGCGCGGCGCGCCATCCTCACCCACCTCGCCGGCATCGTCCGACGACTCGGCGCCGCGATCGCGATCGCCGCGGTCGGAGCTGTCGAGGTACGGATCGCTCCAGGCTTCGACGTCATCCGCCTCGGTGTCGCCCCGGCTCGACCGGCTGCGCGCGGGACGATCGTCGTCGTCACCGCCACGGTCCGAATCGCTGCTGCCGGAGCGCGACCGGCTACGGGCCGGGCGCTCGTCGTCATCACCGCCACGGTCCGAATCGCTGCTGCCGGAGCGCGACCGGCTGCGGGCCGGGCGCTCGTCGCTCTCGCGATCCGAATCCGACCGGCTGCTGCTGCGGCGCGGACGGTCGTCGCCACGGTCGCCGCGGTCACGGTCGCCGCGATCCCGGTCACGATCACGATCCCGGTCGTCACCGTCGCCATCGGCGTCGCGCCGGCTGCGCGGGCGATCACGGTCCTTGTCGCGGTCCTTGTCCTTGTCCTTGTCACGGTCACGGTCACGGTCACCGCGGTCGCTGCGGGTCCGTTCGCCGCGGCCGCTCTCGCGGCTGCCGCCACGATCACCACGATCGCGGTCACGGCCACCCCGATCGCCGCCTCGGCCGCCGCGATCGCGACCGCCACGGCCGCCACGATCACCGCGGTCGCCACGGTCGCGGTCACGTCCGCCACCGCCACCCGGCAGGTTCGCGGCGTACTCCTCGCCACGACCGGCCTGCTCCATCTGCACCGCCTTGCGGCTGAGCTTGATGCGGCCGTTGTCCTCGACGAGGATCACCTTCACCTCCACCTCGTCTCCCATCTTCACGATGTCGGAGACCTTCTCGACGTAGCCCTCGTCGAGTTCGGAGATGTGGCACATGCCCTCCTGACCCGGCAGGATCTCGACGAACGCGCCGAAGTCCTTCACGCCGGTCACGCGGCCCTTGTAGATCTTGCCGACCTCGGCCTCCTCGGTGAGGCGTTCGATGAACGAGCGCGCGCTCTCCACGCCCTCGTCGCCGTAGCCGTAGACCTTGATCGTGCCGTCTTCCTCGATGTTGATCTTGCAGCCGGTGGTCTCCTCGATGCTGCGGATCATCTTGCCGCCGGCGCCGATCACCATGCCGATCTTGCTCGGGTCGATCTTGACCATCGCCACGCGCGGCGCGTACTGGCTCATCGCGCCCGGCGTGCTGATCGCCTCGTTCATGATCGCGAGGATGTGCAGCCGGCCCTTGCGAGCAGCCTCCAGCGCCTCGCCCATGATCGCCGACGTCAGGCCGTCACACTTGATGTCCATCTGCAACGCGGTGATGCCGGTGGCGGTGCCGCAGACCTTGAAGTCCATGTCGCCGACGTGGTCCTCGTCACCGAGGATGTCGGTCAGCACGGCGTACTCCTTGCCTTCCATCACCAGGCCCATCGCGATGCCGGCGACGTGCTCCTTCATTGGCACGCCGGCATGGAAGGCCGCCAGCGAGCCGCCGCAGACCGAGGCCATCGACGAGCTGCCGTTGCTCTCCATGATGTCGGAGATCAGGCGGATCGTGTACGGGAACTCTTCCTGCGACGGGATCAGCGGCGTCAGCGCGCGCTGCGCGAGCATGCCGTGGCCGATCTCGCGGCGGCCGGGGCCCATGATGCGCTTGACTTCGCCGACCGAGTACGGCGGGAAGTTGTAGTGCAGCATGAACTTCTCGAAGTACTTCTCCTTCAGGCCTTCCACCATCTGCTCGTCGTCGCGCGTACCGAGCGTGCAGGTGACCAGCGCCTGCGTCTCGCCGCGGGTGAACAGCGCCGAGCCGTGGGTGCGGGGGAACAGATTGGTTTCAATCTGGATCGGCCGGACGTCGTGCAGCCCGCGGCCGTCGACGCGCTTCTTGTCCTTGATGATCTGCTGGCGGATCAGCGCCTTCTCCATCTTGTGGAGCGCATCCTTCACGCTGGCCGTCTTCTTCGCGTTGGCCTCGCGCTCGTGGATGTCGGCCTTCTCGGCGTCAAACTCGCCGACGATGGCCAGCAGCGCCTTCTCCTTGACGACCTTCACGGCCGCCTTGCGGGTGTGCTTCTCGCGCGTGTTCAGCGCCTCGACGAACTCCTTCTCGAACTTCTTCAGCGCCTTGCTGTGGTCCTCGGCCTTGACTTCCTTCGGGTTGTCAAAGCTCTTCGCCTTCACGCCCTTCTTCGCGGCCAGTTCAACCTGCAGGGTGCAGATCTCGCGGATCACGTTGTGCGCGTACTCCAGCGCCTCGACCATGCGCGCCTCGGAGATCATCTTCGCGCCGCACTCGACCATCAGCAGCGCGTCCTTGCTGCCCGCCACCACCAGGTCCAGGTCGCCGGCCTCGCGCTCCTCGTGCGTCGGGAAGATCACGAACTCGCCGTCGACCTGCGACACGCGCACCGCGCCGATCGGCCCCTGGAATGGCAGGTCGCTGACCACCAGCGCCGCCGACGCGCCGATCACGTTGAACGTGTCGGTGTCGATGTGCCGGTCGCTCGAGTAGACCACGCCCTGGATGAGCACCTCGTCGCGGAACCAGTCGGGCCACATCGGCCGGATCGGCCGGTCGGTGAGACGCATGGTCAGCGTCTCCTTGTTGGTCGGCCGGGCCTCGCGCTTGAAGAACCCGCCAGGGAACTTGCCCACGGCGGAGTAGCGTTCGCGGTAGTCGACGGTGAGCGGCAGGAAGCTGCCATCGCCGAACTTGCTAGGCCCGCTGACCACCGCGTTGAAGACCGCATTCTCGCCGTAGCGAACGATCACCGCGCCATTGGCCTGCTTGGCCACCCATCCGCTCTCGATCGAGAGCACGTGTCCGCCGATTTCCTTCTCGACGATTACTCTGCTGTCACTCAAGGATCCGTCTCCTCTAACGGCGACTCCGTCTGTCGCCTGCGTCATCTGTTGACCCCGTGATGGTGGCGGCGGGAGAGGGCGTCCGGTGGGCGGAACGGCCGACGTCAGCGACCCGCACTGCGGGTGTGCCGGGGGCGCGAACCTCCAACCAGAATGCCTTCATGCTCGATCCGCTACCCGGGGCGCAGGTTCCCGTGTTTCTCGTTCGGGTTCCCGCCAAAGGCAGTGTGCCGGGACGTCCCCGGCCCTTTCATCGTCTGCCGTTGCACGTGTCGTGGTACTTCTGACATGCGTGCGCGATGTCCGCGTTGGCGGGGCCTGCGCACGGCCGGGGATTATATGACCGCTGGCGATTGTGGCAACCGCGAACTGCGGGCACCGTGCATCCCGCCGATGCCCGGTTCCCGGTAGCCGGATGCACGCACGGCTGCGGGCAGCAGAAAGCCGCGCCCCGCAGTGCGTGGCGCGGCTTCCGGCATGGCAGAGCAGCCCGGGGCAGGCTACTCGCCGTCGTCCTCGCCCTTGATCATCTGCTCGATCGCCGTGGCCACGTTGGGGCTGTCCGGCGTGACGCGGGCATCCCACAGCGCGCGCACGTTGCCGTCCTTGTCCACCAGGTACTTGAAGAAGTTCCACTGCGGCAGGCCGCCGGCCGACTCGCCGAGGAATGCGTAGAGCTTCGCCTGATCGGCGCCTTCCTTCACCGACACCTTGCTGAACATCGGGAACGTCACCTTGTAGGTGCTCGTGCAGAAGTTCTTGATGTCGGCTTCGGTGCCGGGCTCCTGGCCGCCGAAGTCATTGCACGGGAAGCCGAGCACGACCAGGCCGTCTTCCTTGTAGCGGTTGTAGAGCGCCTCGAGGCCCTGGTACTGGGGTGTGTAGCCGCACTTGCTGGCGGTGTTCACGATCAGCAGCACCTTGCCCTTGTAGTCCGAGAGCTTCTGCTCCTTGCCGTCGATCGTCTTCACCGTGAAGTCATGCACGCTCGGCGTGTGCGCCGTACCGGGTTCCATCGTCACTCCCTTGTCGGTCGGCACCTCGTCGGCACCGTAGGTGAAATGGCTGGTGGTCGAGGCCTTGCCGGTGCCCTCGAACATGATGCGGCCCTGCGGGTGATCGGCCTCGCCGCCCACCGACACCGGGCCGGTCAGCTCGATGCTCAGCGGCCAGAGCGTGTCGGCCATCAGGATGATCTCGCCGCTGTAGTCGAACGTGAGCACCGAGTTGTTCGGCATCGTGCTGGTGACCTTCAGCTTCGTGGTGAACACGGCGCCGAGCACGCCCTGCACGTCGCGCGTGCCGGCGTAGACGTAGCTCGCCGAGATGTAGCGATCGCCCCACATCTCCTTCGCCTGCTCGGCCGTGGGCACCACCTTGTCGCCGACGGCCAGCGTCTTGCCGTTGAACAGCCGCGCAAGGCCGGGCAGCTGGCCGAGGCCGCCGTTGTCCGAGCGGATCGACTGCGCCTCGGCGTAGATCACGCCCTTGCCGTCGAGCGTGCGCACATCGGAGCGCGAGCCGGTTTCGCCGGTGCGGTTCTCGATCACGTAGCGCTTGCCGTTGCCCGGCATCTCGATCGCCTGCGGCTGCGCGCCGGAGCGCGTGTTGACGGCCTTCCACTCGCTGTAGGCCACGAGCAGTTTGGTCTGCGCGCCGGTGGTGGCGTTGACGGCGAGCGTTTGTTCGCGCCTGGTCTTCATCGTCATGCGGCCGAGTTGGCCGCGCGCCTTGACCTCGCCGCCGAGCTTGATGGCGATCTCGTAGCTGAGGTCGGTGGCGCTCTTCTCGTTGCGCACGGCGCCGACGTCGGGCGCGGCCCACTTGAAGGTGGCGCTGCCGGCCGGCGTGGTTGGCGGGTCCTGCGCGGTGGCGAATGTTGCGAGCGTGAGTGCGAGAATCGCGAGGGCGAGCAAAGTGGTCGGACGGCTCATGCGAAGGGCTCCGGGCCGGGTGGACGGCGGTCAGTTGGCAGGGCGCGATGATAGCGCGACGCGCGGGAGGTACCAGTGAGAACCGCGTGGGCGGCGCGTGCCCCTTATCGTGCGGTGGAATGAATGAATGAGTGAGTGAGTGATTGGTCGCAGCTTGAAGCCCACGGGCTGCCGCCCGTGGCAAGCGCTCAACTCGCATGCAACGCCACGACACATCCAGCGAGCCCCGCCGCGCTCCCCCACGGGCAGCAGCCCGCGGGCTTCAAGCTGCAGCGGAGTGCGCGTCAGTCCTGGTCGCATTCGCGATCGGGCACCACGCCCACACCCTCCACCTCGCGGCCGTCGGGCGTCTGCACGCGCCCCACCGTGACCCACTGCCCGTGATGCAGCACCTGCACGGCGCCCTTCCCGGCGCTGCGACTGCTGCCCACCACCACCGCGCGACCGAGCGACTGCAGCGCCACGGCCAGCACCTCGGCGGCCGAGCCGGTGCGCGAGTTGACGCGCAACGTCAGCCCGACCGTGTCGCCGATCAACAACCCGGCGTCGCACGACGTTGCCACCAGGCGACTGTCGTCATCGGCGATCGCGTACAGCGGTATTCCGGGCGCAACGAACTGGCTGGCCACGCGGGCCGCGGCATCGAGCAGGCCGCCGGGGTTGTCGCGCAGATCGAGCACGACCTCACGCAGCGTCGCCGCGCGCGGACGCAGCAGCGCGGCAATCTGCCTGGCGGTGTCACCATGGATCGCCGGCACTCGCAACTCGACCACGCCGGCGTCGTCGTGCACGAGTTCCACGTCCGGCGCGTCAGCGAGCAACTGCTCGACGTCGTCGGCCGTCAGGTCGCGGTCCCAGCGCGGCGCCTCCAGCGTGACGGCCGGTGCCGCGGCCCCGTCGGCCGGCAGCTGCGTGTAGAGCGTGTTGCAGATGCTCGGCACGATGCTGGTGCTCGACGAGCAGTTGTAGTTGTTGCCGCTGGTCGAGGCCGCGAGGTTGATCGCCGGCATGCACGACGTGAGCACCTTGAAGTTGCCGAGGTTGTGCCCGCCCATGCCCATGTACAGGCCGTGCGCGACGCCGGCTTCCATGCCGTTGGTCAGCGCGGCCTTCGACATCTGGTGCAGCGCCGGCATCATCGAGACCAGCACGGTGTAGGCCGTGGGCACGTTGAGCGCGTCGGTGGCGGTGTTCGGGTACGTGATCGGCGCGGTGCCGGTCGCGCCGGTCGGCGTGTTGCACGTATCCGGAAAACCGGTGGCCATTCCCGAGCTCTGGTTCTTGGCGGGCAGCATGGTGTGGGGTTCCTTTCAGCGACCGGTCGTTTTTCCGGTCCGAGCCGCGGCCGTGAGGGAGCGGGTCCAGCGAGCATCAAAATTGGCGTGAGCGGTGTCCGGCATCAGCGAGTGTTCTGCGTTTCCATCATGACTGGTTGGTCCCGCTCCCTGACGGTCGCGGCTCGGACCCGCACTACTGCTTCGGCGGAC
>JBFWQT010000034.1:0-24671 GCA_050249295.1 Planctomycetota bacterium
GGCGCGCCGACCACGCCGTGATCGCCGCCACCGTCCGCGAGTTCTGGCAGGAGCGTGGCTTCTACGACGCGTCAGTGAAGGTCGACGCGAAGACCATCGAGGCCACCGGCAGCGTCACGCTCGTGGTCACCAGCGAGCCGGGCGGCAAGTGGACCATCGGCGAGGTGACGATCGACACCGACTCGCTGAGCGAGGGGTTCGTGCGGTCGATCATTCCGCTGCGGGCCGGACAGGAGCAGGAGTTCTCGCTGTCGCGCGAGCGCGAAGCCTACCGCCAGTTGCTGCGCACCGGCCTTGTCGATCGCGTGACGTTCGAGCGCCTGGCCGACCCGGAGCGCCGCACGGTGGACTACCACGTGCACGTGCGCGAGGTGCGCTCGGTGATCATCCGCCCGCACATCGGCTGGGGCTCGTACGAGGGCCCGCGCGCGTGGCTGCAGCTGGCCGAGACCAACATGTTCGGCGCGGCCCGCGAGATCAGCCTCACCGGCGGCATCTCGCTGCGCAGCAGCTGGGGCGAACTGAAGTACACCGACCCGTGGACGCTCGGCGGCAGCTTCCCGTTTTCGCTCTCGCTGTTCTACCGCAAGCGCGACGAGCCCGACTTTGGCCGCCAGGACTTCGGCGGCCGTCTGCTGTTCTCGCACTCGTTCACGCCGGAACTCGACGCGTCGCTGTTCTACGAGTTCCGCGACACGCAGGCCTTCGACATCACCGACCCGGCCTCGACCTCGGCCGAGACCGCGCGCCTCGGCTCTCTCGGCCTGCGGCTGCGCTGGGCCAACGCCGAGCCCTTGATTGTGCCGCGCCACGGCATGCGCCACTCGCTGCAGATCGAGCACTACAACCAGGGCCTCGGTGCCACGCTCGACTTCACGAAGTTCCGCCTCGACTCGGCTGTGTACCTGCCGCTCGACCAGGAGCAGCGCGTCGTGCTCGCGCTCGGCTACCTGATGGAGTTCTTCCTCGAGCACAGCGACACCGGCATCGGCATCCCGATCCAGGAGCGCGTCTTCAACGGCGGCGCCACGTCGGTCCGCTGCTTCGGCGAGCAGGGCCTGCGCGCGTGGGATTTTCCGGACTCCACGCGTGGTGGTCAGTTCCGCCAGGTGGTGAGTGTGGAGTTGCGCTTCCCGCTGGTCTGGGAGCTCGGACTCGACGGTGCGGTGTTTGTGGATGCCGGCAACCTGGCACCACAGCTCGACTCGGCGTTCAGTCACTTCCGCGTGGGGATCGGCGTGGGATTGCGGTACATGACGCCGATCGGACCGGCCCGGCTCGATGTGGCGTGGAATACGTATCCGCGGCCCGGTGAGGAGCAGTGGGTGTTCCACTTCTGGATCGGGTTCCCGTTCTAGTCAGGATCTTCTTCTTTCAAGCCCACGGCATGCGCCCGTGGGTAAGCGAATGCCAGTCACGACGTGACAAGAACGGGCTCTGAGCGCGCGGTTCTCGCGCGATCACAGGGTCGCAGGTCGTGAGTGGTTACCCGCGGGCAGCAGCCCGTGGGCTTGAATGGGAAATGCTCACGCATGAGGCTCCTCCTCTTCTCCGACCTCCACTGCTCGATCAGCGCCGCCGCGCGCCTCGTCGAACTCGCCGCGCGCGCCGACGTGCTCATCGGTGCCGGTGACTTCGCCAACGTGCGCCGCGGCATCGAGGACACGATCTCGATCCTCGCCGAGGGCGTGACGACGAAGCCCGTCGTCCTCGTGCCGGGCAACAACGAGACGCTCGACGAACTCGTGGCCGCCACTGCCGACTGGCCCAACGCCACGGTGCTGCACGGCAACGGCGCCACCCTCCTCGACACCCCGTTTTTCGGCATCGGCGGCGGCATCCCGGTCACCCCCTTCGGCGACTGGAGCTTCGACTTCTCCAACGAGCAGGCCGATGAGTTGCTCGCCGACTGCCCGGCTGGCGCCGTGCTGGTTTCGCACTCGCCGCCGAAGGGCACACTCGACGTCTCGTCCAGCGGCAAGAGCATCGGCAGCTACGCGGTGCAGCGCGCGATCGATCGCACCCGCCCGCGGCTCGTTGTGTGCGGCCACATCCACCACAGCGGCGGCCAGCACGCGCGCGTACCGCGTAGCCACGTGCCGGTGGTCAACGCCGGCCCGGCCGGCATCCTGTGGGACCTCGCCGTCGACGCGCCGATCGCCATGGCGTGACGCGGCGCGCCGTTCTACCTTCAGTCGACGCACCACAACTCCACGCCACCGGCCGCCACCGCCATGCTCAAGTCTGCCCGCGTCGAGCGCCTGCGCAAACTGCTGCGCGACCAATCCACCGGCTGCTTCATTGCGGCCACTCCGGTCTCGATGGGCTACCTTGCCGACTACTTCGAGGACGGCCATGAGCGGCTGCTGGTCATGCTGTTCCGCGCCGACGGCGACCCGGCGATGATCTGCCCCGCGCTGAGCGAGACCGGCGCGAAGGCCACCGGCATCACCGACATCCGCCCGTGGGCCGACGGCGAAGACTCGTCCGAGGTGTTCCGCGAGCTGGCCGCGAACTGGAACCTCGGCGACGCACGCATCGCGGTCGACGGTGAGATGCCCGCTCGACACCTGCTGGCGCTGCAGGCTGCGCTGCCCGGCGCACGGTTCGTTGATGCCGCAGGCATCATCGGCGCGTTGCGCAAGCAGAAGGACGCCAGCGAGCTCGACACCATGCGCCGCGCCGCGGCGATCGCCGACGAGGCCCAGCGCGTGGCCGCCACGAAGCTCGCCGCCGGCATGGCCGAATCGGCGCTGGCCGACGTGATCAACACCGAGATGCGCCGCGGCGGTGGCACGCCGACCTTCTGCATCGTGGGCACCGGCGCGAACGGCGCGAAGCCGCACCACGGCACGAGCAATGCCGCCGTCGCAACCGGCGACGTGGTGATCATCGACTGCGGCTGCGAACTGGAGCGCTACCAGTCGGACACCACGCGCACGATCTGCCTCGGCCCGGCCAGCGACGAGGCGAAGACCGTCTACCGCGCCGTCTACAACGCGCACATGGCTGCGCGCGCCGCGATCCGCCCCGGCGTGACGGCCGAGTCGGTGGATGCCGCTGCGCGCAAGGTGATCGCCGACGCGGGCTACGGCGAGTACTTCATCCACCGCACCGGCCACGGCATCGGCATGCAACTGCACGAGCCGCCGAACATCGTGAAGGGCAACGCCGACCCGCTGGTGGTCGGCCAGTGTTTCAGCGTCGAGCCCGGCATCTACCTGCCCGGCCGCTTCGGTGTGCGCATCGAGAACATCGTGGCGGTGACCGCCGACGGCCACGAGACGCTCAACGCGGAGCCACCGGCCGAGCTGCCCGAGGTCAGTTGATCGAACTTTGCTGAACCAACGGTCGATGGTTGCGTACTGCGGTCCGAGCGCTTGATGCCGAGACTGCTGCGATGCTCCTCCGAACCTGCCTGCTGCTGTTGACCATCACATGCGCTTGTGCGCTGCAGACGCCCGCCGCAGTAGCTGACGACGAAGTGGCAAGCGCTCCGGCTGCCCCACCGGAATCCGTTCCGTTCGTCATGCTCTCCGTCCGCGGGCCTGACCTGCGCGTATTGCCGGACGCGACGCACGATGTGCCGCAGACGGTTGCCGGGTTCGACAGCGCGGCGCGCAAGGTCAGCGAACTGGATCTGGCGCGTTGCCTCCAGCACGCCGTGCATCGCGCGGGCAACGACGTGGCCGTCGTGGTTGTAGTGCGCCCCGACACCGACACGTGGTACTCCGTTGCTCACATCGCAGGACTGTGCCAGCTGCCCGGCGTGAACATCCACCGGCTATACCTGGCCATCGAGGAGCCCGGCGATACCGGTGACGCCGCGCGGTTCCGGTTGCGTTCGGTGGTGATCGCCGACCCGCCGCGGCCGGCCAGGGATTCGTGGCGGCTCGAGTTGGCGGTCAGTGTGCACCCGCAGCACGACGACAGCGACGAGCATCGCGTGTTCCACTCGCTGAGTGCCGAACGCTTCGGGACCTGGCCACGCCTGTACCGTGATCCGGTCGATGTCGCCACCGAGGCCACGCAGCTCGATGCCGCGTTCCGGCGCGACCTGGTGCTGGCCAACGACCCCGCGATCTGCATCGATACGTGGCTGGCACCAGTGGGCCTGCTGATGCGCGTGGTGGATTCGATCGAGCGCGTGAAGGCAAACGACAATGTCCGCGTGGCGCACACGACGGTGTGCATCCGCACCGACACGTGGCCGAGGTCGCGGCTGCGCCGTAGTGCGCCGGGCTCGGTGCCCTTTGCGAGCCCGGTTGCGGGGCGCAATGTGCACGACACGTTCCGCGTGCGGGCCGCCGGCTTGACCCTCACATGCGATCCACCCGGTGCCAGCCCTGATGCCGGGCGCGCCGATGAGGCTGGGGACGACAAGGCGGATCCCACCGAGGATTCGCGCATCGTGAAGGACGCGGTGGACGACACCAACGAGGATCCGACCAACGACCCGGCAGCGCGGGAGCCGGAGCCCGACACTGAACCGTGGAACCCCGACGAGAAGCGGCCAGACTTCTGAGACGCGCGGCGTCGCGGGACGTCGGTTGATTCAGTTCGACGTGACGATCACGTCGCGGGTGCCGTTGGTGTCGCTGGTGACCAGGTTGTTGCCGTCGGTCGAGAAGGCAATCGCGTGGCCGTCGCCGGAGAGCGCCGGGGCGAAGCAGTCGCCGTTGGCCACGGTGCCGCTGCTGTCGACGTTGACGCGGGTCGTCACCTGGTTGGCGATGTCGTAGTGGTAGATGTCGGCGGTGCCGGCACCGGCCACCAGGTTGGTGGCATTGGAGAGGTACGACGCGAACAGGCCGTCGCCGGAGATGCGCGGGACCGTGCACGTCGCGTCGGCACCCGCGCCACCACTGCTGACCCGGCTGATCAATGTGGTCGTGCCGGCCGAGATGTTGCGCATCCACACTTCGACCACGCCGGCCGGGCCGGCCAGGTCCGCCGACGACGAGAGGAACAGCACGCGGTTGCCGTCGTCGCTGATGTCGGATCGCGGGTTGTTGGCCTGCGCTTCGAGGCCGCTGGTCAGGAACACGTCGGCGTCGCTGAGGCTCACCAGCGTGGTCGTGCCGCCGGTCACGTCGCGACGGTAGATGTCGGTGCTGCCGTTGCTGTCATTGCTGGCGAGGCTGGCGGTGGCGGCAAACGTCACGTAGCGGCCATCCTTGCTGATGTTCGGGAAGGTCGAGTCGCCGGTGATCAGCGAGCCGGACTCGTTGACGCTGACGGCGACGGTGATGCTCGTGTTGAGGTCGTGCAGGAACACATCCTCGCCGGTGAAGCTCTTGCCGGTGACGAGCGCCGTGGAGGCCGACTGGAACGCGACGTACCGGCCGTTGCCGCTGATCACCGGGTTGGTGCAGGCCGCGGTCGCCTCCGACCCGCCGGTGCTGACGCTGACGCGCGTCGTGGTGCCGGCCGAGCGGTCGCGCACAAAGATGTCGCTGAAGGTGTTGGTGTCGCCGGTCACGAGGTTGGCCGACGATGACTGGAACGCGATGCGGTTGCCGTCGTCGCTGATCGACGGGTTGATGCAGTCGGCGTCGAACACCTGCGCGCCGGCATTGCTCAGGCTGACACGCGAGACCGTGCCGTTGATGTTGTCGCGTACGAAGATGTCGATACGCGAGTTGGTGTCCCCGGTCACGATGTCGGTCGCGGCCGACTGGTAGGCCACGTACTGCCCGGTGGAACTCAACGAGGGGTTGTCGCTGGCGCCGCCGGTGACCTGCGCACCTGCGCCGGTGACGTTGCCGCGGAACGGCGCAACGATGTACGCGAAGCCATCGCTGGCCACGCCGTCGGTGATGATCAGGTCGCCGGCGGTCACCGGCGTGGGCACCGTGATCGTCAGGTTGGTGGTGTCACCGGCCGTGATCGTGGCTCCCGTGCCGTTGAAGGTGGCGGTGTTGCTGGCGAAGGCCGCGTTGAAGTTGGTGCCTGTGACCTTGACCGACACGCCGGCGCGCGCGATGCGCGGCGTCATCGTGAAGATCACCGGACCGGTCGCGGTGACGTTGAACGCCGAGCTGGTGTCGCCGGTCAGACCCGATGCCGCCGCAACCAGCGTGAAGCCGTTCTCGAGGGCGGTCAGGTCGAGGTCGAGGTCGCTGAAGGTGGCCACACCCGCGACGGCCGCCTTGGTCAGCGTGCCGGTGAGGGTGCCCGAGCTGTTCGGGTTGGTGCCGAGCGAGATCGTGACGTTGTTGGTGGCGGTCGACGCGAGCGTCATCGAGGAATCGAGCAGCTGCACCGTGACCGTGCCCATCGTGTTGCCGGGCAGCGTGTAGCTCGAGGGCTGCATGACGAAGTCGAGCGAGACCGGCGGCGGCACGTAGATGGTGATGCGGTGGCGGATGATCGTCACGCCGCCGTCCGGCGCGGTGCACTTGTAGGTCAGCGTGATCGAGCCGGTGTTGGCCAGCGACGTGCCGCTGACGGTGTCGGTGACCGTCGTGGCGGTCATGACGTCCGCCTGCGGCATCGTGCCGAAGCCCGCCTGCGCCGTAGTCAGGCCGCTCAGGCGGTCGACAGTCAGGGTCAATGTCTGGCCGGCGGTCTGTGCGTTGAAGGTGACGACGAACGAGAACGCGGTGCTGACCTTGAGGTCGGACGTGTAGAGGCCCGCGCTCGGCTGCGTGGTGTTCTCGAGGCCGGTGACCGACGAGAAGCCGGCGAAGATCGGACCCGCGATGTTGTCCTTCGCGCACCCGGCGGGCAGCGCCAGCACGCCCGCCAGCAGCAGGATGACCGCCGCGCGGCAGACGCAGGCCGCGACTGCAACGGGCCGCGGGACTGCGGCGCCAGCGGAAACTCGGTGGGTCAACGTCATCTTGTGCGCTCCGGTGTGGAAACCGCGCCGAGAGTAAGACCCGGCCGTTTTGAAGTCAAACCACGACAGCGGTGCTGCCGTCGAGTTCAGTGCTGGCAAGGTCGCGGAGTTCAGGCCGGCTATTCGACCGGCGATCCCAGCTTGCGGAGGTCGTCTGCAAGCTGGCGCTTCCAGCTGGTGTCGTCGGTCATGTTCCAGGCGGTCTTCAGGTCCTCGATTGCCCGCTCGCGTTGCTGCAACGAGCGGTGGGCCCAGCCGCGGTTCACGAATGCGCGCCAGTTCTTCGGGTTCGCCTTGATCGCGAACGTGGCAGCCTCGACCGCCCCGGCGTAGTCCTCGATGAAGCGCAACTCGTTGGCGAGGTTGACCCAGCTCGAGTCCGACGCCGGTTCGATCGCCACCACGCGGCGGAAGGCCTTCACCGACTCCTCGTGCCGGTTGAGCGTGGCGGTCCAGTTGGCAAGCAGGCGCCAGCCGCGAACATCGTCGGGCAGCAGCTCTGTCACCCGGCGGATGTCCTCGATCGCCGCTTCACGCTGGCCGTTGTTCCAGCGCCAGTCGGCCCGCTCGCCCAGCGCGTTGGCATCGTCCGGGTTGGCGGCCAGACGCTCCTCGAAGGTGCCGCCGGATCCCGACGCCAGCTCGCGCCGCACGGATGCCAGGGCACTCTTCGTGCCGGGGTCGTTCGGATCGAGTTCGAGCGCGCGCGCCAGGTCGGCCTCCGCGCCCTTCAGGTCGTGCATGGCCCAGCGCGCGTAGCCGCGGTTGCCCCACGCCCACTCGAGGTCGTTCTTCATGTCGATCGCGCGCGTGAACCACTCGACGCCCTTCCGCGGGTCGCTCAGGCCCATGTAGTAGAGCAGCCCGCAGTACACGAGCTGGTTCGGCGTGTGCAGGTCCTTCTTCTGGGCGTCGCTCTCGCGCACCAGCGACTCGATCGCGTCGATGTAGCTGTGGATCAGGGCCTGATCGAGTTCGTCGAAAAACTGGCGGCTGCTCTTGCCCGCGGCCTCCGCCTCGTCCCACTTGCGCTGGAACTCCTCGACGACCACCTTGGCCTTGTCCTGCGCCTGGATGCCGAGCCGCTTGCGCAGCTCGTCGAGTTGGCCCTGCTGCAACAGCGCCTTGATGTGGGCGCGCTCGGCCTCTTCCTCGGCATCCTTGCGCGCCTGCTCTGCATCCTTGCGGGCCTGTTCGTCCTTGCGGCGCTGCTCGACCTCGCGACGGCGCTGGTCGTCTTCGTCGCGCTGGGCCTTCCGCTTCGCCTCCAGCTCGGCCGCCTGCTGGGCCTTGCGCTCCGCCTCGCGCTCGGCTTCGCGCACATCGGCCTGCGCCTGCAGCGCGAGCTTCGCGTTCTCGGCCTCGCCGACCCACGCCGTCGCCACCAGGAACACCGTGCCGGTGACCAGCACGAGGGCAGCCGACATCACGGCGCCCATCGCCCGGCCGGGGTTGCGCTTGCCCCACTTCATCAGGCGCGTGAGCAGGCCGTCGTTCCAGGCGGTGCCGGGCTCGTTGGCGAGGTACGCGTCGATGTCGTCGCGCAGGTCGCTCACCTTGCGATAGCGCTGGCGCGGGTCGGTGGCCATCGCGCGCATCACGATCGCTTCAAGCTCGCGCGGGATTTCCATGTGCGGCGCGCGCCGGCGCGGCGGAATCACCTTGCCGCGACGTGCCCGCGTCAGCACCTCGTCGACCGTGCGGCCGCCGTAGGGCGGTTGCAGCGTGAGCAACTCGTAGAGCATGCCGCCCAGCGCGAAGATGTCGGTGCGCTCGTCGATCGCGTCGGTGTGGCCGTTGGCCTGCTCGGGCGCCATGTAGGCCGGCGTGCCGAACACGTCGCCGACCATCGTCACGTCGGTGCGGTGGGTCTCGCGCAGGTCGGTGTTGACGACGCGCTGGCGCTGCTGACCCACGCCTATCGGCCGGGCGAGGCCCCAGTCCATCACCAGCACCTCGCCGAACTCGCCGACCATCACGTTCTCGGGCTTGATGTCGCGATGGATCACGCCGCGGCTGTGCGCGTAGCCGATCGCGTCGCAGACCTTCTGGAACAGCTCGAGCCGGCGGTCGCGCAGCAGCGCCGCCAGGTTGCTCTTGCCCTTCTTGCGTTCGACGAAGCTGCAGATTTCCTGCATCGTGCGACCGCCGACCAGCTTCATCGCCATGAACGGCCGGCCCTGCGGGTCCTGGCCGAGTTCGTAGACCGGCACGATGTTGGGGTGCGAGAGCTGCCCCGTGATCTGCGCCTCCTCGATGAAGTCGGCGACGGCGTTGGGGTCGCGCGGATCGCGCAAGACCTTGATCGCCAGTTCGCGCCGCAGGCCCATGTCCTCGGCCAGATGCACCACGCCAAGGCCGCCGCGGCCGAGTTCGTCGTGGAAGCGGTACTTGCGCACGCTCTCGGAGCTGATCGACACGTTGTGGTCGATCGAGGAGGCGAGGTTCTCCTGGCTGCCGCGCCGTGGGCCGGTGCCGTGCGAGCCGTGCCGGCCCGTGCTGCGGCCACCGGAGTCGGCCATCGTGCGTACGTCGCTGCCGCTCAGCGCCACGTCCGTGTCCATCGACGTGCGTCGTTTGCCGCGACCGATCGTGGCCGGCAGATCGCCCAGCTGGCCGGGCGGCATGGGCACCTGGCTCGCGCCCTCAGCCTGGCCGGGCCGCCGTGGTGGTGGCACGGCGCCGGCCGCACTCATCGGTGGAGGCGGCGGGATCGACGATCGGGAACGACCGCTGGTGCTATTGCCGCCCGGACGGCCGCCGCGACGCGGCATCGTCATGTCAGCTTCGCCGGACGGGTCATGGGGCTTCGGCGTCACGGTGATCTCGCGAGAACGGGACTTCACCACGCTACCAGAACCCTCACGATTGCGTCAGTCCCTCACGAGCGCCGAAAGCACTGATCGCACGAGGAGTTTCTGGTGGTCCGGGCCCTGACCCGCGTGACCCGGTCCCGGCCTACAGAGCCTGTCCGCGGAATTGCACTTCCAGGCGAGCCGGGGACGGAAGTCCCGGAGTCAGATTCCGGGACCAGCCTGCGAAGCGGATCGGATCGGATCAGGAACCAGACTCCGGGGACTTCCGTCCCCGGCTCGCGCCCCGGAATCGTAATTCCCGGACAGGCTCTACAGCGTGGGCACGACGATCGGATACCGCAACTCGTCCGTGTCCTCGAACTCGCCGAGGCTGAGCACGAGCCGGCGGTCGGAGAGCATGTCGAGAATCGTCAGGCTCTGGATCGTGCGCAGCGTGACGAGATGTTCGGTCCACGTGTGCGGGTTACCGATCAGGTGCTCGATCGTCTTCGCCACCGCCGCGGCGGGGTCGCCGTCGGGGCTGGTCAGCGCGACATGCATGTGCCGGCGGACGTCGTGCACGTTGGCGAACCACCACGCCCGGACACAACGCCGCGCGCGGTGCGTGGTCAGCGATTCGTCGCCGCCGATCGCGCGGATGCGCTCGCAATGATGGCGCCACCACGAGCGGAAGCGACGGCGCTCGGTGCGGGCCGGGCCGGGCGGCAACGCAGCGATCGTGCCGGCGGCGTAGCGCGCGTGCGAAGCACCCCAGCCGATCCACGTGCGATCGGGCACCTTGCCGTTGGCCGCCACGGCTTCGACAACGGCGCGTTCGAGCGTGAGCTGCGCCTGGTCGCGCGATGCGAACTGGTCGAAGTCGGTGATGTACGCGGCGGCCATCGCACGCAACACTTCGCGGGCGGTGTGCGGGTAGTCCGGCAGCGCGGCCAGGCGCACCTTCAGGCCATCACGCGTCAGGCCGTGGCGCTCGCAGAGGTCGGCGAACCGGGCCAGCGCCTCGCGCCGCATCTTGCCGATCTGGCGCAACGGCTCACGCTCGTCCGACACCGCGCCCACGAGGTCGAGGTCGTCCTCGAGCGAGCTGCCTTCCAGGCCGCTCTCGTGCTCGCCGGGCAGCAGCAGGCCGAGGTATTCGACGTCGATCATCGCGCGCAACTTCGTGGCCGCCATGAACGCCGGCTTGCGCATCCGCAGGATCTTGCGCGCGGCCACGTGGTAGCTGGCCGAGCCGGGGTCGTAGGTGACCGTCTTGAGCTGCGGGTTGAGCAACTCGCGCAGCGTGCGCCAGAAGCGCCGCAGCAGGAAGCCCGTGCCCTTGAGCATCAGCCAGATGCCCACGAACGGCACCGCCGCGATGCGACCGCCGCCGAGGTATTGCCAGTAGAGCTGGTACGGATTGAACGCGCGCAGCTGGTCGGGCCGGTCGTGCAGCGGCAGGATGCCGAAGATCTCGCGCACGGTGCGCTGGCGGTCGGCGGTGACGAACGCGGCCAGGTCGGGGCCGAAGCGCGCTGCGATGTCGCGATGGCGTTGCGGGTCGTTGGTCAGGAAGTCGATCGCGTTGAACACGGTGGTCGAGTACGAGTTGTTCTCGCCGGCCATGGAGGCGGGTGTGCGCGAGTCGAACTCGTAGGCCTCGTCGCCGACCAGGATGCCGAGCGCGGAGCGTTTGCGGCGCATCCATTGTTCGTAGCGGAAGCGTTCGTCCGGCGGGCGCGACTTGATTTCGGCGGTCGGGATGACGTTGTCGTTGTAGTCGACCACCAGCTGTGCCACGCGCTGCGCGACGGCCAGCGTGATGAAGTTGAACCACAGCGACGGGCCGGTCAGGCCGCCGGTGGCGAGGTCGAGCGCGTCGAGCTGGTTCTGCTCGCGCTTGCTGAGCTTGAGGATGCGGTTGCGGACCTCGATCATGCCGAGGTTGCCGAGCAGCTGATTGGTGGTGCGGTTGTCCGAACGGTGCAGCGGAGTGCCGGTGAGGTAGTCGCGGTAGAGCAGGTACACGCGTTCCGGCAGACTACCGGCAACGGCTTCGTGGCTCGACCCGAACACCTTGTCGAGCGCGCGGCGGAACAGGCGCGGCGCGTCGAGCAGGCCGGATGCGCTGCGCCGGCCGGGCTTCGGTGTCATGGCGCCATGCGGCGGTGCGATCGCATCGCTGGTGTCGTTGCCGCTGGCCTCGGGCGACTGCGAATCATCTTCGTCGGCTACATGCGGCACACTGTCGGCGAGCCCCTGGACCAACGCCTCGGGTCGCAGCACCCGGCGGTCGAGCAGCGAGTGATCCTGCACTGCGCGCGCCTGCTTCACGTCCGCCAGCAGGTTGATGAACTGTGCTTCGGCGGCGCGCGTGTAGAAGTCGGTCGCCTGCGATGCGATGCGCTGGAGCCAACGGCCGAGCAACATCACAAGCAAAGAGATCACGCCGACCACCAGTACCGGCATGGCTGCGAACTTCAGCATGTTCGTCCGCAGGATGTAGAGCCCCGGGACGTTGGCCGCCGGAAGGTGATTCTTTGCGTAGAGCTGCGCTTCGAGCCAGTCGAGCCCGTTCTGATCGAGATCCGCTTCCGGATACTGCGCGCGCCACTGTTCAAGCTGACTTTCCGTCGGCGGGATCCTGAGCTGGTTCGCCACTGCCAGGTCGTCTTCATCGAGACTCCCCACGCCCATCATCCCGAGCACGAGCAGCAGACCACCGATGGTGAGGCCGAAGTAGAGCAAGCGATACGCAAGGCGCTGAGTGCTCTTCACAAGTGTGCCGCCAACGCGGTCCACAAGTTGCGGCGCGGTGACCACGCCATGCAGATCGCCAAACCACGTGACCAGACCGTTGAGCCACTGCAGACGGCGACCGAGCGCGCGGGCCACGCGGGCCGAGAGGTCGGCGTGGTTCGAGGACTGGCGACGGGCCAGCGCGACGTCGCGGAAGAACGGCATCCAGCGCAGCGGCGGCAGCGCACACACGCGCGAGATCTTCTCCACCTGACGCGGGAAGTCCGGGTCCATCAGCTCTTCGACCGCGTCCGCATCCAGCTGGATCAGCGTCTCGCAGACGGTCTCGATCGCGACCTTGCGACGGCGGCCCGACCCGGCATCCACGCGAACCGTGCGGCCCGACCGCTTCGGACCCGCAAGCACACCCGGCCGGACACTGTTGGCGTCCGCCGCGCCGGCGTCATCTTCGGGCTCATCGAACTCGGGGTCGGGCTCGCCCTGGCGTGCCGACCAGTTGACCATGTGGCCGACCAACGTCGCCTGGTAGCGCGCTTCGTGCGCTTGCGTGGTCAGCATCCCTGCCGCGACATCCACCGGCAGGCCGCGCTGCTGCTCACGCAGCACCTGGCGAACGCGACGGCGCAGTTTGATCGCGCGCTCCAGCAGGCGCGATGCGGCGTCCTGACGGGGCGGTCGCTCGAAGAACATGATGTCGCGGTTGAGCATCGCGCCGTAGCGGCGCACGAGGCGGTCCATACCGCGCAACGCGAACAGCAGGATTCGCCCGATGCGGATCACCGGCCGCAGGATGCGCACGTAGCGCACGAGGCGCGGCAACCGCAGGAAGCGCATCATTCGCGCCGCTTCCAGGTTGTGCGCCTGCTCGGCCCCGGCTGCCAGCGTGCCGGCCGCGGCCGCACTCTCCATCACGTACGCGAACATGCCGAACGGGATGGATGGCAGCAGATCGAAGAACCAGTGCCGCTTGAAGTAGTTGAGCCTGTGCGGCGAGAACGCGAGCTTGAGGAAGAATTCGAACAGGAACACGAAGCAGATCGCCGTGTCGATCAGCGCCAGGGTCCACGCGGTTTCGGGGTCAAGCCCGCCGAACGGAACGTGGCCATCGTGGTCCGCCGCGTCGTCGTCGCCGTCGGCATCAGTGGCGCCGCCGTCGGCGTGCCCGCCTTGCGCGGGCGTGGCCGGTGCGGCGTTCGCCGCAGCCGGGTCGGCGTTCGCCGTAGCCTGATGCTGCCAAATGCTCTCGAGGATCAGCAGCACCACCACCGCGATGATCAGGAACAGGATGGTGTTCTCGAGCAGCCACACGAAGCGCCAGCCGAATCGGCGCTCCAGCCGGCTCGCGACCGACTTCTCGACCCATTCGTTGAACAGCCGCTTGCGCGCGGTGCGCAACGGCTTGAGCTCCTTGCGCGCCTCCGTGCTGCGGGTCGCCTCGGCTGGCCACAGTGCGAGCCACGAGTCGAGCCGGCTGTACGCCCGCTTCAGCCCGTACACCGCCGCCGGCAGCGAGAAGTCCTCGGCGTCGGTCAGCATCTCCGACGCCTGGTCGCGCAGGCCGGTGCCCGACTTGTGCAGCCACGCCTTGCGTCGGTCGGCGTCGAGCGTCTGTATGTGCCCGGCCAGTCGCGCCGAGATCCGCTCGATGGCGGCTTCCAGCGGGGGCACGTGCGCGCTCAGCTGCGGCGTCTCGACCGCCGCCTCGTGCAGCGCCGCCAGTTGCTTCTCGGCCGCTCCCGAACAGGCCCACAGCTCGTCGACGTACGTGTCGGTGGTGGCTGCTTCGGGGTGCGCGAGCAGCGTGTCGATCATCGCGACGGCGGCATGGCTCTGCCGGGCCAGCGCATCGGCACGCGCGCCGTGCACCTCGCGGATCGCCTCCTGCAGGGCCTCGTTGCGGGGCGACGCCTTGATCCGCCGGCGCACCTCGCGCTCGAGCGAATCGACGCGCACCATCAGATCGTCGAACGGCGTCCACTCGCTGCCGGACAGGCCCGCGAGGATTGGCGCGAACAGGTCGAGCTGCACCTGCAGGCGCTTCAGCGCTTCGACGGTGTCGCTGTTGCCGCCAGTGGCCTCGCCGGTCAGCTGGTACACGCGATGCTCGAACTGGCCGAGCAGGCCGTCGGCATGGCGGGCGAGGTCCACGGCGTGCTCGCGCGCCTCGCGTTGCAGCCGGCGCTCGGCCATCCGCTCGAGCCGCTTGAACAGCGGGTGGCGCACCTCGTCTGGCAGGCCGTCGCGGCCGAGCAGCGTGATGCCGTCCTCGAACAGCGCCCAGACACGGTGGCGCGGGGCGGTGCGCTCGGTGTTGGCCGCGCGGGTGGTCCAGTCGCGCAGCGCGGCGCCCATGTCGGCCGGCAGGCGATCGGCCAGCGAGGTCAGCGCGCGCAGGTCGTCAGACGTGGAGCCCTCGGCTGACGAGCTGGCGCTCGCGCTGGCGTTCGCGCTCGCGTTCGCGTGTGACCCGGCCGGCACTTCCGGCGGAACGGAATCGTTGACGGGATCGTCGCCCATTGCTGGCGGGTCGCCTGTGGATGGCTGGAACGCGCGGCATTGTACAAGCCGTTTCTGTCCGTGCGGCTCCAGCAACCGATTGCCGCCAATCCGGCGCGATTCCGGGGCGAGCCGGGGCAATCATGCCCCGGAGTTGTGCGCCGGAACCTGCCGGTGCGGGAACCTCAGTGGATCAGAATGCGGGCCCGGAGGAGCATCCCTGCGGTAGCCCGCCCGCTCGATCGATCGCTTGCCCGGATCAACGCTCAGCGATTGCCGCCCTGCATGCGCGCGCCGGCGCGGAACCAGTCGAACTCGCCGGTCGGCTCCTCGCGCGCGGTGTCCTTGTACTCGCCGAACGAGCGCAGGCACTCGCTCCAGTTCTTGTCGAAGTAGTTGACGAACGCGCGGAAATACCAGGCGTTGAAGTCAGCCGGTTTGTTGCGCACGTGCAGGTTGAGAATGTCGCGGCAACGCTTCGCACCAGCGCCGAGCACGGTGTCGAACTCGGGCCGGAAGTTGATCCACTGCTCCTTGTCGCGCGCGAGGATGTGCGCGCGCAGGCCGGTGGCGATGCGGCGGAAGACCTCGACACGCATGTCCGGGCTGTAGTCGTCCTCGGATGCGCGCAACCACTGCGCACCGATCAGCCGGGTGAGCACGGCGTCGGTCGGCGTCAGCTCGTAGGCACGCTGGAACTCGAGCGCGGCGGTCTCGTAGAGCTTGTCGGCCAGCAGCTTGTTGCCCTCGGCGACAATGCGCTCGGCGCGCACCGACGGATCGGCGCGGTCGGCGTTGAACGGCGGCTTGACCAGCAGGTTGATGAACCAGTCGGCCAGCGGGAAGCTCATGTCGCCGGGCGCGTCGCGCACCACCGCCGTGAAGTTCTCGAACGAGCCGATGTAGTCGCGCGCCGAGAATTGCAGGTAGGCGAGCAGGAAGCGCGCCTGGCGGTCGGCCGGCGTCTGCCGCACGAACGACGAGAGCGAGCGCAGGTAGCCGTCGAACGCGCCCTCGGCGAACGGCGCCTCGAAGACCTGCTGCGCCTTGCGCGCCATCTCGGGCACCGTCATCAGGTAGCGGTCGAGCGCGGTGTACGACGCGTGGTAGTCGCCGAGCGCGAAATGCACGCGCGCCAGCTTGAGGTAGATGTCGACGCGGATCGGCGAGTTGAACCAGTCGGCGCGGAAGGCGGTGCCGAGCTTGATTGCTTCGAGGTAGTTGCCGAGCGCGACCGGCACGTTGCGCCTGCCCAGCGAGTCGTCGCCTGCCTGGATCGCTGCGCGCACGTCGGCCGTGACCTCGGCTTCGGTGCGGACCGGCGGTACGGGTTGCGTCGGAACGTTCGAGTTGGAGTTGGAGTTGGTGTTCGCGTTCGCGTTCGAGTTCGTGCCGGCGTTCGTGTTGCCCGCGTTGCCCGCGTTGGCCGGCGGCGAGGCAGCGTTGTTGGCCGCGTTGGCGTTGGCGTTGGTGTTGGTGGCCGGACCGGGGTCCGGGTTCGCCGGCGGGGCCGAGCCGTCGCGCACGCGCGAGAGGTCGAGGTGCGGCGGATTGGTCCGCTGCGGCAGGTACTTCATCAGCCAGCGCGCGGCCGGGCCGTAGCGGGCCGGGTGGTCGGGCTCCTTGGGGCGCTGCTCCATCGCCGCGAGATCGGCCAGCAGTTGCCGCGCTTCGGGTACATCGCCCGCGAGGAACGCCAGGTAACCGCCGACCAGCGAGGCCTCGTGATCGCCGTTACCGGAGCGCGCCTTGAGCGTGCCGCGCCGCGTGGTGATCACTGTCTCGGGCAGCAGGTCAGCCAGTGCCGGAATGCCAACCAGCGCCACCTGATCGCTCTGCAGCAACCCGCGGCGGATCATCGCGGCGGCGTGCGGCACCTGGTCGTCGGCCGCCAGGGCGATCGCCGCCCACAGCCAGGGCTCGCCGCGGAATGTGCTCATGCCGCGCTGCATGAACTCCATGCTGGCACGCGGCCAGTCGTGGCGATCCAGCTGCCGCAGCCCGGGGACGAGCCACTGGCGGTCAGCCGGCAGTCCGAATTCAGGCCGCGCGGGCACCACGTCGGGCGCAAAGCCGCGCTCGGCCAGCGCCGAAATGAACTCGTTGGCGGCGGCGTCGCCGGGGTTGCGCGCAACCGCATTGCGGAACGCCGTCAGCGCCGGACGCACGTCGTCGGCCTTCGGCGACGCGCCGGCAATGTAGTAGCGCAGGTAGCCGAGCAGGAACCACAGCTCGCCGGCCGTGTCGCCGCCGTCCGACTCGGCGGTGCGCGTCGCCAGTTCGAGCTCGGCCATGCGCTGCTTGCGGGCCTCGTCGCCGCGCGTCGCGCCGAATGCGTCCACGACGTCGAACGCCATGCGTGTCCAGGTCGGGAATCGCGAGACCGCCGCGCGCAGCATGCGGGCCGCGCGCACGAACTCGCCGCGGCCGAACATCGCGAGGCCTGCGAGGTGCATCGACCCCACGTGCTTGCCCTCGAGCGCCAGCGCCTTCTCGAAGTAGCCGAGCGCGGCGTCGAAGTTGGCGGTGCGCATGCTGGTCTGGCCGGCGCGCACGAGATTGTTGAGGTCGGCGCCCTGGTAGACGTTGTTGTCGCGATAGTAGCGGCTGAGCGGATCGTCGGTCGCGGGCTCGCCGCTGCCGGCTCCGCCACCACTGTTGTCCGGCGCGGCACCCGGGTTGCCATCGCCGCTGGCCGGCTGCGCGAACACTGGCGACGGCACCAGCGCGACCGCCACAAGCGCGGGCAGCAACCAGGACAGAAGGTGGAATCGCCGCATCAATCAGCTCCGCGCGATCGAAGACTGCCAGACAGTTGAGCGTACCGGACCCGGCCGCGGAGATGCCAGACCCGTATTAGCGCCGTGCTGGATGCCCGTGAGCACCCCGCCTGCATCGGGGGTGCGCCGCCGGGCGACGAGAGGCAACGACGTACGGCGATGCGGAGGCTATAATGGGACCAACCAATACCGCTGGCCGACGCGATCGCCGCAACGCTTCGCAATCGGATCCACGACGCGTATCCACCACACCGAATCCACCCGCCAACCCGTCCGTGGAAAAGGTCATCGGATTCCGGAACACGGATGAACAGCGCGTGCTCTTCGGCCCGCGCGACCGCCACCTGCGCCAGGTGCGCGACCAGTATCAGGTTCGCGCGATCACCCGCAACGGCGAGCTGTGGCTTGAAGGCGACGAAGACAACGTCCAGGACGCCTGGATCGTCATGCTCAAACTGCTCGAGCATGTCCGGCATCACGATCAGCTCGACGACGAAACCGTGGAACATGTCCTTGCCGGCCGTCGCGTCGGCCTTGCCACCGGTGGAAGCGTGAAAGACCAGATCGACCTGCGGGAACGCGAGCGTGAACGGGACCGGGAACGCGAGCGCGACAGCGAGCGCACGCCGGGCCGCAAACGCGGCACGATCGACCTCGGCTACGCGCCGCCGGACGAGAACCACACCCGCGCCGCGCGCAACACCAAACCGCTGACCACTGGCCAGGCTGCGTACATGCACGCCATCCGCGAGCATGACCTGGTCTTCTGCACCGGCCCCGCTGGCTGCGGCAAGACCTACCTCGCCACGGCCATGGCCGTCGAGGCGCTCAACTCCGGCCGCGTGCGCAAGCTCGTGCTGGTGCGCCCCGCTGTCGAGGCCGGCGAGAAGCTCGGCTTCCTGCCCGGCGACTTCCAGGCCAAGATCAACCCGTACCTGCGGCCGATCTTCGACGCGCTCGGCGCGCTGCTCGACTACGGTGCGTTGCGCCGCTACATGGAGCGCGACGTGATCGAGATCGCGCCGCTGGCCTACATGCGCGGCCGCACGCTGGAGAACGCGTTCATCATTCTCGACGAGGCGCAGAACACCACGCCGAGCCAGATGAAGATGTTCCTCACGCGCTTCGGCCGCAACAGCAAGGTGGTGGTCACCGGCGACACCACCCAGGTCGACCTGCCGATGAACGTGATCAGCGGCCTCAAGCACGCGCGCAACGTACTCGGCGAGGTGGCCGGCATCAGCTGGTGCGAACTCGGCGACAAGGACATCGTCCGCCATGGCCTGGTGGCGCGGATCGTCAACGCCTACGAGGCCAGCGAGCGCGAGGCCGAGACGCCGCTGTTCGACCGGCTCAACCCGCGCGACGCGCGCGGCAACGAGATCCGTCGCCCCAGCGCTCGTATGCAGCCGCCGCCGCGGCCGGTCGCAGTCAACGACGCGGTGGACGACGACGACCGCGACGAGGATGACGCGGCCGACGACAGCAGCGACGGGTTGCACACCGACGAGTGACGCCTGCACGACGGCGGCGTTCAAGATCCACGAAGTTGTTCGCGCCGGACGGCCGCGAACGGCCTACGGCGAGCAGGACCCGGTGGAACGCCGCTGACGACAATGCCCGATCGCACCCGCCTCATCCTGCATCAACCAACCGGCGGGCTCTGCAATCGCATCCACGCGCTCGACGGCGCGATCGTGCTGGCGCAGCGCACCGGCCGGCAACTGATTGTGGTCTGGCACCGCCGGCGCGACTTCAACTGCGCATTCGACGAGTTGTTCGAGTTTCCGGCCGGCGTCGACCGCATGATCAGCAGCCCGCTGTTCTACGGCCTCGTGTGGCGGCTGCAGAAGATCATGCCGGAGTCGGTTCCCGGCGTGTTCCATCGCTACCACGACCTCAACGTGCGCAATATCAGCCGGCAGCTGGCCGACCCGCAGGCGGCCGCTGACCTGCGTCGCTACCCGCTGCTGCTGTTCGTCACCTGCAGCCGTCCGATCGCCGGCACGCCCGGCTACCCGTGGCTCAAGCCGGTGGCGGCGATCCGCGAGCAGGTCGCGCGTGACACCCAGCGCTTTGCCGATCGGCCGACGTTCGGCGTGCACATCCGCCGCACCGACCATCAGCGATCGATCCTCCACAGCCCGACAGAGGTGTTCGTCGAGCACATGCAGGCCACGATCGACGAGCAGCGGGCGCAGGGCCGCGATGCGCAGTTCTTCCTGGCGACCGATTCGCCGGCCGAGGAGGCTGCGATGCGTGCGCAGTTCGGCGATCGCATCCTGACCCGTCATCGGCAGTCACTGGATCGCAACGACCCGGCCGGCATCCGTGATGCGCTGGTCGACCTGCTCTGCCTGTCTTCCACGCGCGGCATCATCGGCAGCTACAACAGTTCGTTCTCGCACGTCGCCGCCAGCATCGGCGGCATCCGCCTCACCGTGGCCTCACGCGACCTGCGGGTGACCCCCCGGGACCCGGCCTGAGTTTCACCTGCACTCGCGGACGGGCTCTCGCGCTGTCAGTGCTCGCCATCGGCGGCGTCGGCGTCGGCCATGGCCAGGCGGATCGACGCGACAAGGTGGTAGATCACCGGGATCACCACCAGCGTCAGCAGCGTGCTCACCGTCAGACCGACCACCACCGTGATCGCCATCGGCGCGCGGATCTCGAGGCCCTCACCGAAGGTGTCCCACGAGCCGGACGGCGTCATGCGGAAGATGCCGAGCAGGATGTGCGACGCCTTGTCGAGGAGCGCGGCAAAACCCTGCATCACGAACTGTGGCACCCAGCCGGTCAGCGGCAGCAGGCCCAGCACGGTGGTCAGCGTGGTGATCAGGATCGGCCGCAAGCGCGCGGAGCCGGCCTCGAGAATCGCCTCGTCGAGCGGCAGACCGCGGGCGCGGTTGTAGTTGACGCGGTCGATCAGCACGATCGCGTTGTTCACGACGATGCCGGCGAGCACGATCACGCCGACGAGCACCACGATGCTGATCGGCAGGCCGAGCACCCACAGCGCGATGACCACGCCGAACAGCGCGAGCGGCACCGTGAAGAGAATGATGAACGGCTGCACCAGCGACTCGAACTGGATCGCCATCACGACGTAGACGAGGAACACGGCGAGCAACAGCATCGAGAACAGCGAGCCGAGCGACTGCTGCATTTCCTCCGACTCGCCGGCCACACTCACGGCCACGCCATCGAAGTGCAGGCCGTCGATGGCCGCGCGCACGCGGCGCGACGCCTCGGAGAGCGCGACGCCGCTGGCCGGCGAGCACGACACCACACCGGTGCGGCCGTTGTTGCGACGGCGGATCTCGGCCGGGCCCTCGACGTGGATCAGCTGCGCGGCCTCGCCGAGCGAGAGATCCGGCGTGAGCCGCAGCTCGCGCATCGCGTCGAGCGTCGCCTTGTCGACGTCCTCGATCTCGACCAGCACATCGATGCGACGATCGCCGAACGTGAAGTCGGTCGGAACCTGCCCCTTGAGCTTCTGGCCGAGCACGTTGGCGGCGTCCTGCACGCGCAGGTTGTGGCGGTCAAGCAGTTCGCGGTCGAAGCGGACGAGCACCTCGGGGTTGCCGCGACGGACCGACGAGCGCACGTCCTCGAACAGGCGCGGCGCGTCGGGTCGCGTGTCGCCCTCGATGCGCGGCATGCCGCCGATCAGCTCCTCGACGGAGCGCGCGGCGTCGCGGATGTCGAGCAGGTTGCGGTTGCGCGAGCGCACCTCGATCTCGAGCGGCGTCTGCAGCGTGAACAGCGTGGGCACCGTGAACTCGGGCGAGCGCAGGTCGGGGCTGAGGCTGATCGCGTGGCGGATGCGATCGCGCACCATCGCCTCGGCCGCGGTGTCGACGTCGCGCTTCATCACCACGGTGATGCGCGCGAGGTTCTCGCTGGTCACCCGCTCGCCACCGCTGCTGCGGCCCTCGCCGAGAATCACGTTGGCGCGCTCGACCACCGCGGCGACCTCCGGCTCCTTCATCACGTCTTCGATGATGGCCAGCGCCTTGCCGGTGGACTCCAGCGGCATGCCCTCGGAGAGCGTGAACTCCGCGGCGAACTCGCCCTGGCGCATGCGCGGGATCAGCTCGCTGGAAAGCATCGGGAAGACCAGCACGGTCAGTGCCGCGGTGACGAGTGCGCCGCTGATCACGAGGCCGCGGTGCGCCAGCGCCTGGACAAGCAGGGCGCGGTAGCTGGCGATCAGCCCGGTGAACGCGCCATCGAACATCAGTGACGGCACCTTCAGCGCGTAACGGCCGGCGGTGTAGACCGCAAAGCCGGCGGCGAGCATGAGCCCGAGAATCGTCATCGCCGGGATCATCAACAGGTAGCGCCACACGACTTCCAACATGGTCACAACGGCGACCTCGATCGGGCCAATCACGATCCCCACGATGCAGAGCACTGCAGCCGGTACGGCAAAGACGACGCGCGCCGTCCAGCGCAGCAGATCCATGAACCACCCGGTCGCCGGCGCACTCCGCTCGACCGGCGGATCGTCGGGGTGGCGGATCGGGTCGAGTCCGAACAGCGCACGCAGCATGTTGAACGACGCGCCGGACGAGACAGCCCACCCGTAACGCTTCGCGGTCTTGATGAACGACGGATAGAACATCCGCGCGTTGATCAGACTGCCCATCATCGAGTCGAACACCTTGCGCCCGCCGTCGTTGCTCGCGGCTTCGCTGGCGGGCGCCGCGGCGGTGCGCTTGCGGCGCATCGGCACCAGCTCGAACGCGGCCAGCACCGGGATCACGAAGATCGCGACGAGCAGCGACATCAGCAGGCTGAACACCACGGTCAGCGCCTGCTGCTTGAAGATCTGCCCGGCCACGCCCTCGACGAACACCACCGGCAGGAACACGGCCACGGTCGTCAGCGTGCTGGCCACGATCGCGCCGAACACCTCGCTCACGCCGCGGATCGCCGCGCCCATCGGCGAGTCGCCCTCCTCGCGGCAGCGCGTGATCGACTCCAGCACCACGATGGCGTTGTCGACCAGCATGCCGAGGCCGAGCGCGAGGCCGCCGAACGACATCAGGTTGAGCGACACACCGCTCATCTGCATCGGCGTGAACGTGGCGACCACCGAGACCGGAATCGCGAGGCCGACAATCAGCGTGCGCCACACCTGGCGCAGGAACGCGAACAGGATCACGATCGCCAGCAGGCCGCCGAGGATCGCGGCCAGCCAGACCTCGTTGATCAAGTCCTCGATGAAGTACGACTGGTCGGAGAGCAGCTGCAGGCGCACGCCGCGCGGCATCAGGTCGTAGAGCGGCATGTCGGGCTCGGCCGCCGCGCCGCCACCGCCACGGCCGCCGCGACCCTCACCGCCGCCGCCGCCTCCCGAGGGTGCTTTCGGAATCGCGCGCTCGAAATGCGCAGCCTCGGCTACGCCCGCGGCGGCGGTGTCGCGCCCGCGCTGCTTGCGCAGCACCTCCCAGCGCTTGCCGACCACCGATACCGTCGCGCCGTTTTCCTGCACATCGGCCTTGATCGCGCCGTCGCCATACAGCCGCTGCCAGATGTTGCGCGAGACCTCGACGATGTTCGCGTTGGCCTCCTTCAGCATCTCGATCTCGACACTCGGCTCGCCGTCGAGACGCGTGCGGATCTCCGGGTCCTTCTCGGTGAGTTCGATCGTGGCCACGCGATCAAGCGGCACGCCGGTCTTCACCGGCAGCTGGCCGATCTCGTCGATCGACTCGAAGCGGTTCATCGCGCGCACGAGAAACTGCCGCCGGCCTTCCTCGATCACGCCGGCCGCCTGCTCGATGTTCTGCGAGCGAAGCATGTCGGCAATCTGCTGCAGCGTGAGGCCGTGCTCGGCCAGGCGATCGTCCGACACGGTGATGCGCACGTGCGGCTCCGCGCCGCCCAGCACGCTGACCGCGGCGATGCCGGCAATCTTCTCCAGCTCGGGTTTGATCACGTCCTCGGCGATGCGCCGCAGTTCGAGCTGGCGCTGCAGTGCGTCGCGTGGCGCGTCGGCGGCGTCGGCCGGCCAGGCGAGTGCGAAGCGGATGATCGGCTCGAGCGACGGGTCGTAGCGCAGCAGCAGCGGCGCCTCGGCCTCGTTGGGCACGCGCACGCGGTCGAGCTTCTGGCGCACCTCGGTTGCGGCCGCCGACATGTCGGTGCCCCAACGGAACTCCAGCACCACCTCGCTCTTCTCGGCGCGCGACACCGACGACCGGCGCACCAGGTTGGTGACCGAGCCGAGGCCCTGTTCGAGCGCGCGCGAGACTTCTTCCTCGACGACTTCCGGGCTTGCGGCCGGGTAGTCGGTGCGGATGGTCAGGCGCGGGTAGCTGAAGTCGGGCATCAGCTCGAGCGGCAGCTTGCCGAGCGAGACCGAGCCGAACACCATCACGGCGATCACGACCATCATCACAGCGACCGGCCGACGGGTGGTGGCGGCGAGCAACGCGTTCCAGCGACCACGCGCGCTGTGCCGGCCGTCGTCGTCAGGGTCGGCGTGGTCGTCGCCGTTGTGGTCGGGTGGCAGCGGCGGAAGGCCGGGCGGAAGCGGCGGGTAGTCGGGCGGCGGCGGGGCGAGGTCGCGCTGCTGGTAGCGATCGGCGGCGATGGTCGGCGCCATGCTCGGCCCGGGCATCGCGTCGTCGGTGGGCGGAACCGGCGGCGCGTCTTCGGACGGCGGGACGTCGGCGGCGTCGAGTTCGTCAACGTAGCCGGGCGCGGTGGCGTCGCGCGCGATCACGCGGCTCGCGTCGCTGGCGGATGCGGCCAGCGCCTCGCGCACCTGGTCAATCTCGCGTGTGGCGGGTCGGCGTTGCGAGGTCGTGCGCAGCGTCTCGAAGACGTTCTCGGCGTCGGCCTCGACCGCGTCGGCCGCGGCAGGCAGCCCGGGCACATCCGGCGCACGGCGCGGCGCATCGAGCGACGCGGCGAGCATCGCTTCGATCTCCTCGATGGTGCGCATCTCGGTGTTGCTGCTGCTCGCGCGGCCCAGATCGGAAG
>JBFWQT010000035.1:0-24363 GCA_050249295.1 Planctomycetota bacterium
CATGTAGGGCTCCCACGGCTCGGTCACGATCAGCACGGGCCGTCCAGCTGGACCGGCGGTGCCTGGCGGTTGCGTCTGCTGTGTCGCGTTGGCGTTGTCGTCGTTGGATGCGGCCGGCGTCGGCGAGTTGCCGCCCCGCCAGCATCCGCTCGCGCATGCCAGCAGCAACAGCAGGGCGCAGCGTGTGACGGTCGGGTGCATGGTGGAACACCTGTGCCAGGGTGTGGTCTGCATTTGACCACTGACTCTGCTGCTGGTCACGTCCGGAACATTCCGAGCGCGCTACACAAGGTGCACCCTGACAAGGCGTCCACCATTGCGGTCGCCGCGGCCCGTCAGCAGGCGGCCGAAATGGGCACGCGGATTGCATCGCACCTGCGCGACACACTGCACCTCATCAGACGCCGCCATGACCTCGCGCCACCATCCTGCACTTGCCGCGCTCTTCATCCTCTGTGCGCTCTCCTGCGGATGCACCACCAGCACCCCCGGCAACAACAGCAACACGCCCGGCCCGGATGCGCCGACGCTCAGCGCGATCAATCCTCCGTACGGACGGCTCGGCGGCAACACCTTCGTGACGATCACCGGCACCGGCTTCATGGACAACAGCCCCGGCACCAACGTCGTCACCATCGACGGCAATCCGTGCACCAGCGTGGTCGTCAACTCCGATACCGAGATCACCGCGCGCACGCCCAGCGGAGTGGCCGGCGATCATGACGTCGTCGTCAGCAACGACAACGGCAGCGACACGCTGACCAACGGCTTCACTTACTATCCGGGCCCCACCGTCAGCACGATCACGCCGAACACCGGCTCCGCGCTCGGGGGCCTTGCCGTCACCATCACCGGCAGCGGCTTTGCACTGCCCGGCGGAGGCACCGCCACGGTTCGCATCGGCGGCGTCACGGCGGCAAGCATCGTCACGGTCAACGACACCACCATCACCTGCAACACGCCCGCGCAGGGCAGCGCCGGCGCGAAGACCGTCACCGTGCAGACGAGCTACGGCAGCGGCAATCTCTCCAGCGGCTTCACCGTGTTCCCGTTGCCGGCCGTCACCACGGTGTCGCCGAACACCGGCCTGATCGCCGGTGGCCTCGCGATCACCATCACCGGCAGCGGCTTCACGGCCAACGCCGCCGGCGTCAACACGGTGACGATCGGCGGCGTGCCGGTGAGCAACCTGAACGTGGTCAACGATACGACGATCACCTGCACCACGCCGCCCAACACCTACGGCTCCTATCCGGTGACCGTCTCCAACGACAACGGCGTGGGCACCCGCGCCAACGGCTTCGGCTACATCCTGTTCAGTGCGGTCACAAACTACACCGCCACCACCAACCCGCGTGGCAACGCGGCCGGCGACTTCAATCATGACGGCCACCTCGATGTCGCGCAGGCCGACGGTTTTACCGGTCGCGTGGCGATCCTGCTCGGCAACGGCGCTGGCGGCTTCGGCGCGCCCACGCAGTACGACACCGGCGCGAACTCCGAGGGTGTGGCCTGCGCCGACTTCAACCACGACGGCCACCTCGACCTGGCCGTGAGCGACACCACCAACCATAACCTCGCGATCCTGCTCGGCGACGGCACGGGTGCGTTTGCCCCGGCTGCGGGCTCGCCCGTCTCCACCGGTGCGTACCCCACCCGCATTGTGGCGATCGACGTCGACCACAACGGCACGATCGACCTCGCGACCGCCAACTTCCAGTCCAGCACAGTCACGGTGCTGCTTGGCGCCGGCGACGGCACGTTCAGCGAAGCGCCGCTCTCGCCGTTCGGCACTGGCAACGCGCCGTACGCCATCGCCGCAGCCGACGTGAATCTCGACGGCAACATGGATCTCGTTGCCGGTTGCTCGTCGCTGAGCGTCTTCTCCACACTGCTCGGCGACGGCACGGGCGGCTTCGCGGCGGCGATGAACACCAGCTCCAGCACCAGTTGCCGCGGCCTGTCGATTGCCGACTTCAATCGCGATGGCATCCCCGACGTCGTGTCGGTGCACTGGACCGGCGATCGCGTGCGCGTGTTCCTCGGGACCGGCAACGGCACCTTCACGGCCGGCATGAACGACAACACGGTCGACTCGCCGTGGGGCGTGACGGTCGGCGATTTCGATCGCGACGGCGCGATCGACATTGCCGTCGGCACGGCGGTCACCGACGAGGTGTGGATCTTCCTCAACGACGGCAGCGGCGGGTTCACGAAGGTATCGCTGGCGTCGCCGATCGACGACAACTCGAATGCGTTGCTCGCGTACGACTTCAACCATGACGGCGCGCTCGATGTCGCGGTGTCGGCCAACAGCGGCGGCACACTGTCGGTGCTGCTCAACGTCACGCCGGCCGCAGCCGCCACGTACGGCACCCCGGCCGACTCGGCGGTGGGCAGCGCGCCGCGCGAGCTGGCCGCGAGCGACCTCGACCACGACGGCGACATCGACATCGTGGTGGTCGACAGCGGCGCGAACACGGTGTCGGTCCTGCTCGGCAACGGGTCGGGCGGCTTCGCGTCGTCGGCCGCCTTCGCGGTGGGCAGCACGCCGGTTGCGCTGGCCGTCGGCGACTTCAACGAAGATGGCGACGACGACCTGGCCGTGGCCAACAGCGCCAGCAACAACGTGTCGCTCCTCGCGGGCACCGGTTCGGGCAGCTTCGCCGCCGCCGCCAACTCGGCGGTGGGCACCACTCCGTCGGCAATCGTCGCGGCCGATCTCGACCACGATGGCCACCTCGACCTGGCAATTGCCAATGCCGGCGACAACACCGTGACCGTGTTGCTCGGCGACGGAGCGGGGGCGTTCAGCGCGGCAGCGAACTCGCCGTTCGCGGTGGGCACCACGCCGCTCGGCCTCGCGGTCGCCGATCTCGACCACGATGGCGCGCTTGACATTGTCGTGGCCAACGCCGGCTCCGACACCCTTACGCTGCTGTCCGGCGACGGCACCGGCGACTTCACCGCCAGCACAGTGGCCGTCGGCAGCGGGCCGAGCAGTGTCGCGCTCGCCGATGTCGATCAGGATGGCCACGCCGACATCGTCGTCGCCAACGCCACCTCCAACAACGTGACGGTGCTGCTCGGCGATGGCACCGGCAGCTTCAACGCGGCCGGCAACTCGCCGTTCGCCGTGGGCAACAATCCCGGCCGCCTGGTGGTGGCAGACCTTGACCACGACGGCCGGCTCGATGTGGCCGTTGCGAACCGCACCGACAACACGCTGACGATCCTGCACGGCGATGGCAGTGGCGATTTCACGAGCGGTGCGGTGCCGGCCGTGGGCAACGGCCCGTTCGGAGTGGTTGCCGCAGACTTCAATCGCGACGGCGTGCTCGATCTGGCGATCAGCAACGAGACCGACAGCGACTGCACGATCGTTCCTGGCCAATGAGAGCCTGTCCGGAATCGGGATTGGCGAGCCGGGGCAGTCATGCCGCCGAGTCTTGCACGCTGGTCCCACAACCAGACTCCGGGGCATGACTGCCCCGGCTCGCCCGGAAAGACGATTTGCCAGCGCGATGCCGGCCGACGATGACCCGCCCGCTGGATGAGACCTACGGCAGCCAACTCCCGCGCGCTTGCGCGGGTACGGCGATGTACCATCACCTCAACTTCGCCAGCCGCGGCCGTCGTATGACCGACTTCAACCTTCGCGCTCTCGTCGAGGCGCGCCAGGGCGAGCAGATGGACCTGCTCGAAGCGCACCTCAATCCGCGCTTCGCAAAGGTGCTGCGCACCATCGGCTTCGATCGCCAGTACGTGCGCGGCGAAGGCCAGTACCTGTGGGACGAGAAGGGCAACCGCTACCTCGACTTCCTGTCGGGCTACGGCATGTTCAACACCGGCCGCAACCACCCGGTGATCAAGCAGGCGATCCGCGACTACCTCGATCTCGACGATCCGTGGAAGATCCAGATGGGCCAGACGCTGCTCAGCGGGCTGCTCGCCGAGCAGCTCAAGCAGCGACTGCCGTACATGGATCGCGTGTTCTTCACGAACTCCGGCACCGAATGCGTCGAGGCCGCGCTGAAGTTCGCGCGCGGCGCGACCGGCCGCGAACGCGTGATCTATTGCGACCGCGCGTTCCACGGGCTGAGCTACGGCTCGCTCTCGCTCAACGGCTGCGAGAGCTTCCGCAAGGGCTTTGTCAGCTTCCTGCCGGGGCCGGTGAGCATCCCGTACAACGACCTCGCGGCGCTCGAGAAGGCGCTGAAGGCCGAGAAGACGGCCGCGCTGGTGATCGAGCCGGTGCAGGGCAAGGGCGTGTACCCGGCCACGCCGGAGTACCTGCTGGGCGCGCAGGCGCTGTGCCGCAAGCACGGCGCGAAGCTGGTCATCGACGAGGTGCAGACCGGCATGGGTCGCACCGGCAAGCTGTTTGCCACGCAACACGTGCCCGGCCTGGAGCCCGACATCCTGCTGGTCAGCAAGTCGCTCAGCGGCGGGTTCGTGCCGGTCGGCGCGGTGCTGTACCGCAAGGAGATCTACGACCGCGTGTTCAACACGCTCGACCGCAGCGTGGTGCACAGCAGCACCTTCGGCCAGGGCGGCCTGGCGATGGCCTGCGGGTTGGCGTCGCTGCACGTGATCGAGAACGAACACCTGGCCGAGAACGCGGCCGACAAGGGTGGCAAGCTGCTGGCTGGCCTGCAGGCGATGGTCGGCGAGTACGACCTGTTGAAGGAAGTCCGCGGCGCCGGCCTGATGATCGCCATCGAGTTCGGCGCGCCAAAGTCGCTGTCGCTGCGCGCTGGCTGGAGCATGATGCACGCCGTCGACGGCTCGCTGTTCCCGCAGGCGCTGATCATTCCGTTGCTCGACAACCACCACATTCTCACGCAGGTGGCCGGGCACCACGTGGACATCATCAAGCTGCTGCCGCCGCTGGTGATCTCTGACGAGGACGTGCAGCACTTCCTCACTTGCTTCGAGGAGGTGCTCAAGGCGTGTCACAAGTTCCCCGGCCCGATCTGGGAAGTGGCGAAGAAGCTCACGCGTTTCGCGGTTACGAGCAACCGCTGAGAAGCCGCCTGGTGTGGAAGCACTCCGCAAGTGGCTGGCAGAAAGCCCTGTTCCGGGCGAACCGCGCGCCCGGCAGATGAAGCCCCCGACACGGCGGCGGGCGCGCAGCGGCGCATGCGCGCCGGTCGGATTCCGGGATTCTGATCGTAGTCGCCGATGCCCACGCGACTGGTTGTCAGCGAGCCGGACACGACCGAACACCGCAACCACGCAAAACGGAGCAACTCCATGGGCATCACCCGCATTCGTCCCCGCATTATTGCGCTCGCCGCGCTGTTCGCGACCGTGGCCTGCACCGCGGTGCTCTCGATTGCAAAGGACGACGACACACCGGCACCGCCCGTGCCGCCGGCCGACGGGCGCGGCGGGCAGGTCACCGACGTCACCACCTGGGACGGCAAGCTGGCGACCGTCCACGAGTGGGGCACGTTCACCTCGCTGCAGGGCTCCGATGGTTCGACGCTCGACGGCCTGCGTCACGAAGAGCGCGACCTGCCGGCGTTCGTCTACGACATCCGTGACAAGCACGGCGTGACCGGCATTGCGCCGAAGATGGAGACGCCGGTGATCTACTTCTACTCGCCGACGGCGGCGCGCGCCGAGGTGAGCGTGAAGTTCCCGCACGGCGCGATCACGCAGTGGTACCCGGCCGCGTCCAGGGTCAATCATGTGCCGCTCGACAACATGGGTGTGCCGACCGCGACCGATGGTCACACTATCCGCGATCTGCGCGACGGCTTCATCGAGTGGGGCACGCGCGAGCAGAGCTCGACCGAACTGCTGGTGATGGGGCGCGACGAGTCGCCCGCTCTGCCGGTGGTGGGCAGCGACGACCCGTGGCGCTTCTCGCGGATGGTCGACGCCAACACGGTGCGCGTCTGCAACCTCAACGCATGGCGCACCCGCAACGGCAGCGGCCACGAGCGCAACGCGGCCGTGCAGAAGGAGTACGAGCGCTTCCTGTTCTACCGCGGGCTCGGCAACTTCCCGCTGCCGTTGCGCGGCCGGGTGACGAGCGAGTCGGTGACGGCGCAGGACGAGTACCGCGCGTCGATGTCGCTGAGCAATGTGCGGCCGGACGAGCCGTTGCGCGCGGTGTTCGTGATCCGCGTGATCGGCGGCAAGGCGGGGTTCCACTACGTGGGCAACCTGAAGGACGCCACGGGGCAGCTCGATGTGCGGTTCACGCTGCGGCCGCTGGCCGAGAGCACCGGACAGCTGGTCGAGAAGCTGGCCGCTTGCCTGACGGAGACCGGCCTGTTCCACAAGGAAGCGCTCGCGATGGCGCGTACCTGGCAGCACGGCTACTTCCGCGAGGACGGCCTGCGGGTGTTGTACGTGCTGCCCGACGCGTTCATGGATCGCGAACTGCCGCTGGCGGTGACGCTGCGCAGCCTGGACTTCGGACGCGCGTTGCCGCTGCGGATGGTGCGCACGTTTGTCGGCCGGACGGAGTTGCTCTCGCCGGAGCAGGAGGCCGAACTGATGGACACCGTGACGAAGCTGGCGACCGGCGACGCGAACGAACGGCTGGTGGCCGGCAAGACGATTGATCGCTGGGGCCGGTTCGCGATTCCGTACCTGCACCGCGCCAAGGCTCTGGCCGAGGACCGCGGCGAGGTAGTGGCGGAGATCGACCGGCTGCTGGCCGCGCACGACCTGAAGCGCTGAGTCTGTCGGCGGAAGAGGACGAGGAAGAGGACGTACAGGTGTGTGACGTAAAAGGAGCGGGGCGTCCTCGAAAGAGGCCGCCCCGCTACTCGTCAAACATGTTGTCGTGTCGTCGTCGTCCGTCGCGTCAGTGCAGGCCGTTGCGGCGCCGCACGAGCAGCATCAGTAGCGGCAGCAACAACGCGAGCCACAGGTTGAACGACTCGTCGGTACCGGTCGCGCGGCCGTTGCACCCGCAGCTTCCGCCAAGGCCCGAGCCGCTCGGCGAGGTGACGGTCAGCGTCAGGTCCTTGTTGGTCGTCGAGCCGTAGGCGTCGGTGACCGTGACGTTCACGGTGTAGTTGCCGGCGCCCTCGGGCAGCGTGCCGGTGATCTGGCCGGTGCTCGTGTTGATCGACAGCGTGGCGATCGGCGGATCGATCGTCATGCTGAAGCTGAACGCGGCCGTGCCACCGGTGATGCCAACGGTCTGGTCGTAGGCGGTGTCGAGTTCGCCACTCGGCAGCGTGGTGCCACTGATCTGCACCGGCGGGTTGATCGTCAGCGTGTAGTTGCCGTTGCCGGTCTGGCTGTTGGCGTCCGTCACGGTGACGACGATGTTGAAGTTGCCCGAGGCGGTGGGCGTACCGCTGACCACGCCGGACGACGAGTTGATCGTGATGCCGGCCGGGAGGTTGGTCGCCGACCAGCTGAGCGGCGCCTTGCCACCGGTACCGGTGAAGGTCAGCGTCGGCACGGCGTAGGCGGTCGGCGCGTTCTGCGTACCCTGCGGCAGCGCGCCCGGCGTGGGCGACGAGATCGACGGCACGGTGAGGATGTCGAGCGTGTAGCTCTTCGTGTCGGTGTCCGAGTTGCTGTCGGTCACGCGGACCTGGAACGAGAAGCTGCCGATCCCGCTGGGCGTGCCGTCGAGCACACCGGCCGCGCTGAGCGACATGCCGGTGGGCAGCGACCCGCTGAACAGCGACCACACGTAGCCGCCGGCACCGCCGGTCGCGGAGAAGGTCACCTGCGGGTACGAGACGCCATCGTAGCCGTCGGCCAGCGCGCCAGCCGAGGGCGACGTGATGACCGGCAGGTCGGTGATCAGGATCGAGTACGCGCGCGTGTCGGCGCGGTTGTTCGCGTCGGCCATGCGGACCGTGAAGTTGAAGTTGCCGACGGCGCTGGGCGTGCCGCTGATCGCGCCGGTGTTCGAGTTGATCGACAACCCGGTGGGCAGCGCGCCGGCCGAGATGCTCCAGACGATGGCCGCCTTGCCGCCCGTGCCGGTGACGTTGACCGGGCCATACGGCGAACCGGTGCTGCCAACTGCGAGCGCGCCCGCGCCGGGTCCGGTGATCGCCGGCAGCGCGTAGATCGTGATGTTGTAGTTGCGCGAGTCGTTGGCCGCGTTGTCGTCGGTGACGGTCACGTCGAAGGCCGTGTTGCCGGCCGTCGTCGGGGTGCCGTCCAACACGCCGCTGTCGGGCGCGAGCGTCAGGCCGTCCGGCAGCGTGTCAGAGCTCCAGGTGTAGGGCTGCGTGCCGCCGGCCGCGGTGAAGTTGGTGTTCGGGTAGGCCTCGGTGATGTAGCCGTCGGGCAGCGCACCGGCCGCCGGCGCGGTGATGGCCAGCGCAGGCCCCGCGCCGCCGCCACAGACCCACTCGAGCGACTGCGCGATCAGTTCGTCGTTCTCGCTGTCGGCCGGATCCCACGCACCGAGGCTCGCGCGCGACCACGGCGCCATGTTGATCCCCGCGAGGCGGCCGCCGAACTCTTCGTTCACACACACACAGACGTTGTCGTCGCTCCAGGTGGCAATCACCGTGGCGCCGTTGAAGCCGTCGGTGACCTTCTGGCGGCGCAGACCGCCGTCGAGCCGCCCGATGCCGATCACGGTCGGGTGCTGGTCGTCGTAGACCTTGCCGAAGTCGAGGCCATCGTCGAACAGCATGTTGTCGCCGGACGAGTCGATGGTGGTGACGTTGTCCCAATTGCCGTGGATGCCGTTCGTGGCGGTGAACGTCATCGACATCTCGAGCACGCCGCCGCCGCCGGCCAGGTACTCCTGGAGCACGTTGCCGATGGCCTTCGGGTCGCTCGGGGCCTGGGTGGTCCAGACCAGCACGCCGTCGTACTGGTTGAGTTCGTCGATCGTGGGCACCGACGACGAGCAGTCGAAGGTGGTGATGCCACCGAACTTGCCGGTGGCCTCGAGGTAGGCGGTGATGTCGTCGAACTCGGCCTGCGGGTCGCGCCCCTGGTCGGCGCTGCCAAGCAGCAGAACCTTCGGCTGGGCGGCCGCGTCGGCCGGGGCGAAGCTGGCGATAGCCAGGAATGCGAAGGCAGCGAGAACCAGCAAGCTGCCGTAGCGGGCAGTCAGCGTGCAACAGTTCATGATGGATGCGTGTGGTGTGTGGAGCGGGTTGCGGCAAGCCGCGTGATCTGACGCCATGGCACGTCGGGGATCCGGGTGTGTGGGCCGGGTATCACCCGCGTGTGATTGTGATGATTGCCGTTGCCGGCGGCAAGGGGGCCTGCGGATTGTGTGGGAGCGGAGGGCGCATGTGTGCCCCGTGGGCACCGGGCAGGAGCCGTGAGCGCAAGCGAGCGGGCCCTGTGGGCCGATCACCGGCGAATCGCTGCGGCATGGGCGCCAGGCTCACGGTGGCCGCTTGCTGCGCGCGGGGCTCTGATTCGCGGGCGCCTCTGATTTCGCGTCTCCAGAGCCGCCGCACCGCGGAGGCAGACACCGCCGAAAACGCGGCGGCCCGACCGGCCGACCGCGGGCCCGTGTCGCACACCGCAACGAGCGCGGGCCGCAACCATCGAGTACGACGGTCGCGGCCCGGTTGAGCGAGAGCCTGTGTGTGTGCGTGCCTTGCGGCGTGCAACCCTCGCCCGGCTCGATTGGTGCTGAACTGCCGCCGTCAGTCACTCGGAGCCGGCACCAGCGTCAGCCCGCTTCTGCGGATCCGGCGGACGGCTGGCACCGCCCCAACGATACTTCTCGATCGCTTCGTCCCACGACGCCTCGTCGATCAGCCGGTACAGCTTGTCCTTTGTGTCGCGCAGGAAGACCACGTGCGGGTCAATCCGCTCGATCGTGAACTCGCCGCCCTCGCCAATCGTGCGGCCCTCGCCGTAGAACTCGCTGCGGAACTGCACACGGCGGAAGGCCGGATCGGCGTGATAGAAGATCGCCGCGAAGCCCAGTTGTTTGGCCAGCGCACCCGGATCATCCGACCAGTTGTAGAGGTCGATGTACTGGTCGGTGAGCTTCGTCCTGAACACCTCCGGTGCCACCGGCGGCGGGGGCGGTTGGACGGTGGGAATCGGCGGCGGCGCGGCCGGCGCGATCACACGCATGATCACGGCGCCGATCACGCAAACCAGCACGGCGCCGAACAGCATCAGGTTGGTGCGGTCGGTGCTGGTGTCCTTCACCGATGCAGACTTCATGACTGCACCGGGCTTCTTCTGCGGCTGGAATTCGAGTTTCACGTCCGACTCCTGTCCCTGAGTGGGCCCTGGATGAGCCCTGGCCGGGCCTGCCCGGGCCCTGGAGGTTGCATCCCGGGCCGGCGGCGCGTGGTCGCTGTCGTGCGCCACCGGCCCGGAGATGCGAGCAACCGACAACCGGCAACACCCGACAATCAGTCGAGCCGCTTCCAGCTACCGTAGACGAACTCGGGGTAGGCCTGGACGACCGGCACGAAGTAGTCCGGCGCGGTGGCCTGCTGGCTGGGGTGCACACCGTAGGTCATCAGACCGCCGCTGTTGCTCCACGTCGCCATGCGGTCGATGCCCACGCCGAGCGAGTACGTGCCGAACACCGAGAACGTGCCGCCCTCGGTGGGCACGCGGTAGGTGGTGCTCAGGTTGTGGTAGGTCACCGAGGCGCTGATGTACCAGCGGGCCGCGAGGCTAGCGAAGACCTTCGCGCCGTCCTTCGGCATGCGACCCTTCTCCGACGTGCGGCCACTCCAGAAGTCGGTCTCCTGGTACTGGCCGATCGTCTTGTGCACGTCGGTGGTGTAGTTGGCCGAGTCGACGGTGCCGCCGACCAGCTTGTTGAAGGGGCTCATGTCGCCACCCTTGATCGACGTCCACTCAGCCGAGGTGAACACCTCGGAGGCGAGGAAGTCGAAGTTGCTGGTCGAGGTGCCGGTCGCCTTGGCGGTCAGCTTCGAGCCTTCGGTCGCGCCGCCGAGCGGGATGTCGTTGGGGTCTTCGGGGCGCACGTCATAGATCTTGTTCACGCTGCTCTCGGTGAAGATCTTGCGGTTCTCGAAGAAGATGTGGTTGGCCGCAACGAGGCCGAGGTGGGCCTTGTTGTACTGCGGGTTCTCGATGCTGCCGTTGATGATGATCGAGTCGGTCGACGCGATCGTCAGGCGGCCGGTGACCACGCCACGGACGGTCGCCTTGCCGTTGACGAGGATCGTCGCCTTGTCCTGGGTGACGACGTTGCCCGCGCCGTTGTTGTCGCGCAGCGCGATCCAGCCCGTGCCGGCCGCCGAGTTGAACGGGCGGTACCAGACCTGGCCGTTCGGGTTGAGGAAGATCTCCGAGCCGCCGGGGATCACGGTCTTGTCGACGGTCACGGCGCGGTCGTAGATCGAGCCGCCGGGAGCCACCGACGCGCTGATGTCGAGTCCGGTCGGGATTGTCGGCAGGACTGCGAGCGGGTTGAGCGGGTCGGTCGAGTTCTTGTGCTTGTAGACGATGTGCTCGCCGCCGCTCATCACCTGGTGGTTGCTCTGGTCGCTGTTGAACCCGGTGCTGTGCAGCTTGCCGTAGAAGTACTGGGTGCCCGAGAAGTTCCAGTAGTCGTAGCCCTGCTGGGTCGGATAGCTGGCGTCACCGGTGTTCACGGTCGTCAGACCACGGCCCTCGGCCGAGATCAGCATCTCGCCGTACCAGGCGCGCGAGGCCAGGTTCGAGGTGCCCCAGAAGTTGTTGCTGGCGTAGTTGTACTGGGTCAGCGAGATGATCTTGATGTCGATCGCCATGCGGATCTGCTGCAGGATCGTGCCGCCCGAGTCGCGCTCGATCACCTGCGCCTGCAGGGTCAGCGTGTTGTCCGTGTCGGTGAACTCGCCGCCGGGGCCATTCGGGTAGTCGGCGTCGTTGTTCAGGATGAAGAGGTGCACCTCGTAACCATTGAGCGTCTGGAACTGCGTCGGCAGTGTCATCTCGTGGTTGGTCAGGTTCAGGAAGTTACGGAACGTCGGAAGGTCGACGTAGTAGGTCATCCCGCGCCCGAGCTGCAACGACGCCAGCGCCGTCGTCATCAACCGGTTTTCCTTCTCGACCGTCACTTCGCGGACGGCGATGCCACCGGCCACGCGGGGCATGTTCACGGCAAAGATGCCGACGGCGATCACGAACACCATCGCCATGGGCAAGGCCGATGCGCGCTGGGTGCGGGTCTGGGGAGCGGTTCGAGCGGTTGTCATGGGTGCATTCGGGACAAGGTCCGGACAGGTCCGGACAGGTGGATCAGATCGGGTGCCCGGGCCCGGAGGCCCGGCGTCTCACCCGACCGGAAGTTGCAGCGACAGAACGAGAGAGCAAAGAGCGTGTTCCGGCGTCGGGCTGAACGGCCCCGCGAGGCGGGGGGCTCAGGCGGAACCGCATCCGCAGGGCCGGCGGTGCAACAGCCACCGCCGGCCCGGATGCGACGATCAGGTCAGACCATCAGTCGAGGCGCTTCCAGGTGCCGTAGACGAATTCGGGGTACGCCTGCACGACGGGTACGAAGTAGTCCGGCGCGGTCGCCTGCTGGGCAGGGTGCGTGCCGTACGTCATCAGGCCGCCGCTGTTGCTCCACGTGGCCTGGTAGTCGACCCCGATGCCCATCGAGTAGGTGCCGTACACCGTGAAGGTGCCGCCCTGCGTCTCGAAGCGCCGGTTGGTGTCGGAGGTCGCCGGGTAGGCGATGGCCGCGCTCAGGTACCAGCGAGCAGCAAGGCTCGCGAACACCTTCGCGCCGTCCTTCGGCATGCGACCCTTGATCGACGTGCGGCCGGTCCAGAAGTTGTCCTCCTGGTACTGGCCGATCGTCTTGTGAACGTCGGTGGTGTAGTTGGCTGCATCGACGGTGCCGCCGACGAGCTTGTTGAAGGGCGACATGTTGCCAGCCTTGATCAGCGTCCACTCGGCGCTGGTGAACACCTCGGACGCGATGAAGTCGAAGGCTGTCGTCGACGTGCCGGTGCTCTTGGCCGCGATCTCGGCACCGCCGGTGGCGCCGCCGAGCGATACGTCAGCCGGGTCCTCGGGGCGCACCGCGTAGATCTTGTTACCGCTGTTCGTGTAGATCTTGCGGTTCTCGTAGAAGATGTGGTTGCCCGCCACGAGACCGAGGTGCGCCTTGCTGTACTGCGGGTTCTCGATGCTGCCGTTGATGATGATCGAGTCGGTAGCGGCGATCGTCAGGCGGCCGGTGACAATGCCGCGGATCGTGGCCTTGCCGTTGACCAGGATCGTGGCCTTGTCCTGGGTGATTACCGAGCCGGCGCCGTTGTTGTTGCGCAGCGCGATCCAGCCGGCACCCGCCGCCGAGTTGAACGGGCGGTACCAGACCTGACCGTTCGGGTTGAGGAAGATCTCCGAGCCGCCGGGAATGACGGTCTTGTCGACGGTCACGGCGCGGTCGTAGATCGAGCCCCCGGGCGCGAGCGACGCGGTGACGTCGAGCGCGGTCGGGATCTGCGGCAGGACCGCCAGCGTGTTGGTCGTGTCGGTGTTGTTCTTGTGCTTGTAGATGATGTGCTCGGCACCCGACATGATCTGGCTGTTCGCCTGGTCGGCGTTGAAGCCGGTGCTGTGCAGCTTGCCGTAGAAGTACTGCGTGCCCGAGAACGTCCAGTAATCGTAGCCCTGCTGGGTCGACGGGCCGGGCGCGGCGAGACCGGTGTTCACCGTGGTGAGCGCGCGACCCTCGGCCGAGATCAGCATCTGGCCGTACCAGGCGCGCGAGGCCAGGCTGCCGGTGCCCCAGAAGTTGGGGCTGGTGAAGTTGTACTGCGTCAGCGAGATGATGCGGATATCGATCGCCATGCGGATCTGCTGGACGATCGCGCCGCCGCCGTCACGCTGGATCACCTGCGCGTGCAGGGCGAGCGTGTTGTCGGTGTCGGTGAACTCGCCGCCCGGCCCGTTCGGGTAGTCGGCGTCGTTGTTCAGGATAAAGAGGTGCACCTCGAACCCGTTGAGCGTCTGGAACTGCGTCGGCAGCACCATCTCGTGGTTCGGCAGGTTGAGGAAGTTCCGGAACGTCGGGAGATCGACGTAGTAGGTCATGCCGCGACCGAGTTGCAACGACGCAAGCGCGGTCGTCATCAACCGGTTTTCCTTCTCGACCATCACTTCGCGGACGGCGATGCCTCCAGCGACGCGAGGCATGTTGACGGCAAAGATGCCGACCGCGATCACGAACACCATCGCCATCGGCAGGGCCGACGCGCGGAGGTGGCGGGACAGACTACGGGTAACGTTACTGACGTTGGAGGCGGTTGGGGCGCCCGGGGCGAAGTGAGCAGGTTTCATGGGTGTTGCTCGGGACACATCCGGCCGGTTGCCCGTTGCACCAAAGGCCGGACAGGGAATTGACTCAGGTCGGGTGATAGGCAAACGCCATCAACCGGACACGCATCCTGAGTCGACTGGCTGGAATCATGAACATCACGGAATCCGGGTCTGATTGGTCAAACTGAAGTCACTCGGGTCACTCGGGTCACTCGGGTCGTTCGGGTCGTTCGGGTCGTTCGGGGCAGTCCTTTCTTACTCGTCGTCGGGTCCGGAGGTACGAGCCGGCGGGTCCGGCGGCCTGGACGCGCCGCCCCAGTGGTACTTCTCGATCGAGCTGTTCCACGCCCCCGGTTCGATCAGGCGATGGAGTTTGTCCTTCGAGTCGCGGAGGAAGACGACGTGCGGGTCGATCCGCACAATCGTGAACTCGTCGTTCGCGCCGACCTTCGCGCCCTCAGCCAGGAAGTCGTTGCGGAACTGCGCGCGGCGGAACGCCGGGTCGGCGTGCCAGAACACGGCGGCGAAGGTCAGCTGTTTGGCCAACTCGCCGGGGTTGTCACTCCAGTTGGTGAGGTCGATCTGCTGGTCGGTCAGCGGCGACACGTAGGCAGCGGTCGGAGCCGGCGTGGGCGGCGGCGTCGGGGCCTCGAGCGGCGGCGGCGGAGCCGGCTGCACCGAGCGCAGGATCAACGCGCCCACCACACACAGGGCCGCCGCACCGAGCAGCAGCGTGATCGTGCGATCGCCGCCGGTGTCCTTGACGGTGCCGGCCTTGAGCTTGTTCGGTTGTTCAACTGGCTTGAACTCGAGTTTCACGGTCCGGTCTCCTTCTGCCGGGTTGCCCCTCCGGGCCGGTGACGGTGAAGCCACCGGCCCGGAGATGCGTGCGAACGGATTGGTGTGTGTGTGGAATCAATCCAGTCGCTTCCAACTCCCGTAAACGAACTCCGGGTAGGCCTGCACGACCGGCACGAAGTAGTCCGGCGCGGTGGCCTGCTGGCTGGGGTGCACACCGTAGGTCATCAGACCACCGCTGTTGCTCCACGTCGCCATACGGTCGATGCCCACGCCGAGCGAGTACGTGCCGAACACCGAGAACGTGCCGCCCTCGGTGGGCACGCGGTAGGTGGTGCTCAGGTTGTGGTAGGTGACGGACGCGCTGATGTACCAGCGGGCCGCGAGGCTCGCGAAAACCTTCGCGCCGTCCTTCGGCATGCGACCCTTCTCCGAGTCACGGCCGCTCCAGAAGTCGGTCTCCTGGTACTGGCCGATCGTCTTGTGCACGTCGGTGGTGTAGTTGGCCGAGTCGACGGTGCCGCCGACCAGCTTGTTGTAGGGGCTCATGTCGCCACCCTTGATCTGCGTCCACTCGGCCGAGGTGAACACCTCGGAGGCGAGGAAGTCGAAGTTGGAGGTGGCCTCGCCCGGGGCCTTGGCCGTCAGCTTGCTGCCCTGCGTCGCGCCGCCGAGCGGGATGTCGTTGGGGTCTTCGGGGCGCACGTCGTAGATCTTGTCGGTACCGCTCTCGTCAAAGATCTTGCGGTTCTCGAAGAAGATGTGGTTGGCCGCAACGAGGCCGAGGTGGGCCTTGTTGTACTGCGGGTTCTCGATGCTGCCGTTGATGATGATCGAGTCGGTCGACGCGATCGTCAGGCGGCCGGTGACCACGCCACGGATGGTGGCCTTGCCGTTGACAATGATCGTCGCCTTGTCCTGGTCGATCACGTCGCCCGCGCCGTTGTTGTCGCGCAGCGCGATCCAGCCATCGCCGGCCTCCGAGTTGAACGGGCGGTACCAGACCTGGCCGTTCGGGTTGAGGAAGATCTCCGAGCCGCCGGGGATCACGGTCTTGTCGACGGTCACGGCACGGTCGTAGATCGAGCCGCCGGGCGCGACTGACGCCGCGATGTCGAGCCCCGACGGAATCGTCGGCAGGACGGCCAGCGGGTTGTCCGGGTCGGTATCGTCCTTGTGCTTGTAGACGATGTGCTCGCCACCGCTCATCACCTGGTGGTTGTTCTGGTCGCTGTTGAACCCGGTGCTGTGCAGCTTGCCGTAGAAGTACTGGGTGCCCGAGAAGTTCCAGTAGTCGTAGCCCTGCTGGGTCGGGTAGCTGGCGTCACCGGTGTTCACGGTGGTCAGACCACGGCCCTCGGCCGAGATCAGCATCTCGCCGTACCAGGCGCGCGAGGCCAGGTTCGAGGTGCCCCAGAAGTTGCTGCTGGCGTAGTTGTACTGCGTCAGCGAGATGATCTTGATGTCGATCGCCATGCGGATCTGGGCTAGGACGTTGTCGCTGGCGTCGCGCTCGATCACCTGCGCCTGCAGGGTCAGCGTGTTGTCCGTGTCGGTGAACTCGCCGCCGGGGCCGTTCGGGTAGTCGGCGTCGTTGTTGACGATGAACAGGTGCACCTCGTAGCCGTTGAGCGTCTGGAACTGCGCGGGCAGCACCAGCTCATGATCGGTCAGGTTCAGGAATCCGCGGAACGTCGGAAGGTCGACGTAGTAGGTCATCCCGCGACCCAGCTGCAACGACGCCAGAGCCGTCGTCATCAACCGGTTCTGCTTCTCGGTTGTCACCTCGCGGACGGCGATACCACCGGCCACGCGGGGCATGTTCACGGCAAAGATGCCAACGGCGATCACGAACACCATCGCCATGGGCAGCGCCGATGCACGAGTCGAAAACGGTTTGAGGGTACGCATGGGATCAGGACTCCTGGATCTGGTTGCCGTTCCGTCCATGCAGTGCAGACGGCCACGACTCACACGGGAAAAGGGTTTGCGATCGGGTGTCTGCGAACACGCGCGAACGCGTCACAGGGATGGTCGATGGTCTCCTCGGGTTGATCGGGATTCGCGGCAGTCCGTCCTGCCGCGGGGTTCGGCTCATTTCACGTTGGGCGAGAAAGCGATGACCTTGTGCTGGAGCGGCCGGCCGTTGACGTTGATGGTGACTTCCATCAACACCGAGCGGTTGTTGAGCAGCTCCCGGTCCGCGTAGTTGTTGTTGCTGCTGTTCGACTCCACGTTGCCCGTCGGGCCGAGGTAGAAGCGGCAGTCCGTGATGTTGGTGGCCGCGGGCCAGGCAGCCTGCGCGGACGGATAGACGTACTGCACCCAGATCGTCTGGTTGGGTGCGTCGAACCAGATCAGACCCAGCGGCGTGTAGGTGCCGAGGTCGTACGGGTTGGGCGTGATGTGGCAGCGCAGCGTCGTGTTGCCGTTGTAGCAGACGAACGCCGGGTTGTTCGGCGCCGCGACGGTGTCGGCCGACGAGTTGCGCACCATCTCCTGGAACGCCACGGCCAGTGGACGTATCGCGTAGGCGGTGTCGGCGAGTTCGGCAGTCTGGCGTTCCGAGGTGGCCATGTTCGACATGGCGATGATCAGCGGCGTGCCGATCAGGGCCATCACCACGACCGTGACAATCAGTTCGACCAGCGTGACGCCGCGCGTGCGGCCTGTGGACATCCGGTTCATGGCAGGGTTCCGATCACGGGGCTTTGACAACAGTGATGATGCCGGTTTCGCCCGAGGGCGTGTGTACGGCTGTAATGCTGACGCGCTTCACGACCGGCGCAGCGTTGCCGGTCAGCGGCACGATGGTGACCGCGAGGGTGACGTCGTAGCGCTCGCCGTCGACCATCACCGGCACGGTCTGGTTCGTGACGTTGGTGTACGTCATCGACATCACGCGCTCCGCCTCGTTGCGCAGCACCTGATTGATCTTCTGCTCGCGCACCGTGTTGACCATCGAGACTTGCGCCGCGGTGAACACCGAGAACATCACCACCACACTGATCGTGATCACGATCAGCGCGACTGCCACTTCCACCAGCGACACGCCGCGCGACGGGCGCGACGGGCGCGACAGTCGGGTCGGCGGTGATGGACGGCGCGTTGGTACGTGTAGACGCATAGGGTTCATGGGTCGTCAGTCGGGCAGAAATCGGAAACGGGCGGGCGGAATCAGGGCCCGCATCACACTGAATCATATCTCAGGGCGCGCGCCGCGCAAGTACGAAAATATAATAAAGCTAGACACACTCTCCCTCACGCCTATGTTGCCAATATTGCCAATCAGGATGCAGGAATCCTTCCGGTATGGGCCATGTAGCTTGACAAGCTATTCAAATAAACCAAATGATGGAATTTAAATGTATCCCGTACCGGTTTCGCACGTGAGCAGGGTTGGCTTGCCGTATTAGGCGTCCAGTATCCGGACGCTCCCACCGAATCCCTGGCCGCACACCGGAAAGTCACCGGAAGCAGACCGTTGTTGAAGGTTCGGGAGGGATTCGTACGATGGGCGCGCTGGGCGCACGCGACGCGGTTCGCGCCACAAACAACGCGCTGACGCCGCGCCGCTGCGGTTGGACGAGGTTCAAGGAGTTGCCTTTGGGAAAACGAATGTACGCTCTGGCCCGCGAGCTGAAGACCGACTGCAGCTCGCTGATCCGCATGGCCCGCAAGTTCGGACACCACTACAAGTCGCACATGAGCGTGGTCTCCGACGCGGACGAGATGTTCATCAAGCAGGCCTACAAGCTCTCCACCGGCGCCACCGCCCCGCCGCCGAAGAAAGAAATCATCACCCGGCACAAGAAGGCATCCGGCACCGCCTCGCCTGCTGCCGCCAGCGGCACGTACACGTCCTCGGCACCACCCGGCCGCGGCGCCGAGACCCGGCCTGCCGCGCGCCCCGCTGAACCGATCGCCGAAGCGAAGGTCACGAAGGCCGTGATCACCTTCGGTGTGCCCCGCGCCGCGGCAGCTGCCGGCGGCGGCAGCACAGGTGGGGGCGGCGGCAGCACCGCCACAGCGCCGGCTCCGACCGACACGGGCGAGGACGACGGCGATCGTCGCGGCAAGGGCAAGGGCAAAGGCAAGGGTCGCGATCGCGGCGATCGCGGCGGACGCGACGACGAACGCGGCGCACCGCGCGGCCGCTTCGGCAATCGCGTCGGCATCCAGAAGCGCACGTTCATCGGCTCGGCGCCGCAGGCCAAGGGCACGCAAGGCCCCACCAAGGCCGAGATCGAGCTGCCCGCCACAGTCAAGGACGTGTGCGCCGCGTTCGGCGTGAAGTCCGACCGCGTGATCCAGACGCTGTTCCAGCAGGGCGTGATGAAGCGCATCAACGACTTCATCACGCGCGACGAGATCGAGATTCTCGCGATCGAGTTCGAGGTCGAGGTCACGATCAAGGACGCGCAGGACCACGAGGCACAGCTCGACAAGGACCTGCAGGAACTCGCCACGCGCGGCATCGACACCGGCGACCAGGACCTCGTCCTGCGGCCACCGGTTGTCACCATGCTCGGCCACGTGGACCACGGCAAGACCTCGCTGCTCGACCGTATCCGCGAATCGGACGTGGCCGGCGGCGAGGCGGGCGGCATCACGCAGCACATCGGTGCCTCGCAGGTGTTCATGCCCGACGGCCGCAGCATCACGTTCCTCGACACGCCGGGCCACGAGGCGTTCACCGCGATGCGCGCGCGCGGCGCGAAGATCACCGACATCGTGGTGCTGGTCGTCGCCGCCGACGACGGCGTGATGCCGACCACGCTGGAAGCCATCGCCCACGCGAAGGCCGCCAACGTGCCGATCATCGTCGCGCTCAACAAGAGCGACCGGCCCGAAGCCAACCCGATGAAGGTCAAGGGTCAGCTCGCCGAGAACGGCCTCACGCCGACCGGCGACTGGGGCGGCGACGTGGAAGTCATCCCGACGTCGGCGCACCCGAGCAAGCCGTTCGGCATCGACGACCTGCTCGAGACGATCCTGCTCCAGGCCGAGGTGATGGAGCTCAAGGCCAACCCGAAGCGTCGCGCGACCGGTGCGATCATCGAGTCGCGCAAGGACCCCGAGGAAGGCGTGACCGCCACGGTGCTGGTGCGCGACGGTACGCTGCGCCCGGGCGACTACGGCATTGCGGGCAACGCGACCGGTCGCGTGCGCGTGATGTTCGACGACAAGGGTGGCGTAGTCGAAGCGGCCGGGCCGGGCACTCCGGTGCGCGTGCTGGGCCTCGAGGATCCGCCGGAGCCGGGCGAGACCTTCTACGTGGGTACCGCCGACGACCGCAAGACGATGACGCGCATCGCCACGCAGAAGTGGAACCGCACGAAGATCCTCGACATGGCGAGCAAGGCGCAGCAGCGCTCGCAGACCGGCATCATCGACCGGATCGACGCGTCGAAGATCAACGAGGTGCGGCTGGTGGTGAAGGCCGACACGCAGGGCTCGTGCGAGGTGCTCAAGCAGGTGCTCAACAAGCTCACCGGCGACGAGGTGCGGGTCAACCTGATCCACATCGCGGTCGGCGGCATCACCGAATCGGACGTGGCGCTGGCGGCCACGCCGAGCACGAGCCCGACGCTGCTGGTCGGCTTCCACGTGATCGCCGATCCGAAGGCCGCCGCGAAGGCGGACCAGGACGGCGTGACGATGCGCACCTTCCGCGTGATCTACGAGCTGACGGCGTACATCAAGAAGATCATGGAAGGCGAGCTCGCGCCGGAAGAGATCGAGGTCACGCTGGCGACTGCCGAAGTCCGCAAGACGTTCTTCAGCAGCAAGGTCGGCACGATCGCCGGCTGCATCGTGCAGAAGGGCACGGTCAACCGGAACTCGCGCCTGCGCATCTACCGCCAGAACATCGAGATCAGCCCGCCGGACGGCTACGGTCTGCAGAGCCTCAAGCGACTCAATGACGACGCGCGCGAAGTGCGCGAAGGCATGGAGTGCGGCATGGTGATCGAGAACTACGACGGCGTGCAGGAGGGCGACATCCTCCGCTTCTTCAAGATCGAGGAGAAGGCGCGCAAGTTCGACGATTGATCGACTCGCCTGCGATCCACCTGCGATCAACCACGCGCGCGCCGCGATCCTCACGGGTCGCGGCGCGCCGGCATTCCGGCGTGGACGTGCCGTGGACGTGCCGTTGACGTGCCGGCTGGTGTGAAGACGGCGTGAGCTTGCAGTTCCCTGGCGAGACTCTGGCCGGCCGGCAATGCCCCGCTCGCCGGCCCGCAATCGACGAATGCGACAGGCAGGCAACGACCGGAAGTTTCCACGTTGCCGGAGAACGACTCATGCCTGCCGTCGAGCGTCCCACTCATCCCGCCGACACCGCCCGCTTCGCCAGTTCCCTCCGATCCGTCGCACGCCTCGCGCTCGCGGCGCTGGCGCTCGCCCTGCTGGCCACCACGGCCTGCAAGGACGGCACCGACACCACCACCACCGACACCTCGCACCTCACCTCCGACGCCGCCTACATCAAGGCGCGCCAGACCGGCGTCACCGCCACCGCGCTGATCACCGTCGGCGAGACCGTCAGCCGCACCAGCGCGTCGGCCAGCGACTACCGCATGATCGGCATCCCCGACGGACTCGGCCTGGTGAAGGACGGCGACGGCACGATCCGCCTGTTCATGAACCACGAGCTCGGCAACACCACCGAGAGCGCGCCGTTCGTCGGCGGCAGCGTCGTGCAGGGCGCGTTCGTATCCGAGTGGAAGCTCAAGAGCAGCGGTCGGCAGGTCAGCGGCGACATCGCGTTCACCAGCGTGATGCAGTACGACCCCGTCGCCGACACCTTCACCGACCGCACGACCGCCTGGCAGGACACCGCCAGCGACACCTTCAAGTTCGGCCGCTTCTGCTCCGGCGGCTTCTACACCATCGGCTCTGACGAGTTCTACATCACCGGCGAGGAGTCGGGCGGCAGCGGCAACTTCGACGGCAACGGCGGCGAGATCGTCGCGATCAGTGGTGGCGTCGCGTACGTGCTGCCCGAGTTCGGCCACATGAACTTCGAGAACGCCATCGTCGTTCCGTCTCCGACGCCAACACGACCGCCGTCATCGGCCTGGAAGACGGCAACGCCGGCGACTGCCAGCTCTTCCTGTACGTCGGCACGAAGTCGGCCGCCGCGGCCACGCCCGTCGAGCGCGCCGGCCTCGTCAACGGCAACCTCTACGTGTTCAAGGCCGACAGCGAGACTCGCGAGAACGACTTCGTGAAGTCCGACGGCACGATCACGGGCACCTGGGTGCAGGTCGATCCGGTCACCAACAACACCGAGGCGCTGCTCGAGACCGCAGCCGACGCTGCTGGCGCGCTGGCGTTCATCCGCATCGAAGACGGCACGTACGACCGCAACACCAACGGCACGTTCTACTTTGTCACCACTGGTGCGACCGGCGCATCCGGCCCCGAGACCAACCAGCTCGGCCGCCTCTACAAGTTCACGTTCAACCCCACCACCCTGAACGCCGGCGCGGCCTCGCTCGACATGCTGCTCAGCGGCGACGCCGGCGACCCGGTCGTCAACCCGGACAACATCGACATCAACGCGGCCGGGCAGATCATGATCTGCGAGGACTGCAACGGCGAGCATCGCGGCAGCTTCCTCGCCGGTCGCGATGCCGGCATCTGGATGTACGACACCACCACCGGCGACACCTGGCTCGTCGCCGAGATCGATCAGACGGCCGTGAGCGCCACCTACCGCGGCTCGGCCGGCGAGTGGGAGACCAGCGGTGTGATCGACGCGTCGGCTGCATTCGGGGCGGGCACGTGGCTCGTCGTGGTCCAGGCGCACAGCATCAACTCCACCGAAGCCAGCGAGATCCGCGGCTCCGGCACCGACCTGATGCTCGGCGAAGGCGGCCAGCTGCTGCTGCTCGACACCAGCGCGATGCAGACGCCGAAGACCACCAACCCGATCTGGCTGGTCGACGCCGGCGCGATCGCGCCGAACACGCCCGGCAGCATCTTCGAGATCGTCGCGTTCGATCCGACCAACGACCTGCTGTTCGCGGTCAACCCCGGCGACAGCGGTGGCGCCGGTCGCGGTGTCGAGGTCTGGGACTTCAGCACCGTCTCGAGCCCGACATTCGTGCGCCTGCTCGCCACCGCCAATGTGCCCAACAGCGTCGCCGTGTACCACGGCCTGGTTGCCGTCGCCGAGACCGGCGCCACGCACGCCGCGGCCGGCACGATCGACTTCTTCCGCGCCAGCGACGGCGCGAGCGTCGGCACCGTGACGGTCGGCCCGCTGCCCGACATGGTGACGTTCACGCCCGACGGCAGCCGCGTGCTCTGCGCCAACGAGGGCGAGCCGGAGTACCCGGATCCGTTCGACCTGAGCGATCTCGTCAGCGATCCGGACGGCTCGATCAGCATCATCGACTTCACGTGGGACGACGTCGGCTTCTCGTTCACGGTCGCGCCGACCGAGACGGCGCGCATCGACTTCACGAGCCTCAACGGCACCGAGACAGCGATGCGCGCACAGGACATCCGCATCTACCGCAGCGCATCGCAGAGCCTCGAGCCGGAGTACATCGCGGTGTCGCCCGACGGCACGCGCGCGTGGGTCACACTGCAGGAGGCCAACGCGTTCGCGGTGATCAACCTGACGACGAACTCGCTGATCGAGGTGCGCCCGTTCGGCCTCAAGGACTGGAACCAGGTCGGCGGCCCGCAGCTCGACCTCAGCGACCGCGACGGCACGACCGGCCCCAACGAGAACGCCACCATCAACATGGCGAACTGGCCGGTGCACGGCATGTACCAGCCCGACACCATCGTCTCGTTCAGCATCGGCGGCGTCGTCTACTACGCGACCGCCAACGAGGGCGACGAGTGGATCGACGCCGACGCTGGCGACCAGGACCTGGAAGGCGACGTCGGCGACATCACGCTCGACGCGGGTGTCTTCACCGACGGCACGCTGACCACCAACGCGAAGCTCGGCCGCGCGCACATCTCGTTGCTCGCGCAGGACCACAACCCCGACGGCACCGGCAACAGCGAGCGCATCTGCGTCTACGGCGGCCGGTCGTTCTCGATCTGGGCGGCCAGCGACTTCTCGCAGGTCTACGACAGCGGCGACGTCCTCGAGCGTCAGACCGCGCTGCACAAGCCCGGCCTGCACAACGACGATGCCGGCGAGTTCGACAAGCGCAGCGACAACAAGGGTGGCGAGCCCGAGGCACTCGCGTACGGACAGGTCGGCAGTCGCCACTACAACTTCGTGGGCATGGAGCGCACGAACGTGGTGATGGTGTTCGACGTCACGACGCCGGCCTCGGCCACGTTCCTGCAGCTGATCCACGTTGACGGTGA